>JACQVV010000496.1 GCA_016209595.1 Planctomycetota bacterium
CCCCCCCCCCCCCCCCCCCCCAACCCAAACACATTCTAGCCACGGGCGAGCGGCAGGACGGAGGGCGCAAGGAGGCCGAGGACCGCCTTTCGCAGGGCGTTCAGCGATTCTCGCCGTCCGGCTTCTTCGGAGGGGGGGTCCGGAACGTGAGGAGGTACTCGCGAATCGAAGCGGCGTCCGCCAGCGTGATCTCCGGGTCGGGCATCGCGGTGTCGGGGAGGAACTTGCGCGGGTCCATGATCCAGGCGGCCATCCAGTCCGGGTCGAGACGATTCGCGAGGTCCACCAGACGGGGCGCCCGCGTCCGGTGGCGTTCGAGATCCTCCCTGGTGTAGTCCGTGAAGTCGTCGAGCGGCTTCTTGTCGTCGCCGATCAGGTGGCACGACCGGCAGCGGTGCTCCTTCACGAGTTCCTCGCCACGGACCGGATCGCCGTTTTCTACGCCCGAAAAAGCGGCGGCCGCCGCGCGAACGAGCTCCGCCTCGCGCGTGCCGCGGATGAGCTCCTGGAAGTAGAGAGCGAGGTCCTCCCGGTCCTCGCCGGTCATGTTGAAGGTGGGCATGACAGCATTCCCGGCGCCCGTGCGGACGGGATCCGGGGCCTCGAGGAACCGGACGAGGTAGGCCGGCCGGTAGCGGAGGCCCGCGATTCCGAGATTCGGCCCGTAGGAGCCGCCCTTTTCCCCGGGGCCGATCTTGTGGCAGCCGCGGCAGTTGAAGCGATCGAGGATGCGTTTCCCGTGGTGGAGGACCGCTTCCCGAGCGGACCGGGGCGGGCTATTCCCGCGCCGAGCCCGATCGAAGATATAGGCGGCGAGCGCGCGGGTTTCGACGTCGTCCACCTTCCAGGAGTAGATCGCGCCCTTCTCGCCGCCGAGGTGCGCGTGGTGGACGATGGCGTCGGTGAGCGAGGCGACGACCTCCTCGGCCCCTCCGCCCGTGATCTTTCCTTCCTCCACGCACTCCATCGCGAACTCCCCGAGGTCCGCGATCGACGGCGGGTTCTTCTCCAGCTCCGGGATATCGTGGCAGGCCGAGCAGCCCAGGGAAGCGACGAGCGTCTTCCCCTCCGTCTCGATCGACACCTCCTTCGGTCGGACCGCGAGATCGAACACAACCTCGACGAGAGGCTCGTCCGGGCCGGCGGAAAGGCGCGTGCGCAGCCGGTGCGGAGCGGCCTCCTCGAAACGGAAGAAGAGGACAAACGCCCCGCGGCCTTCCTCCACGAACGGGTAGATCTCGAGCCAGGGCGTCTCGCCCGATGGCCGGACGGTCTGGATCGCGGCCGAGAACTCCGGGAACTCGCGTGGCTCGATCGGGCGCCCCGTCTCCTCCCGCCTCACTTCCAGGACGAAATCGACCTCCCGGCCTACCGCGAGCCGCGGCGCGCTCGCCGAGAGCACGAACACGAAGCCATCCTTCACCTGCCGGGAAAGATCCGTCCAGAGACCCTTCCGGATGGGGGGAGGCGCGGACGCTGCCCGGCGGTGATCGAGGTAGGTCGCCACGAGCCACGCCTCTTTCTCATCGAGCCGGAAGTTCGGCATGGTCGCGCCGGCGAGGTGGCTTCCAGGGTCCTGGAGCCACGCGACCAGATGGGGCTTCTTGAGCTTGTTTCCGCTGTGCGTGAGATCCGGGGCGAAGTCACTCCCGCGCGCCGAGAGCCGGACCTTGACGACCTTCTCCTTCCTGAGGAAATCGTAGACCTCCTGGTCGATCGTCGTGCCCGCCGGGTAGATGGGGTCGTCCGGCGGATAGCCCTCGGCGAGCACCGCCCGCTGGTCGATCAGGATGGGATCGAGGGGAGACTCGGAGAGGACGTCGATCGAACGGACGCCGTCCCTCTTGAGGAGATCGAGGACCTCGCGGTCGATCACCGTCCCGGCCGGATAGACGGGGTTCGCCGGGGGATACGGCCTCGCGAGGCGGAGCCCCATGTCCGCCATCGACTCGGTGACGCCTGCCGGTTCCTCGGTGCCGCGGACCTGGTGGCAGCCAAGACACCCGAGATCGTGGAAGAGGTTCGAGCCCATGGAAACGTCGTACCCGGTGACCACGCCCGCGAGATCGGCCGTCCTGCGCGGCAGTTCTTGCCCATCTCCCTGCCCGCCACCCGCATCCTTCTCCCCTTCTTCCTCGATTCCCTCGGGCTTCTTGTCCGGCGCGTTCTCGGCATGGACGGTCGCACCGTGGACGTGTTTCGACTGCCACAGGAAGAGCGCGATCTTCTGCGCCTGGGCTTCGGTAAGACCGTAGCGGGGCATCGTGTATCGTTCCGGGTAGACCTCGGGCCGGGTGAGGCTCTGGATGGCCCAGTCGAAGCCGATCCGGCCGTGCAGGCCCTCGAGGTCCCATGCCTTGCGGAAGATCGGATCCTCGCCGGGAAGCTCGTGGCAGGCCCGACACCTGTAGAGGTCGTAGATCTCCTCGCCAAGGGCGAAGAGGGAGCGCGGCTTGCCCCTCACATCGACCGGAGCGCCGATCACGAGAGAAGGCGGGACCATGGCCTCGTGCCCGGCTGAGGGACGGTCGAGCGCGGATGGATCGCCCCCGTGGCAGCCCTCGCACGTGTCGTCCGCCCGTTCGGCGAGCGGGGGATGGTCCGCGTAGGCCAGTCTTCCCTCCATGAAATATGCTTCGTCCGCGGTGAAGTGGCAGAGGAGGCACTTCACGGAAACGGCCTCCTCGCGGATCTCGGGGGTTGCCGCGAGAGCCTTCTCGAGCCGGGATGCGCGCTCCCAGACCTTCGTCTCCTCTTTCGAGAGGGCGAGTGCTGGTTTCTCCTCATCGAGGTCGAACGGGACGTTCGAAAGGTCCTCTTCGAGGAGCTTCACCTTCGCCTGAGCCTTGTTCATCTCGGCCATGTAGGTCTGCATCCGCGACTCGTAGAAGGCGTAGTAGGCGTCCCTCGCCCCCTTCCGGCAGTCGCGCTCGCCGCGGATCTCTTCGATGCGCGCCTTCTTCTCCCGCAGCGGCGCCAGGAGGTCGTTCTCCAGCGAGAGCTCGAGCTCCTTCTTCTCGTCGGGGTCGTCGGTGAGCTCGATCCTCTTCCGGACGACCGGGACGTAGCTCTCCAGGAACTTCACATCCGACTCGAGCTGGTTGAACCGCAGATCGATCGCCAGCGCGTCCGCGTAAAGAAGGTCCGCGCGCTCCATCCCGCCCGCGTAGAAATCGTGGATCGCCTGGATGCGGTCCGCCTCGCGCCGGGCCTCCTCGATTTTCTTGAGTAGCTCGGCCCGCTCGCCGGCGAGCGCCGCTTCCCGCTTCGCGACCTTCTCCGCGACCGCGGCGAGGGGCGCCTCCGGGTCCTGGTCAAGCGCCTCGAGCTGCCTCTTCAGTCTCTCCCGCCCCTCCTCGGCTCGGGCGCGGTGCACCGCGGTCCAGTGGTCGGGCCCTCCCTCGCCTGTCTCGTCCCCGGCCGGGGCCGTCCCGCCTGGCAAGACAAGGACAGAGAGGAGGAAGAGGGCCGCGGGAAGGGTGAAGACGAGGAGTCGCTTGAGGAATTCGACCTCGTGCTTGACCGTCTCGACCATCGACTGTCCTTTTCCTCCCGGGGCACGGTGAGGCCTTTCGATTCAGGCAAAGTCTGAGTTCTCACACCCCCGCGGGGCAAGGTTTTTCTCCCCTCTCGATCCAGAGAACGGGACCGGGGCGAGGTCGGAGATCACCCGCCCCGACGCTCGGAGCCGGGGAGAAATCGAAGGACTTCGAGAAGGGCGGCGCAGCCGGCCGAATGTAGCCGTTATTTCCTCACAGCCCCTAGCCTACTCCGCCAGCTCGTCCTCCCCTGGTCTGGGCTGGATCGCCGTCGAATCGGGAAGTCCCGGGTATTTCCCGCCCTCCAGGAACCGGGCGACCGAGGCCATCTCCTCCTGGAAATCCTCCTCGCCCGTGGAGTACTCCGCCACGAGATTCCGCACGAGCTCCGCGTAGACGCCGCGCGCCCGGTGAATGTGGTTGTTCACCTGGCTCACGGGCTCCCCGAGCTCCTCGGCGATCCTCTTCTGGCTCCAGCGATCCTCGCCCTCGTCCCCGAAGTAGAAGAGGCGGAACGCCCGGTAGACCTCGGGCCGGCCGCGAACCGCGTAGTGGTTCTTGAGCGCCAGGCGCGCCCGGTTGAGGAGCGAAAGGAACCACTGCCGGTCGAACTCGCTCGCTGGGTCGGCCCCTTCGGCGGGGACGCCTTGGGCGGCATCGAGACCCGCGTGTGCCACTCCTCCGCCCCGCCGGGCCGCGCCCCGCTCGCGGAAGTGATCGACAAGGAACTGCCGGGCGACCGTGAAGAGGAACCCGCGGAAGCGACCGCGCTCCGGGTCGGCCCTCGCGAGGAGCCCCTTCTGGAGAAAGTGGAGGAAGAACTCCTGGGTCAGATCCTCCGCGGTCTCCGATGAGGCGAGTCTCGCCTTGAGGAAACGGTGGACCGGGCTCCAGTAGGCGTGGACCAGGTGCTCGACGTCCCCCTGCCGGAGCGCGGTCCAGTTCGTGCTCTTGATTCCCCGATCCGGCCCCGGCGGTCTCTCATCTTCCATGGGGGCGAGATCCTACCGCCTGGAGTGCACGCGCGACCGCGGATTCGGAGCGCATGCGCGACCCCGGACATGGATGCCTTCCGCTACTTCGCCTTGCCCGAGCCGAGGCCCGGCTTGCAGACCACGATGATCCCGAGCGCCTCGGGGCCGAGAACGCCGAGCTTCGGGTCGGGGTTCGTGGAGAAGGGGGGAACGGGCATGGGGCTCGGGAGCGGGGCGATCGAGATCTTCGCGTTCCGGTTCATGGTTCCAACTCCTCGCCGAAATGGTTTCTTGTTTGGCTCCTGCCCGTCCTGCGCCTTTGTCGGGTCGCCCTACTTCGCCTTGCTGGAGAAGAGCCCGGTCCTGCAAACCACGATGATTCCAAGCGCCTCGGGGTCGAGGACGCCGAGCTTCGCGGCCGGGCTCGTGGCGAAGGGCGGAATCGGCATCGGGCTGGGAAACGGGATGGTCGAGATCAACGCATTGCGGTTCATGGCTTTACCTCCGTGCTTTGCTGGTTGTTTTTCCTGTCTCCACCATGGATCCGGATTCCCGGCGGGGTTCCTTTCAGCCTCGCGAAGAAATATCATTCGGCCGGCCGGGGCGCTTGCGCGAGCCCGGACAAGGAGAGATCGCGATGGACGTCGTCCAGGAACTCCTCGCCGGGAAGGGGTACTCCCCTGTCCGGGCGCCGCGCGGGACGCGGCTCTCGGCGCGGTCGTGGCAGACCGAAGCACCGATCCGGATGCTCCTGAACAACCTCGATCCCGAGGTCGGGGAGGACCCGGAGAACCTCGTGGTCTACGGCGGCTCGGGGCGGGCGGCCCGGAGCTGGGAGGCCGTCCGCAGGATTGTCGCGACGCTTCTCGACATGAAGGAGGACGAGACCCTCCTCGTCCAGTCGGGGAAGCCCGTGGGAGTCTTCCGCACGCACCCCGAGGCGCCGCGAGTCCTCATCGCCAACGCGAACCTCGTCCCGGCGTGGGCAAACTGGGACGAGTTTCGCCGCCTGGAGGCCCTCGGCCTCACGATGTACGGCCAGATGACGGCGGGGAGCTGGATCTACATCGGGACGCAGGGGATCCTCCAGGGGACCTACGAAACCTTCGCCGCCGCCGCTCGAAAGCACTTCGGCGGCTCGCTCGCCGGGCGCCTTGTCGTCACGGGGGGCCTCGGGGGGATGGGCGGCGCGCAACCGCTGGCAGCGACCATGAACGGCGCGGCGTTCCTCGGCGTCGAGGTGGACGCGCGGAAGGTCGAGCGCCGTCTCGCGACGGGCTACCTGGACGAATGTACGGAGTCGCTCGACGACGCGCTCGCGCGACTCGAGAAGGCTCGGCGGGAGAAGCGCGCCCTCTCGGTGGGCCTGGTCGCCAACGCGGCCGATGTCCTCTCCGAGCTTTCCCGCCGCGGCGCCGTCCCGGACCTCGTCACGGACCAGACCTCGGCGCACGACCTTCTTGCGGGCTACGTCCCGTCGGGAGTGCCGTTCGAGAAGGCCCTCGAGCTCCGCAAGAAGGACCCCGCCGAGTACGTCCGGCGCTCGAAGGAGACGGTCGTTCGCCACGTCCGGGCGATGCTCGATCTACAAGCCAAGGGCGCGATCGCCTTCGACTACGGCAACAACATCCGAGGCGCGGCCAAGGACGCGGGGCTTGCCGAGGCTTTCGGCTTCCCGGGCTTCGTCGAGGCGTACGTCCGCCCCCTCTTCTGCGAGGGGAAGGGCCCCTTCCGCTGGGTCGCCCTATCCGGCGAGGCCTCCGACATCCGCGCGACCGACCGCGCGGTCCTCGATCTCTTCCCCGAGGACGAGGCCCTCGCGCGCTGGATTCGCCTGGCCGGCGAGAAGGTCAAGTTCCAGGGGCTCCCGTCCCGCATCTGCTGGCTGGGCTACGGCGAGCGCGCCCGCTTCGGCGAGCGGATCAACCGGATGGTGGCGGACGGGACCCTTCGCGCGCCCATCGTCATCGGCCGCGACCACCTCGACACAGGCTCGGTGGCCTCCCCCAACCGCGAGACCGAAGGGATGAAGGACGGCTCCGACGCGATCGCCGACTGGCCGCTCCTCAATGCCCTGCTCAACGCCTCGAGCGGCGCGACGTGGGTTTCGATCCACCACGGCGGCGGCGTCGGGATCGGCCTCTCGATCCACGCGGGGCAGGTGACCGTGGCCGACGGCACGGACCGCGCCTCCCGGTGCCTGGCGCGCGTCCTCACGAACGACCCCGGGATCGGCGTCGCTCGTCACGCCGACGCGGGCTACGAGACCGCGTCGGCTTGCGCCCGCGAGCGCGGCGTGCGCATCCCGATGGGATAGAGAGACGAGTGCCGTTCAGCGGTCCGCGTCGAGGAAGCGCGGAACGAGAAGGTCGCTCCGCTCAGGCCCCATCCCAGACTCTGTCCGCGCCGTTGTCCCAGAACTCGAGGCTCGACTCCGATACGTGGCTCTCATCCTTCGCCCCGGAGGTCCATTCCTTCCACCCGCGAACCGCGGGCTCGCTCGACGAGAGGAAGAGGGCCATCACGCTCGAACCTGCCGGGAGGGTGGCGCCGCTAGTGGTCTGCTTCCAAGGCAGTGGCCAGTCGCGTATCAAGACTGGCGGGTCCTCCTTCGTCCCCGAGCCGACCTCGATCTCTTCGATCCGGGGTTTGTCACTGTAGAAGATCCCGCAGTACAGCTCCGCCCGCACATCGAGCATCCCTCGCATCGTCATGGTGAACTCGCGGATGTCGTTCTCCACTTCGAGGACGAGCCGGGTGGTGTACTTGCCCATCCAGCAGTCGTCGGCCCAGTTGTTGTCGCACTCCACCACGCCGATGTCGAGCTGGCGCCACTCGTGGAAGAAGACGTGCGTTTGATGCTGCACTCCCTTCTGGTATCGGTGGTAGCCCAGCCGTTCCAGAGCACGGGCGAGCACATACTCCTTCTTGTGCGGCACCGCCTTCCGCGACGTGGTTTCTCGAACGGCGTTGCCCTTCATATGGTGGGTCCGCATGGACCAGTCGGCCCACTCTTTCCCCCTCACTCTCGGTCCGAGTTCACGAAGCGCCTTGTCCAGGGCCGAAACCAGCTTCGTCGAGTCGAGCATGATGTTCACTCCAGGCCGACTACCGCGCCCGGTCGATGTACCACTGAGCCGGTCCTGCCTTGCCGCTACCAACCCGCCGCGCGGTATCCTATGCTAGTCTGGAAACTGGAGAGTATCCATGAGGACGCTCAAACGTACGTACACGCTTCCCGCTGAGACCATCCGGGAGTTCGAACGGTCGGTCTCGACGGGCGAACGGAGCGCGGCCATCACACGCTTGCTCAACGAGTGGCTGGAAGCTCGCAAGCGCGAAGCCCTCCGGCGCGAAATCGTCGAGGGCTGTCGCGAGATGGCCGACGTCTATCTCGAGATCGAGAAGGAGTTCCACCCTCTGGAGGAGGAGGTCGATCGTGGCTTCGATGCCGAGCCCTCGTCGCGGAGAGGTGGTGCGCGTTCGTCTCGACCCCGTCGTCGGGTCCGAACAGGGAGGTGAGCGCCCGGCGCTCGTGGAGCCGCCGGAAGGGGGGCTCACGCTCCGATCGAAGGTCCTCCTGATGCAGCTCCGTTCGATCGACAAGCGCCGGCTCGCCGGGTCGCTCGGCCGGGTCGGCCGAGAGACCATGACCCGCGTCGACGAGGCCCTGAGGATCGCGGTCGGTCTGGGCATGGCGTGAGGATTGCGCGGGACGTGCGCGAGGACACCGATCTCTTGGTGTTCGGGGCTTCCGAGCTCGTGACCTGCGCGGGCCCCTCCGAGCCGCGGGTGGGGGATGCCTTCGGGGAGCTCGGGATCGTCGAGGACGGCGCGGTCGCGATCCGGGACGGGAGGGTCGTCGCGGTGGGGAAGACCGCGGAGATCCGGAGCGCGTACCGCGCTCTCGAAACGATCGACGCTTCCGGAAAGCTCGTCGCGCCGGGTTTCGTCGATGCGCACACGCATCCGGTCTTCGTGGGGACTCGTGAGAACGAGTTCGCCATGCGGCTCGCGGGCGCGGACTACGTCGAGATCGCGAGGTCCGGCGGCGGGATTCGCTCGTCGGTCCGGCAGGTGCGGCAGGCGACCCGCGAGAGGCTCGTGGAGCTCCTCCGCGCCCGCGCGGACGAATTCCTGCTCTCCGGCACGACCACGGTCGAGGCGAAGTCGGGCTACGGCCTCTCGGTCGAGGACGAAATGAAGAGCCTGGAGGCGATCCGCGAGGTCGCCGCGACTCATCCACTCTCGCTCGTCCCGACGTTCCTGGGGGCCCACGAGTTCCCCGACGAATACCGCGAGGACCGGGAGGGTTACGTCCGCCTCATCTGCGAGGAGATGATCCCGCGAGTGGCTGGCGCGCGGCTCGCGGAGTTCTGCGACGTTTTCTGCGAGGACCACGTTTTTCGAGTGGACGAGAGCGAGCGAATTCTCGCCGCGGGAAAGCTCCACGGCCTTGCGCCCAAGGTCCACGCCGACGAGCTGGCCCCGACGGGCGGAGCCGAACTCGCCGGGCGCGTTGGCGCCGCGAGCGCGGACCATCTCCTCTTCGCGAGCGAGGAGGGGATGCGGGCGATGGCCGAGGCGGGCGTGGTCGCCGTGCTCCTGCCCGGCACGGCATTCCATCTCAACAAGAGGCGCTTCGCGCCCGCGCGCCGGATGATGGAGCTCGGGGTCCCGATCGCTCTCGCGACGGACTTTAACCCCGGGACGTCCATGACGCAGTCGATGCCGATGATTCTCACCCTCGCGTGCCTCAACCTCGGACTCACTCCCGCGCAGGCGCTCATCGCGGCGACCGCCAATGCCGCTCACGCGATCAGCCGGGGAAGCGTGGCGGGGACGATCGAGGTCGGGCGGCCGGCCGACCTCGTGGTCTTCGACGCGCCCAACCACCGCTATCTCCCCTACCACTACGCGACGAACCGGGTGCGGACCGTCGTCAAGGGCGGCCGGGTGGTGGTTCGAGACGGTCGCCGGACGTAGAGCCTCGGACTTCGCCCGTCCCCAGCGCGGCATCTCAGGTCTCGGTCCCCAAGAAATGGGGCCTCTATTGACATGACCCACGAGATGCGGTAGGACTCGGGTCATGCGAGAGATTCGGGACGCGGATCGCGGGCGCTTCGGGACGATCCTCATCGATCCCCCCTGGCGGTTCACCAACCGGACCGGGAAGGTGGGGCCCGAGCACCGCCGGCTCCACAGGTACGAGACGCTCTCCTTCGACGAGATCGCGGCGCTCCCGGTCGGGACGCTCGCGGCGCCGAAGAGCCACCTCTACCTCTGGACTCCGAACGCGCTCCTCCCGGAGGCGATCGAAATCCTGCGCGCCTGGGGGTTCACCTACAAGACGAACATCGTATGGCTGAAGATCCGGAAGGACAGGGGACCGGACGGGCGCGGCGTCGGCTTCTACTTCCGGAACGTGACGGAGATGCTCCTCTTCGGCGTGAAGGGGAGAATCCGGACCCTGGCTCCCGGGCGGCGACAGGTCAACGTCGTTCTCGAGCGAAAGCAGGAGCATTCGCGAAAGCCCGATGGCGCCTACCGGCTGATCGAAGAGTGCAGCCCGGAACCGTTCCTGGAGCTCTTCGCTCGGCGCAGGCGCCCCGGGTGGGAGCAGTGGGGCGACGAGGTCGACAGCTACGAGGAATCCCGGCCCTACCACAGGGGGTATACGGCTCTCGAGATCGTGGGGTCGTAGCTCCCGCCGCCGGCGGCCACGAGTTCCACGGCAGGGCGGTTCGTGGGATCATCTCGCCTCGTGAAGAAGATCATCGAGTGCGTCCCGAACCTCTCCGAGGGGCGACGTCCCGATCTCGTCGACACGATCGCGAGGCGGGTCTCGTCCCTCGCGGGCGTATCGCTCCTGGGAAGC
>JACQVV010000497.1 GCA_016209595.1 Planctomycetota bacterium
GGGTTCGGGGTTCGGGTCTCTTCTGCGCGGCGCCAGGGCGGCGGGATCAGTCGCTCGCGAGCGACTCGACCCGGCGCCGGTCGAGACGCCGGACGAGGGCGAGCACGAGCTCGAGCGCCGCCAGGTAGTCGTCCATGTGGAGAACCGAGACGTGGCTGTGGATGTAGCGGACGGGGACCCCTAGGACGATGGACGGGACGCCTTGCCGGTGGAGGTGGATTCTCGAGGCGTTGGTCCCGCCCGAGGTGCGGACCGCGAGCTGGTGCGGGATCCCCTCCTCCTCCGCCACGGAAAGGACGAAGTCCGCGAGCCCACGGTGGGCGATCATGGTGGGGTCGTAGAGCCGGACCTGGACCCCGCGGCCGAGGCACCCCTGCTTCCCCTGGCTTTCCGCGCCGGGGACGTCGTCGGCGGGAGTGCCTTCGAGGACGATCGCGACCTGGGGGGCCGCGACCTCGACCACCGTGGTCGCGCCGCGGCACCCGACTTCCTCCTGCACGCTCCCCGCCCCGACGAGCGTGCCGGGGTGCTCGGAGGCCTCAAGGAGCGAATGAACGACCAGGGCGCACCCGGCGCGGTCGTCGAATGCCTTGCCGGTGACGAGGTCGGGGTCGGCCATCTCGCGGAAGGGGGAGTCCGGGACGATGGGGTCGCCCGGGCGGATACCGAGCCGGCCGGCGATGTCCTCGGAGTTTCTCGCCCCCACGTCCACGAAGAGCTCATCGACGCCGCGGACGAGCTTCCTCTCTCCCTCCTTGAGAAAATGGGGGGGGACCGAGGCTACCACGCCGGGGATCTCGCCCCGGCGGGCGAGCACGCGCACGCGCTGCGCCGCCAGGACGTGCCCCCACCAGCCGCCGACAGGAACCATCCGCAGGAAGCCCTCGGGGGTGACCGACTGGACCAGGAACCCGACCTCGTCCATGTGCGCGTCGAGAAGGACTCGCGGCTCGGGGCCTTCCCCTTCCTTGAAGACGAGGATGCTCCCGATCCGGTCTCCCGCGATCTCGCCGATTCCCGCCAGCCGCTCGCGGAAGATCTGCCGGACCGCGCCCTCGTGGCCCGGCACGCCGGCCGCCTCCGAGAAGCAGGCGAGGAGCTCCTTCGCCGTACTCTTTCTTTCCTCTCGCGCGTCCATCGTGGTCCACCCAGTTGTCGGTTGTCGCCTATCGCCTGTCTCCCGCCAGCATCACCCGCCGGCCGTGCACCGTCAACCGGTTGCGGAACCAGAGACGGTGGGCGAGGGCGGCGACGAGGATTCCGCCGGCGATGTCCAGGACATAGTGCTGCTTGACGAAGAGAGTCGAGACAGCGATCGCGGTAGCGACGGCGAGCGCGACCCAGCCGAAGGGCCGGGAGAGGCGCCAGGACACAAAGGCGGCGAGGTAGGCGATCGCGATGTGGAGGCTCGGAAGGCAGTTGTTGGGGGGGTCGAGCCTGTAGTTGAGGAGCACCGTCCAGTCGAAAAACGTCTCCGCCACGATGTCGGGCCGGGGATAGCTCACGGGAAAGGCCACGAAGCAGGCGAAGGAGAGGAGCATGGCCGTCACGTAGGCCCCGCACACGCGCCGGAAGAACTTTCGCTCCGCGACCAGGGGGACCGGGAGCATGACAAAGAAGTAGACGAAGGAGTAGACGATCTCCCACCAGGGGGAGTACTGGATTGCCGCGTCGAGAGGGAGGCCGATCCGGGCCGTCTCACGCCCTACGTTCCAGTGGTTGGTGCCTGTGTAGCCCAGACCGAAGAGGGCCCAGAGTCCGGCCGCGAGGAGGGCCTTCTCGGCGCCGGGAGAGAGGCGGTGTTCAGAGTTCACAGTTGAGCGTTCGAAGTTTGGAGTTCGAAGTTCAGAGATCAGAGGATTCTACCCAAACCAGAGCCGTTGACCGGCCCGCCCGCCGCGTCGTACCCTTGAAGCATGACTCGCCGCCGGCTCGGACAGGTCGCCCTGGGAGCTGCCCTCGTCGCCGGGCTCGTCTGGGGCGCGTTCCATCTCCTCGCCGAGGAAGACTCCGACGAGGCGAAGATCGCGTCCCTCCTCGATCGGTGCGAGGAGCGCTTCGAGGAGGGGGACATCGACGGGGTCGTGGACTGCTTCCACCCCGACTTCAAGAGCTCACAGGCAAAGAACAGGACGGAGATCCGGGGGTTGCTCCTCGTGATCTTCAGGAACAGGAAAAAGTACAGCCTGAGCGTCTCGGAGCGGACGATCGAGGTGGAGGAAGGCGGGGCGAAGGCGAAGTCGTCTTTCGTGGTGACGGGCTTCGAGGGGGAGGGCTTGATTCCCGAGGGCAGGGACTCGTACGATGTGAAGGTGGAACTCGCGAAGAACGAGGGCGGCGATTGGCTCATCTCCTGGGTGGACTGGAAGGTCCGCCGGTAGGCGGGAGCAGCGGGAGGTCGTGATGGAGAACCAGGCACAGCAGCCGGAGCAGAAGAAGAGGCTCAAGCTCCAGTGTCCGTTCTGCGAGACGCTCTATGACGTCACGGAGCTCAAGCCGGGGACGAAGATCCTGTGCGCGGAATGCGACCACACGATGCTCGTTCCCGACAAGCTGACCACCCGGCGCATCTCGGAGACGGAGCTCCACCGGATGCGCGAGCAGGAGAAGGCGGAGGACAAGGACGTTCCGGTCCTGGAGCTCGACAAGGACTCGAGCGGGGATATGCCCGCCGCGAAGCAGGTCGGCCCCAAGCAGCAGCAGAAGAAGGACTGGATCGACTGGAAGAGCCTGCGCGACAAGAAGGGGCCGGAGAAGAAGTAGGCTAGCTGCCTTGAAACGCGAAGAAGTTGGCGAATGAGTCAAGTTCGCGCGGGCGAATCGATGACGGTCACGGTCACGGTCACGGTCCACGACCACGGTCCACGACCACGGTCCACGACCACGGTTCACGACCACGGTCCACGGCCACGTGTTCGTGTTTCGTGACCGTGAGCGTGTTCCGTGACCGTGA
>JACQVV010000488.1 GCA_016209595.1 Planctomycetota bacterium
ACTCCACGCGGTCCCCGCGCGCCGAGAGGTTCGGATTCGTGTCAGGAGGCACCGCCTCGGCCACGTCCCACGTGAACGACGGCTCCGTCGCGATCGTGGCCGTCGGCGCCGAGCTGAACCTCCACGGCAATGGGTCCTCGGCTCCGGGCGGCTCCAGGAGCCACACGCTCGCCTGCAGGACCAGGCGCCGCCCGCCGGTCAGCGTCGGCCCCACCCCTCGCATGGAGGCGGACAGCGTCGTGAGGACCTCCTGGTCGCTCCTCCCGGGGACGACCGTTCCCGGGGCCTCCGCGCCCATCGTGACGCCGGTCGAGCGGTCGAGCCAGAACGGGGATTGGATCCTCCGGAATGCCCTCCGGATCAGGTCCGCGACGCGCCCCAGCTCCTCGCCCAGCGCGCCGATCTCCGCGCCCTCCGCCTCTGCCTGACCCAGAGCGTCGGCGCCCGCCTGCACGGAGTCGAGCCCCGCCTCGAATTCGGCTTCCCCCAGCCTCGCCGCGGCGCCGTCGCTCCCGACGAGCGCCTCCCGCGCGGCGTCGAGCGCGGGGAGCGCCTCGGGCGGCGTCTCGGGGTCGTCGCGCACGGCCTGGATGCCCGCCGCCACGGCCTCGATCCGCCTTCGCGCATCCGCGATCAGGTCGGGCACGCTCACGACCAGGGTGACGTAGCTGTCGCGGACGACGCGGCCCTCGACCGAGCCGAGGAGATCGCTCGTCAGCGGAAAGCCATGCGCCCTCACCCGCCCGAACAGATCGGTCGCCGAGTCGACCTGGCTCTCGCCGAGCGTGAGGGAGTCCACTCCGCCCTCGGCGTTCTCCACCTCCGCGACGAAGGCGAATCGGAACTCGACCCCCACGTCGAACGCGGCGTTCCGGAACGCGTCCCAGACCTCCGCGTCGCCGTAGGCCCTCCGCGCGGCCAATTGCGTCACCGGGTCGATCGTCCCCAGCGCCGCGTTCGCAAGCAGCGACGACTCGCCGGCGAGCACGGTGATCCCCTCGGTCACGCCCGACACGGGGCCCAGGAACTCGCGTCCGCCGGGGCCCGGCCAGAGCGACGTGGACGCCCAGGCCTGCCTCCTCCCCAGGACCTCGAACCACAGCAGGTCCGGGACGAACCGCACGCCGCGATCCGCCCGCGTGAACGGGACGGCCGCGATCCGGATCCGCCCCTCTTCGTCCTGGTCCCGGGAGCTCACGTAGACCACCCCCTCGAACTCCTCGTCCACGCTGCCGTCGTACTTCCGCACCCGGATCGTGAACCCGACCGCCTGCCCCGCTCGAATCACGCCGAACGCCGCAACGAGCTCGATCATCCGCGGCGCCGCGACCGGATACGTCCGGTCGTCGCGGACCTCCGGCGCCCGCACGCTCCGCGCGCCGACCGAGACCTCCCGCGTGTCCTCCTGCACGAACATCGGCGTGGTCAGCGCGGTCCCGTCGGAACCGGTCGTCAGCGTCTGCACCGTGACCTGCCCCGAGCGGTCCTCCACGACCCGAAGCTCCACCTCTTCCCCGGGCATCGGGTTTCCGAAGATGTCCCTCACGACCACGCCGAAGCCCTGCGTCGGCTCGCCCCCGATGAGCCCCGCCCCCGCGAGCGGGAAGACCTCGACTGTCCCGATCGCCCCCGCGAGCACCCGCACGCGGCCGGCGCCGTTCACGCCGAGGAGGTACGGCTCCCACACTTCCGCGACGATCACGTTCTCTCCCGCGCGGACCAGCCCGGTGAACTCCACGACTCGGACGCCCTCGTCCTCGGGCAGGAACTCGAGGAACCGGACCTCCGTTCCGCCCGTCTCGTAGAGGGCCACCAGCCCCTCGAAGTCTGGCACCACCTCGCCATTGGCGTCAAGGGCCCGCACGGCCACCCAGGAGTTCCCCGACGGCGGCGCGGCGTCGCCGCGCCGACCCCCGTGGGCTGGAGTCGCGCCCGTAAGGGCGCGAGGGAGTGACGCCCGTCAGGGCGTCACGCGGGGCGGGCGCTCGGATTCTGGACACGGTCGGCCTGTCCGACCGGCGCGCGCATCCTCGCAAAGAGAGAGAAACCGGCCACTCGGAGTCACTGCGGCAAGATCCCGTCACAAAAGCCGGGACAGAGTGCCTCCCCCCGCCGGATGTTAGAGCAGGGATCCGTTGGCGCGGATCCCCGGGCCCCCCCTTTCTCTCTCTTTTCGAAGGGGCCCAGTCTGCCGGGAAGAGGAGGCACCCCCGATATGGCAGAACTCTTCATACGATTCTGCGCCCGCAAGTTCAAGCTCGTCCTGATGGCCGCACGGATCTCGGAGACGAGAGAGAAGCCGAAGATCCCGATGGCGACGATCGTCCTGCTGATGGTGATGGGGTTGGCGCTGGGACGTCGGAGCCTTCACCAGATCGACCATCTCGCGCGGAGGCGCTCCCTGCGGAGGTCCCTGGGAAGCGAGCGCGATATGGTGGCGTCGGACACGACGCTTCAGCGGGTCATTCCGACCATCGCCCTCAAGGAAGTTCGGGAGGAACTCCAGAAGAACTACATCGTGGCGAAACAGGGCGGCACCAAGTTCACCCTCGCGAGCGGACGGCGGATCCGAGTTGGGGTGATCGATGGGTACGAGACGGGAAGCGGGATGGCGAGCTGCCTTCGGATCCTCGCCGATCGCGGCTCGTCGTTCATCGACGCGGAGCCGTATGCGAAGGAAGGCAAGGAACTGCCGAGCAGCACCGCCCTCATCGAGCGGGTGGTGCAGCGGCATGGAAAGGAGGCTGTTGACATCATCCTGGGCGACCCCCTCTACATCAGTGCGTCCCTCTGGAAGAAGTGCCGTGACCAGCGGATTCATGTGCTGGTCAAAGGGGACGCATCCAAGAAGGAAGACCTGCTGGTCCTGCGGGAGGCGCGCGAGCTGGCCTCGGACCCGAACTCGGTCCATGTCGAACGCGTGGAGGGTGTCGATCCGGGGCGCGGCGTGTCGTACCGAGTGCGTGCGGTCCGCGGTCTCACACACGACGGGTACCCTGGTACGGTCAAGGTGGCGCTGGTCGAAGAAACGCGCATCAAACCGCGCCGAGGCAAGCAGGCGAATCGGCCCAACGTCTCGGCCTTCTGGGTCATCGCCACAGACGAGACACTGACGCCCCTGGAGATGCGAGAGCTCGGGCATCTCCGCTGGAGCATCGAGAACCAGGGGTTCCGTACCCTCAACGCCCATCTCGGATCGAAGGGCACGTGGACACGAGGCGACGAGAAGAGCGAGATGTTCGCCGTCCTCCTCTTCCTCATGCTCCTGGCGTTCAACTTGGCGAGCGCCTTCCGCGAGAGCGTTGACACGAGCGATGTCCGGAAGGACCTGGACCAGAGCTCCGCGGCCTCCGTTCACGCAATCACGCTGCGTCTCCTGGCCGATCGCATCCTCGAAACCCTCCACGACGCTGAGCCCCTCGTCTCCGAACCCTGACCCAGGGCCATCAGGTCGGACTTGACGCTACACCCTCCCCGGTGCGGGTAGGGTCGTGGAGACACTCCATGCCGTGGTCGGCGTCGCCGTCACCACACCACAATCAGGGGCCGCCGCTCCGCGGCGGCCCGGCGCCGGGGAGCTCCTGGGAGTGCTCGGCGTAGCTTGAACCGGTCCACGGGGGCGGATATAAAGGAGCGCTCGTGCGTTCCAGGAGCCCCGCCATGCCCGAGTTCATCAAGGTGGCCACACTCTCGGAGGTCCCCCCGGGACAGGGGAAGACCGTCGAGTACCAGGG
>JACQVV010000495.1 GCA_016209595.1 Planctomycetota bacterium
CCGCCTGCTCAGTCACAGGGCCTTCGGCTTCCACAGCGCGCAGGCTCTCATCGGAATGGCGTACCTCTGCTGCGCAGGAATCACCCTGCCACTCTGCACTCAAACCTAAGGAGAACCTTTCTTTTGGTCTTGACGTGACCCCCAATCCCTGAGCGGTTACGCCGTGCCCCCCCCATCCCACGACTCCCGCCAGGTGTCGCGCTTTTCCGGGGCGAGAGAGGCGGCCAGAACCGGCTGGCCTCGGTCGCGATCGATGGCCAGGGGTCGGGCCCACTCGAGGAAAATGGCGAGGATCCGGTGGATCTCCTCGCGAAGGGCGTCGTCGCCGGGAGCCTGCCTCGGGGTACGGTCTGGGATGATGTTCTTCACGCCGGCGGGGAGAGGCAGGTCGATGCTTTCGTACACCTTCTGCACGAGCGACAAAAGTTCGGCGTCTGGGACCTGTCGGGCTTGCACCGCCAGCTCGGGGCAGATCGCTCCCACGGCACCCCACGGATCGGGCGATGGGAAGAGGTCAAGCAGGATCGAGGCCAGGAGATCCCGGGGGGCTCGCAGGTCCGGCGCCAGACTCGACGCTTCCTTGAGGCGATCTTTCGCTGCCAGGAGGATCTTCTCCTGCATCCCTCGCAGGAGGCGGTCGACCACCTTCGGTTCCATCCGTGACTGGATGGGCCCCCGATCGCCCCCCTGGCCGGCTCTTGGGGGAATCTTGACGTGGCGCAGGAGTCCGAGGAGGGCCGGATCATCCGGCCCGAGGCACAGAGCGGAACGGA
Organism: Planctomycetota bacterium; assembly: GCA_016209595.1. GTDB lineage: Bacteria > Planctomycetota > JACQVV01 > JACQVV01 > JACQVV01 > JACQVV01. The sequence continues at coordinate 774 of JACQVV010000495.1, forward strand.
TCCGCTCTCGCGCGGCCTCTCTCAGTGCCCCCTCGAGATGGATCTGCAGGAAGTCAGAATCGCCCCATTTCGCATTGATGGCTCTGCGGGCGCCCTGGCTAGATATCTTTTCGATGTCCCCGGAGACGGTCTCTGTCGGCACCTGGGAAATCTCCGCCAGAAGAGCCTCGATGGCGCCCTTGTCGAATATCTCTTCGAGAGGCTCCCCACGGCCTATGAGCTCGCGGAGTGTCAACTGGGCCGGGGCGCCGAGGAGTAACCGGATATCCACGAGCGTGATGACCTGAGCACGATCGGGCTGGCCGAGCGCGACAACGAACGGGTCCAGTTCCTTGACGAGGCGGGTGAACTTCTCCGACGCGTCCTTGTGATCGAGAAGATACTGCTGGCAGGTTTCGATCGTGAGATTGAAGACCGACGGGCTATTGTCGAATGCACCACCGGCGACGGGCGTTTGGCGCTGCGTCTGGAGCCGACCCAGCAGGTTGACCACGAAGAGTTCGTTGACCAGCCGCTCATCGGCGAGACGGGTGACCGCCTGCTCACTCATGACCGGTTCCCCCCGAGTTCTCTATCGGTTGCATGGCGTGTTGAGCCGACAGGATGGCGTCGAGAAGTGCCTGCGTCTCGTCCGAGTGGATACCCCACCCCAGGAGCAGAGAGTGGAAGAGGCCGCGGGCCAGGGTCCAGTAGAGAGCCACGTCATTTAGTCTGCGGTCCGAGACCGTCTTCCTGAGGGTGTCCAGGATCAGGGCCGCGCCGACCAGTTCCTGCGCCTCTTTGAGCAGGCCAGGCGCAGAGTGTCGCCTTCCGGGATCTCCCGCTTGGCCAGGCTTGGCAAGGCTCGCGGGGAAGATGGTCTTCGCCAGTATGACCTGCTCGAGGTATTCGGGGCCTGCCAGGCGAACACACTGTGCGGTGAGGCTTGGTTTGCGCGGGTCTTTCACCGGCCGCTCTCCTTCGCGGGGGGCCTTGACGTACTGCCGGAGGCGGTCCCACAGATCCACCGTATCCCGATCGAGCTGGGCCAGCATCACGAGGAGATGCGCCGGGATCTCGGGCATGCTGCCAGGAGCTTGGTCTCTACGCGCAGGCTCCGTCACCCACCTCTCGAGTTCCCGCAGGGCGCCGAACCAGGCGTGGTGTCGCCTGAGGGCCCGGGCACGCGCTAGGGTCCTTTCGTCGGCCAGGGCCTGTCGCGCGCTCTCGGTCTCGGTGTCCGACAGCACACTGTCCCCTTCTCGCTGGAGCCGACCGAGCAAGGACTGGGCCGAGTGGCCCGCGGGATCCTTCCGGAGGGAACCAAGGGTCTTCTTCAGTTCCAGGTCGTCCCCGAAGCTGGGCATCGGGCGCGGGCCCTCGGCCTCGTCCAGGGACGGGAAAACACTGTTGGGGGACAGAGCCACGGAGCAGGTCGCGGTGTCGATCGCGTAGCAGGGATCGAGGGCATAGAGCTTTCCATCACCGCTCCAGTACTTGAAGAACACCCGCCGTCTGGACTTGACCGGAATCCCTGCGATGACCGGTCGCAGTCGGTCCAGGAGATAGGGCCGGACTCGGGCCCTCCAGATCTCGAAGCCCCCGATGGGAAGGTCGTCGACGTAGGGTCTCAGGCCCCGGACGGCCATGTCCAGAAGCCTGGCCGTCAGGTAGGGCCACGTCTCCTGCGAACTGGCACGGTCAACGGCGTCTCGAAGAGCCTTGGCCTCCACCATGTACTTCTTGTCCGTCTCGACGAGATGGGGGAGATCCGTGTTGTAGTAGTCGCTCCCCAACTTCGATCGCGGATGCGCGAGATGGATCGTGCGGCCGAGATCGTAGTCGGTCCGGACGTTAAGGACGACGACCTTGTCGTCCATCGCTTTCTTGAGAGTGCCCGAGAGAGACTTGTAGTGATCGAGCTGCGACCTTTCCCGCTCGTACTCTGCCTTGAAATACTCGTAGCGGTCATGGGCGCTCTCGAGGACCCGGCGAAGCAGTTGATCGGCGTAGGCTTTGAGGATCTCCTCGAAGTAGGTGCAGCTCGTCAGGGCCGAGTGGAGCTTGGGAATAGGGACCTTGCTCCCGACGAACCCGAGCACATGGCTGAACCCGATAGAGGAGGTCCCCCCCCCGGTGTCGAATTTGACGACCTCCTGCACCCCGCCCCTGCCGCGAACCCTTTTGAGGGCTTCCTGGAGGTTCCATACCACCTTGACCCGGGCGTTGTCGCCGACCCTGTGGACCCTGACCAGGCCCGAGCGACCGGCCAGGATGCCCAGGTCTCTGACCAGCACCTCGAGGGGATAGATCGGGTCGGGGAGACCATCCACCTTGACCGCCTCCACCTGATTGCGACGGATGTGAACGACTCCGTCCAGAACGAGGGGCAGGCTTACCTGTTCGATCTCTCTCCCGAAGCACCCGGCCACGATGGCCTTCCACACGACGTCCTCGAGCGCGCGGCGCGTGGGTCCGATTCCCCGGCCGAAGATGACGATCTCCTCGGCTTTGTCGTGCTCATCGGTGTAGATCCAGGCCGTCACCAGCGGACCGTCGATCGGTGACGTATGGATCGCCCCGACGACCATGGGTAGGTCCCAGCGCACCGGGGTGAAGGGGTTTTGCGTGTCGCGGAGGCCGGGGTTGGGGCTGTAATTCGTGGCCTGGGCCAGGGATTTGAGGTCGTCCCGGTCCTTCTGCTCCAGGTCGTTGGCGACATCTCGGGGCATCCTGTTGTCCTGCTCGAGCCCCCAGTAGAGGGCGTGGATCAGCTGCGTGCTGACCGCTTCGTTCCCCTTGCTCGGGTATTCTACGAGCAGCGCTCGCCATTCATCTTCGCTGATCGCCCGGCGGATACGCCGGGTGGCGAAGCGCCCCAGGATGTCCTCCGTGCTGGCCACAGGTGGCATGAGTCCTCCTAACTCGATGAATACTCGACGAGAACGCGGAAGCCCACATCGACCCTCTTCTCTCCTGCCTGCAGGGCAATCGCGCTCCCAGGGGTGCACTCTTCGGCACGGGACGCCCAGCAGCCGCCCAGGGCCGGGTAGTTCTCCTTGCCCTGGGGAGGCATGACGATTTCCCACACCGTACCCAGGACATGAGAGAACCCCAGGGGATTCGGATGGTCGGTCGTCAGCTCGGGCGCCACATCGAAAGCGTACTGCTTATAGAGGGCGTGTTGCAGGTAGGCTGAGGGTTCCCAATGCTCGCACATCAGCCGCCACTCCTCGGCCGCCGGCAGGCGGCAAGCGAGGACCTGCGGCTGGGCGCCTTGCCCTTTCAGGCATTCATAGAGGCGACCGCACCATTCTGCGGCCTCGTTGGGAGAGATCCTTACACGCGGAGCGTCCGGCCGCTGTCCCGTCGCGGAGCCTGCCGGGCCACCGGGTTGCAAGGCCTCGAAGAGCTTGTTCGTGACCGGCAGGACCCCCAGCGCGTAGGCCCGATCCCCCGAGACGCCCAGCTCGCGGATCTCGAGGTGCAGGTCCCCGGCCACTCGGAAGTTCCATTTTCGAGCCTGGAGCCTGGTCGCGGGGCAAGCCGGCTTCGTTACCTCGAGACCGTTCTTGAACTTCCCAAGGAGCTCGACGACCTCGCTCACGTTTCCAACCGGCACGACGACGAGCGACGCCTCCGGTCGTGTTGCCTCCAGGATCATCTCGGCGGCACGGACCGGGCAACACAGAGTCTCCGCTTTAGAGGCCGCTTTCTGTACAGCCTCGACGAACTTCTCGGGCGCTTGAAAAACAACGATACGATTCCTCACTTCTTCTTCGAGGTTCTCTTCTGAGAGGTCGTTGTCGCGGGGCACGAAGAAGAGCTGGCAAAGACCTGGAATGGTCTTCAGTCCCTCGTCGCATTGCGGCGCCCTCGAGAGGGTTTCCAACGCTTTGGCGAGCGCAGACGTGGCCTCCGTCAGCATGGCCTTTGGTGTGCGACCGGCGACATCGGGGAACCAGGAAACGCCGGTCGCGAGCTTTAGCTTCGCGTTGACCCCTTGGATAGCCTGAACGCTGCCGTCAGCCTTGACCATTCCGGACATGAGGACCCGCGGAGGGATGAGGATCTCGAGGTCGCTACAGATACAGGCAACCGCCGCCGCCAGGCCGAACGAGGACCCTGAGAACAGACCCGCCGTGGCGAGTGGGAAGAGTGCGACGCCCGCTTGCTCTGCAACCTTGCAGATCAACGAGTCATCGACTTCAAGATCGAAGCCAGCATCTCTCCTCCGTAACTGCTGCGCCACGCACGCCATCACCTCGGTCTTCTGAGGGGTGATAGCGCCAGCGGGCGCCAAGTCGAACGGTCGAAAAAACCAATTGATGCGGGGGCTGCTCCGGTAGACGTAGATTGTCCCGGGATGCCTCCCGTCGGGATCCACGGCCGGGAACGCTGCGTATGCTTTGAACGACATCTGGGGTTCAATGTTCGGGTTCACGTGGGTCTCGATGCTCTTCAGCCCCTCTTTGCGCCTACTCAACTGGATCACCGAAATCATGACCTTGCAGAGTTCGTCGATCTTCTCTGCGGGCAACTGCCCCAGGGCGAGGAGCGCCTCGATGATGGGTGATGGTGGTTGAAGGGGGTCCTGAAGGTGATTCCCCACGGGTGAGCCTGTTAGCGGAACTGGAGAGCCACATGGATGTCCGGGTGCTCCTCTTCCGTCCAGTTTGGGATCTCGTTCGGGTCGATGGGGGTCGAGTACAGGAAGTCCCCTCTTTCCAACGTGGGCAGAAACGAGACCCACTGCTCGAATTGGAGCGAGGAGTACGTGGCATCGCTGGCGACCTGAACCCGGACGAGGGGCCTGCGCCCCGCCCCCCCCAGGCGCCGGAGCAGGACGCGGAGTTCCTTCTCCTTGCGGACGAGACCGGCGCTCCAGAAATCGAAGTCGCCGGCTCGCGCCAGATCGGCCGCTACGGCGTAGCGGCCCGGCTTGATCGCGGGCTCGGCGACCGGGGGCCCAGCGTCTGCATGAAGGGAGGGCCGCTCGAGCGTGAGCTCCGTCCCCGAGGAGGTCATGACCGATTGTACGCACGAGATGCGGGCGACGTCGAAGATGCCGAAGGCGAAGAGGGAGAGTGTCCCCATCGACGGTCTGTAGTCTTGTTCGCTCACGAGGATTCGCTTGTCCCCGGGCCTCCCTGAGGCCCATGCCAGAGGCAAGTCTTTGTCTTCCATCAAGGCGCCCGGCACTTCGGCGGGCTTCCAGCCGACGACGACGAGCTGGATCCGCTGTTCTTCCCAGGAGGAGGAGCCCGATCGCGAGACCCGGACGAGCGACGCGGCGGCGAGCGCAAGGTTCTGGTCGGCCGCCTTGTCGAAAGGTCCGGGGAGGCCGACATCGAGGATGCGGTGATGGACGAGGGTCGGGTCGGGTCCCATCCACGTCGGTCTGTCCCGGCCAGGGCCTGAGAGGGTCCACAGGCTGACCAGGGTCCTCTTCGACTGAAGCGCATCGGCCAGGCCCAGATCGCAGATGACGTCCGGGATCTCGCGATTCCTCACGTCGAGGATTACGTGGTGATCGAAGTCGCACGACGAGTCGAAAGGGATCAGGGACGGCACAGCCCCCCTGGAGAGGTTGACGACCGGCATGTCTTCCGCCCTGTAGGGGGCGAGCCGTGCCCGCCTCAATGCGGCAGCGCGTTCATCGGTCCCGACGAGGTCGGTGTAGAAGAGGATCTCCCCCCTCTTCGATCCCATCTCCAGTTCGTGCAGGGAGCGGCCGGGTTCCGGCCCGCCCTCGGCGCGTTCCTGCTCGACATATGCGCTGGGCGCGATCCCGGTCCAGGCGTCCTCCACCGTCTGCCCCGACTCGATCTCGCGCGACAGACGCTCGGCGATTTGGGGCTCGTCGGCGACGGTTTGCGCTCGTTTCTCGAGGAGGGAGCGTTCGGGGGGAGACGTGACGTTCCTGCCGTCATCGATCCGGATCGTTGCGAGCGGGACCAGAAGTTCTCCCCGATGGACGGTGACCTCGGCCACCCAGGATCTGGTGTCCTCGTCGCGCCGGCAACGTCCCACGGAGCATGCGTCGCCATAGTGGTAGAGGAGATACGCGTTCAGCTGGATCCGAGCCGAGTCCTCCGTGGTGAGCGGTCTGCAAGTCATCGGGCGGCTCCGCCTCCGGGCTCATCGGGTTCATCGGGGCGATCGAAATAGAGGGTGGGGGTCTCGACCCCTTCCTGAACGCGATACTGGCTCCAGGCGCAGCACCATTCATCCCAGGAAGCGTCGAGTCGCGGCGCAAACTTGAGCGTGGGGGACGTGGCCTCGAGTGGGTCATTCACATAGAAAACCTCGTAGTCGTAGCCGACGATGAGGACCGCATGGGTGTCCGACAACTGCCCGAGCAAGACCGGCCTCTTTTCGTCGATCGAGGCCCGGATCTGCTTCGAGAGGCCCTTCTCGGCGGATAGACTGTGCGGCTCGACCTTCAGCTCCCGCGCCGCGGCAGCCACGTCATGAAGATGAGCGCCCAGTGGGGTCAATTTGCAAAGATGGTCGAGGTTGCCGATGTTTGTGCCATCAGGCTTCTTGGCCGCATAGTACTTGAGAACCATCTCGAAACACCTGACGGCGCATGCGTTATAGGTCTGCCTCAGATGAGGGACATTCAGCGCGACAGGGCGGCCCCGCGTCACGAGTGCGACTATAGAAGCCGGTTCGAAATCTCCCGGGACGTCGAGTGAGACGCGTCCGTCGTCGGGGATCTCGCAGGGGTCGGAGGCGATCCAAAGGGGCGGCCGTGTCGCCAGCTCTTGGAGACTCGAAGCGGTCGACTCGTGCCCCTTGAGCGCAACCGCGCGGACCCTCTCTCCCTTGTGAAGGCCCAGACCGCTGATCTCGAGTTTCTTTCCTTCGATCGTCCAGATGGAATCGGGGGTCGAGAGAAGATCCCCGTGCCAGCCTCTAGCGGATGAGACGACGAAGACGGATCGTGCCGGAGTTCCTGCAAATCTGGGGACGGGCCCCGCCCTCCCGGCAACTCGCAAGGGAACGCGCGCAACTCTTGGTGACGTAGCCTGGCGCAATTCGAGATTCCGGCGGGATCGGGAGCGCCAGGCATGCTCGGCGAGGGCGGCTTGTCCGACCGCGAAGAGGAGCCATACGCCGGCATAGAGAGCGGCGGGGGCAACTCCAGCGATGAATCGACCCAGCGCCGGCCATCCCAGGAGGAATGCGACGATGTAGAGGAGCACGCCCACGAGGAGGAGGGCGGCAAATGGGAGCGTGCGATCGCGGATCGCGGTCATCTCAGGACCTCGCCTTCACGATCGCGTTCAATGCCTCGCAGAGTTCCGCCACGACCAAGAGCACCAGCACGGTGCCGGTGAGAAAGAGAAGCGGGGTCAAAACCGGCCCGAGCCAGGCCTCGAAGGAACTCAGGATCAGACGAGGACAGGCGCGCCGCCGGCGCAGGGACGAAGGCAGATTGGTTTCGATCCACTCGCCTGCCGCCGCGTTCGCATCGATCTCGTCGCGCAGGGTCCGACAGTCGTACCATCGCGGGAGCGCGCCCCGGTACTTCATCTGAACCTGCCAGACATGTTCGAGTTCGTGCCGCGCCACGAACGGGGCAAGCGCCTGGGCCTGGGGCCGCGCGAGAAGCCGGCTGTTCAGGAGGAGTGAGCGACGACTGGCGTAGCCCAGGAGCCAGGCAGGGTGTTTGAAGATGAAGACGCGACGCGGTGCGATCCATGTGCGGAGAAAGGCCCGCTTGTAGTGAGACGTCGCTTCCATGTTCTCCACCACTGCATGGAGGAGGGAGTGGACGGCAGAGCCAGCCAAGAGACCGTGGGGACGAACCATCCATCGGAACATCCGCGCGAGCCACCGCACTGGCACACGATATCAAGGCAAACCGGATGATGTCAAGGCGGATCTCCCTCATGTAGGGTCGATCTTGTCGTCACGGCCTTGCGCAGGCGCTCCGTGCTGAGGGTCCTTGGCCATCCTGGCGATCGCGTCGAGGCAAGACCAGCACGGCACGTTCCGGCTTGGATCGGGGCGGATGAGATGCGCGATCATTTCCCCGTCGAGTGGCTCGGGGCCCCCGTCCAGCCGGTTCCTGACGCGGTCCAGCACGGTCTCGTGAGTCACGGGGGTCGATCCGCCGCCGAACCGCGGGGGCTCGGGAGGACCTGCCGAGTAGGCCTCCGCCACGTGGAGCGCCAGGAGCTCCCGATCTTCCTTGAACAGGATTTCGAGGATCTTTCCAAGAAGTCGATCGCGCTTCATGTCCGCGAGTCCGCCTCGTTCAGGAGGTCGAGGACCCTTTCCTTGTCGCGGATGAGCGACGAATACGCCTTCTCTGCCATGTCCTGTAGAACTGGTTCGGCAATCCCGAAGAGCCTGCCGAGGATCGCGACGGGCAGATCGCAGATCGCCTTCAAGAGGACGAGGACCCTTTCGATCGGCTCTAGCGTGGTCGTGGAAGAGACCAGGCGCCACAGGAGCCACCGCCGGAGTGTCGATGTAGCCCCCGCCTTCGCGTAGCGGACCTGGCGAGGTGAGAGGCCGAGAAGCCAAGCCATCGTCCTGTCGTCCAGACCGGCCGCCGCGAGGAGAAGCACGATCGGTTGGCGCTCATGGCCCTCGAGCAGCGAGTAGACGCTGGTTAGCTCGGAGAATTCCGCGCGATCCTCATCTGCGCTGCGCGCAGCATCCTCGGCAGCGGTCTGCGCGATGGTGGGATGGGCTTTCCTCCGGGTCGCCGCCTTTTTTAGCTCATTTAGGGCGAGGCACCTCGCCTTCACCCGGCATGCCGATGCGAACGGAAGCGATGGAGGTACTGGGCGGCTGTACGCAACGAGCTCGTAACCCACGGCGTTGTTCGCGATGTCCTCGGCGGTGTGGTGGTCGCGTAGGATGCGATTCGCCTCCTCGTAGGCCGCCTTGCGGCCTTCTTCGATCTCTCCCTCGGAGATACGCACGTCCTTGAGTGTAGCGCGACGCTGGGGTAGCACGCCAGCTAACGTTCGCATCTTAGGTGTAGACCTCCGCGGCCAGGGCGAGGGTGCGGTCGGCGATTTGGGAGGGGGTGGCGGGGATGACGCGCTGGCGGTCGGGGTCGCCGAGCTCGCTCTGGAGGCGATCTACGAGGGGAGTGCGGGAGCCGGCGAGGAAGAGGGTCCAGCCAGCAGTGCGGCGGCCGGCGAGGAGGCCGACCTCGAAGACTTCCCGGAGCATTGCGAGGACCTGGTCGGGGGGATTGGCGACGTAGGTGTCGGTGATCGCGAGGTAGTAGACCTTCCGGGGCCGGGGGGAGCGGGAGGTATGGCGAAGAGTTTCGAGAGGGAGGACGGTGCCGCCGCCGTGGTAGGCGAGAAGGGCGGCGAGGACGGGGTCGAGGTCACGGGTGAACTCCTGGACGAGGAAGCCGCTGCCGCGGGTCTCGTCGGAGCCGGAGAAGTTGATGACCTTGACGCTCGCGCCGGCCTCGAGGGCGGAGAGGGCGGCGATCACGGCGGCGACCACGTGGAGAGCGAGAGTCCGCGTGGGGTTCGCCATGCTGCCGGAGGAGTCGATCCAGATCTCGAGGTCGGGCGGGCCTTCGGGGCCGGGGCGGGTGCCGGCGGCCGGGGTAGGCCGCAGATGCGCGCGAAGGAGGGTGCGGTCGGGGACGAGGATTGGGCCGCTGCGACGGATGGCCCACGATATCCGGATCTCCGATGGTGGGTGGCCAATCCCCCAGATGCGCGCGGGCCGCTCGGAGTGGCGAGTGGGACCCTGGCCGGCGGAGGGGAGGACGAGGCGCAGGTGCGCGGCGAGCTGGTACTGGAGGCGGTCGGCGAGCGCGATGGGTGTGGGACCGGGGCCGCCGGCGGGCTTCCCCCCGGGGAGGTTTGCGGGAGGGGAAACTCCGAGGATCGAGGCGATCTCGCGAAAGTCGGGCGGGGCGAGCTTTCCGGCGAGATCCGCGAGGGGTTCGAGGGCGTGGAGGCGGCTTCGCTCGTTCGCTGCTTCGGCAAGGAGACGGGCGAGGGCCCGGCGGATGCGCTCGATCTCGCAAGCGGCGAGGCGATCGGCAAGCTCGGCGGCCTGATCGCGGGCGAGCTCGCGGAGGCGCTCGACCGCGTCGAGGAGGGGGAGATTGGCCCGGCGGATCGCATCGCGGACGGCGGGGTCGTCGAGGGGCCGCCGGCCGGCCTTGCGGGCCTCTTCCCAGGCGTCGCGAAGGGCGGGAAGGGAGTTCTTCCGGGATTCCTCCTCGCCCGGGCCGAGCGAGGAGAGCTCGGCCCGGGCGCGCATCTCGACCGCCTCGAGGGTTTTCCGGGCGGCGTCCGCCGCCGGGTCGGATTGGATCGAGTCGCGGCGAACGAGGCGCTCGTGGATCGCCGCGACGATCGACCGCGCGGCCTCGCGGCCGCCGGCCTTGCCGGCGAGCCGGTCGAGAGGGCTGCCTGGGCCGCAATCGACATTGCGACCCTCCCCATTGCGACCATCCCCATTGCGACCCTCCCCATTGCGACCCTCCCCATTGCG
>JACQVV010000510.1 GCA_016209595.1 Planctomycetota bacterium
GCATTGTAACCCGCGACCCCCTTGTCTCGTTCCTCGCGGCGCAGGAACGGCACGGTCCCGTCAAAGTCACGGACCGCGGTCACGGGTCGGAATCGTGTTCCGTGGGCGTGACCGTGAGCGTGTTCCGTGGGCGTGAGCGTGTTCCGTGACCGTGGGCGTGACCGTGACCGTGAGCGTGACCGAGTTGAACTAGGCCACTGCAGGGCCGGATCGCCACGACTTTGACATAGCCCTGGACGGCGGCTCGCTTGACACCCATCCCCCCCAGCCATAGAGTACATCGTTCCGGCCTTCCGAGTTGGATGGAGAGGATAGAGGCCCTTGGCCAGCAAGGAAGAGATGGTCCTGGCCGTCAAAGCGGTCCACAGCAAGTTCTTCGACCGCGACAAGGTCCAGGAGTGCCTCGACATCCAGAAGGTCCTCGCCCAGCAGGGGAAGGAATTCGGGCTGATGGAGATCCTCATGAAGAAGGGGTATCTCTCGGCCCGGCAGCTCCTCTACCTCAAGACGGGCGACGGCGTCGGCCTCGACATGGCCAACCCGAAGGACCAGGGCCTGCTCGAAGGGTACTACCTCGACAGGAAGATCGGCCAGGGAGGCATGGCGACCGTCTACCAGGGGCGCCGCCTCGACAACGGCCTCATCTGCGCGGTGAAGGTTCTCTTCACCCATCACGCGCAGAACCCGCGCCTCGTGGACGGGTTCTTGAACGAAGGAGGGCTCCTCCAGCGGCTCCAGCACGACAACGTGGTCCGGGGCTTCGACACGGGGCACTCGAACGGCTTCCACTACATGGCCCTGGAATACGTCGAGGGCGTGACCGTGCTGGGGCTCCTGGAGAAGAAGGGCGCGCTCTCGGAGGAGCTCGCGCTCCACATCATCCTCCAGGTGGCCCGGGCGCTGACCTACCTCGCGAGCCAGAACATCACGCACCGGGACATCAAACCCGGGAACATGCTGATCGACGCTTCGGGCCGGATCAAACTCTGCGACCTCGGCTTCGCCAAGACGAGCGTCCCCGAGGGCGGGCAGAAGGAAGAGGAGACGACCTGCGGGACCGTGCAGTACATCAGCCCTGAGCAGGCCACCGGACGGAGCGACGTGGACATCCGGAGCGACATCTACTCGCTGGGCGCCACGCTCTACCACCTGGTGGTCGGCGAGGTGCCGTTCTCGGGTTCCGACAGCATGGAGGTGATGGCGAAGCAGCTCCGCGAGGGGCTCTCGTGCCAGAAGGTGAAGACCCGGAACATCTCGCGCCACCTGCACTACTTCCTCGAGAAGATGATGGCGAAGGAGCGCGAGATCCGCTACGAGAACCCGGGGGAGCTGATCGAGGACATCGAACGGACGGTCGAGGGGAACAAGTCGCTCCAGTTCAACCCGTACGGCGATACGGGTAGCCCCCACCTCGCGGAGCTCGCCGAGGTCTTCCGGGAGCTCGGGCTTCCCACCGTCGAGGAGAGCCTCGCCGCCAGGCGCCCTCGCTCCGACACACGCCGGAACCCCCTCGCGCCGCCGGAGCGCCGCAGAGGCACGAGCCGGATCACGAAGCCCGAGGGGCAGGGCCCCACGCGGCCGCGGAGCGAGCCGGGGAAAGCCCCCGTACGTCGTTCGAGCCGGCTCGACAAGTACCTGGGGCGCCGGCGGAAGGATGGCGAGTAGCCCGTCCTTGGAAAGCTGCGGCAAGAGAGGCTCGCCACATCTCACCCCCCAAAGGAAAGAGATCTACAGGATGAAGAAGGGAAACTGGACGCAGCTCTCCCTTTGCGGGCTGGTCCTCGCCGCCGCGGGTTGCGGCGATGAGATCCTCCGCCGCGGAGAGGACCTGGAGGTCCCGCCCTCCCGGGATGTGGCCGTGACAGTGAAGCCCGAGGGGCACGACCCCGCGAACGTCGAGGTCGAGGCCGCCACCTCGGCCGTGATCTGGTTCAATCACACCCAGGGCAAGAACATCACGATCCTCGTGAAGGGCGCCACCTTGCTCGCGGGCGTCGCCGCGAACCGGAACATGATGCAGCACGGCGCGGATGTCGTGACCGACCGGATGATCCCGCCCGGCGGCCTGGCGAGCGCGAAGTTCGCCCAGCCCGGGCGGTTCGCGTACGAGATCCACGGCCTGGGCACGCCGGTCACGGGCACGATCACGGTCCGGCCGGGTCCGGTCACGGCCGGCGGGGAGAAACGGCCATGAAACAGACCATGTGCCTCCTATGGCTCGCCGCGCTCGCCGCCGGCTGCGGGCCGGACGTCGAGGTCGCCGAGGACCTCAAGACATCTCCCCCCGAGCGGGTGGCAGTCCTTCTCTTCGAGGCGCCGGACCTCGAGGACCGAGACTCGACCGAGATGCGCTTCGTCCGGAGGATCTTCTACAGCCATTGGGCAAACCTCCCATTCCGGGACATGCCCCTCAACCTCGTGGACATGCTGCTCGCCAAGAACGGCCTCGACGACGTGGACAAGGTCCGGGGTGCTGACCCCGAGAAGCTCGGGGAGCTCCTCCAGGTCGACGCCGTCGTCCAGGGCGAGGTGACCTCGATCTCCAACATCGCTCCCCTGGTCGCCTACCGCCGCGCCATGGGGGGCGAGTTCCGGCTCGTGGACTGCCGGCCCGGGAAGGGCGGCACGGTCCTCTGGCGGTCCGATCACGAGGAGAGCGAATGGGGCGGTCCGCTCCTGGAGAGCGGCCAGGTCATCACAGGGATCCGGCGCCAGATCGAGAACTCCTCCGCCGTCGCGTTCTATCGCATTTGCGACCGTTTCTGCCGCAGGATCGTCGAGACCATGCCTCCCGAGGTCGGCCAGGCCGTGAAACCGCAACAGCACGTGCCCCAGATCGGCGAGGTCGAGGTCCGACTCCCCCGGCAGGGGCCGCTCGCGGCCGGGGACAGGATCGAGGTCGCCCTCGCGGGCGAGCCCCAGCACGTCGCCTCGTTCGACATCGGCATCTACCGGAACGGAATCCCCATGACGGAGGTCTCTCCGGGGAAGTACTCCGGCACCTACACCGTTCAGGTCGGCGACGCGGTCGAGGGCGCCCAGATCCGGGCCCAGCTCTCGACGGTCTTCGGCGAGACGGCGGTCGCCCAGGCCCAGGGGTCCCCGGTCGCGATCCGGGCGCGCCCCCCCCTTCCGCCGGCGGGACTCGAGGTGCGCGCGGAGGGAGCGGGAGTTCTCCTCACGTGGAAGCCGGGTTCGGCACGCGCGGAGGCCCCGGAAGCCGGCGAAAATGCCAAGGAGCAGATCGCGCTCGCCGGGGCCAGCGCCCCGCCGCCGCCCGCGGCCGGCTACCTCGTCTACAGGGCCGTGGCGACGCCGCTCCTCTTCGAGGAGATCGGCGAAACGCGGGGCCCCACGGAATTCCGCGACGAGAGCCCGGGAAAGGGCCCCGTCTTCTACCTCGTCCTGGCCGTCGATCAGGCGGGGAACCGGAGCTACCCGACGCCGTTCGTGGAGCTCGGGGCCCCGAAAGCGCCCGCGGAGGAAGGAGAACCGAAATGAGACCCTCTCTCGCCATCGTCCTTCTCGCCGCAGCGTTCCTCGCCGGTGGCTGCGCCGACGACACCTATCAGCTCAACTACGATCCTCGGGCGCCGCTCCGCGTCGCCGTGCTTCCTTTCACCGAGACGCAGGCCGGCGACACGTTCACGAGCGTCCCGTTCGCCGCCGTCGTGGACGTCCTGCCCATCATCGGCAGGAGCGACGACCGCGGGCCAGCGACGATCCTCCGGTGGCGCTTCCTCGCCCGCGCGCGCGACACCCAGATGGAGATCGTCGATCCCTCCTACGTCGACTCCATTCTCCTCGAGCGCGGCATCTACGAGAACGCCGCTTTCCTGAAGGTAGACCCCAAGGACCTCGGGAAGACCCTGGGCGCCGACGCCGTCCTCTACGGCGAGGTGACGAAGTGGGACCGGACCTACGCCGTGGTCGAATCGGTCACCACAGTCGGACTCAAGATCGCGATGCACGAGAGCCAGACCGGGACGCTCCTCTGGGAGGCCCAGTGCGAGGCGACGGACGCGGCCGGACTCACGGGCGGCCCGACCGGCTACACCTCGGCGGCCCTGGAGCCGGTCCGCGGCCTGTCCGGAGAGACGCTCTACAAGCTCGCGGACGAGGTCTGCCGCAAGATCGTCGAGCCGCACCTCTTCGGCGGCGAGGATGTCGAACACTCGACGCCCCCGTTCATCGCGGCGAGCGCCCACAGCGCCAAGGGACCCGACTCGATGCGGGCCGGTTCCGAGTTCCACGTCGTCGCGATCGGGAGCCCCGACTGCAAGGCGAGCTTTTCGATCGGCCCGTTCCGCGAGTCGGTCCCCATGACCGAGTTCGGCGACGGGACATACGTCGGGACCTACGTCGTCCAGCCGGGAGACCGGTTCGACGCGAACGAGATCAAGATCGAGCTCGTCGGCCCGGACGGCGGCGTCACGGTCCAGAGGCTCAAAGGGGCGAAGATCGAATTCGCCCCGGAGTAACTACCGGTACTTCTCCCGGCAGAACTCGAGCCACGCGCGGTCGAGATCGTCGCCCGAGAGGCCGAGGAGCTCCCTAGAGAGCTCGCCGGTCTTCTTCCCCTCGCGCCAGCCGGCGACGAAAGAAGCGAAGGAACCGGCCCGCTCCCCGGCCCGAAGGAACTCCAAGAACGTCATCGCCTGGAGATAGAGGGGACCGGGGCGGAGCCGCTCCGCTTCGAAGAGCCTGGCGAGGGGGACGTGGTTCTTCTCCTCGAGCATCTTCTGGATTTGCTCGTCGAGGTCGGGCTGGGGGCGCTTTGCGTTCTGCATGAGCGTCGCGGCGCCCTCCTGGAGCCAGTTCCCGTTCGAGGGGAGCCGGAGGTGGTAGCCCAGGAGGCAGTGGGTCATCTCGTGCAGGAAGACGGGGCGCCCGAGGGGCTGTCCGGGGTCATGGGAGGAAGCGGCGAGGTAGCCGACGCTCATCCCGTCGGCTTCCGGCGGCGCGAGCTCCGCGGAGTAGAGGCGCCGCACGAGGCCGGGGAAGAGCGACCGGTAGTCCGATTCCTCCCGATAGAGGAAGAGGTCGAAAGGGGCCACGGGAGGCGGCTCCTCGACGGCGAAGATCCGGCGAAAGTCTCCGTAGAGCGACTCCATCTCGTCCAGAAAGAGCCCGGCATCGACCTCCCGCGCGTCGGTGAAGAGACGGAACGGTCCCTTCCGGTGGACTCGCCGGACGTACGCTCGGTCGGGGAAGGCGTATCCGAGGCCTTCCTCGTCCGGGAGGACGTGGCTCGCCTCTCCCGCGGAGCCGGGAACGAGGACCATGTCGTCGAGATCGATCGGGCCGGGCGCTCGCGCGGCGAGAGCGAGCGACTCCATCTCCGTCCAGCGCGGGCTTCCCGCTTGGCGGAACCGCCAGAGCGGGAGCTCGACCTCGGTCCACTCGCCGGCTGGAACCGAGACCTTGCGCCACCAGGCGTGGCGGCCTCCTCGCTCCCGCACGCGAACCTCGAGAGTCCGTTCCACGAGTGCGGTCGGGGCTGCGTGCGGGCGGACGGAAAACCGGAGCGCCGCGAAGCTCCTCCAGTCCTCGGGGATCGCCGTCCGGATCGCGCTCGACCCGGGGCCGGGATTCCAGCGCCCGCCCGACTCGCCGGTCCGCGCGGCCTCGCCCAGCCGCTCGATCGGGTCGGCCGCCTTCGACCATCGGTCCGCCGGGGCGGTCTCGAAGTCCTCCAGCACGACCCGCTCCTGGGCGGCAGAGGGCTGCGCCGCCGGGAGCACGAGGATCGCGAGCGAGAGCAGCGGGCGGGTGATCGACATCGAATCCTCCACGAACGCGCAATGTCGAACGTCGAAGTTCGACGTTCAATGAGGCAGTAAACCACGGCGCTCGCCCGGGCTGGGGCAGCACCCCGCAAGTTATAGCTGGTTCGGCGCCACCTCGGAGAGCTCTTGGAGCGCGCCCCGCAGGCTCTCGCGGACCTCCCGGAGCGTCCGCTCCTGGACATTGATACCTGGAACCTCGAGGACGTGGCCGACCTTCCAGCGACCCCGTCGCTCGATTTCGACGCGGGGACGTGCGTCGCCAAGGGCACGCTCGACGCGCCCGAGTCGCCGCTGGTCCGCAGGATGGAGGCGAGTAGGTCTCTCGCCGGTCGATCTACATCCGCAGCCGCTGGAGCTCCCGCCGGATCCCCTCGTCGCGGAGCGAAGCGAGCATCCGCTCCGCCTTTCTGGAAGGTGCAAGGAACTCGACGCCGACCTGGTGGGCATGGACGTCGGCGCTCATTCGGCACCACGCGACCCGAGCCGCGAGCTCGATCGGCCGCGAGAACTGGGGGACGGCGAGCGAGATCCGCAAGCGCTCGCCCACGGCGAACGGTGTTTTGGACGCGAACTGCAGGCCCCCGCGCGAGAGATCGACGAGGGGGTGGGGGGCGCGCCCCTCGCCGGAGAGGTAGCGGTCGAGGCCCGCCGGGTCCACAAGCCGGACGGAGCAGCCGCGGAACTTCAGCCGCCTGTCCCGGCGCTTGTCTTGCGACATGCCGGTCCTTCTCCTTCCTCAAGCGAAGATCAAGAAGAGCATGTACGACATCACGGCGATGTTGTGGAGCGCGTGGAGCGCGATCGGGGCGGCGAGCGACCCGGACCGCTCGTAGGCGTAGGCGAGCACGAGCCCCAGGATGTAGATGGAGGGCCAGGTCGAGATGGGCCAGTGGACAAGCGAGAAGAGGAAAGCGGAGACCGCCATCGCCGGGAGCGGCCGGAGCCGCCGCCGGAGCGAGGAGTACAGGACCCCGCGAAAGAAGAACTCCTCGACCACGGGTGCCACGAAGCAGGCGGTGAGCGTTGCGCAGATGAGGAAGCTCCAGTAGCCGCCCTCGTCCCTGTCCCGCATTCGGTTGAGGATCTCCTGCGCCTCGACCTCCTTGCCGAACAGGAAGTGGATCGTTTCCACCGAGAAGCTCGACAGGAAAAAGATCGGGACGAAGAGGATCCAGGCAAGGAACGCTCCGAGGAGGATCCTCCCCCATCGGTCGGGAAGGAGCCCCATCGCCCGCGGGCCGCTCCTGCGGAGCGCGAGGAGGACGAGCGGGAGGAGGACCCACACCGCCACCTGCCACAGGTTCTGGGCGACCTGGTAGAGCGCGATCCGTGCGAGCTCCGGGACACGGAACCGCTCGAGCAAGGAGTGGACGAGGCCTGCGAGCGCGACGAGCAGGAGAAAACTCGCCGAAACGATCAAGACGATATCCAGGAACCGGAACGGGGAGGCAGGCTCGCGGACGCGGACGAAGACTCGCCGCCCGACCGGGCCCAGAAGGTAGACGGCCGGAATCGAAACCACGATGAGGAAGGCGAGCGCCTTGACCCGATCGTGGGTGGTCAAGGGGGGATCTTCCCCGAGCTTGGGCGCCGGTTCGCTGCTTCTCGTCTCGTGCCAGGCCATCAGCGTGACGCAGGCGAAGAAGAAGGCGAGGATGCCTGCGACGAGAACGATGTCCCGGCGGCGTGTGCCCGCCGGAGGCGCTAGCGCCGGAATGGGTCCCATCAACGCGGAGAGCGGAACGACGAAGGCGGAAAAGGGCACTCGCGAGCAAGCCCGGTCCTACCGCTGTTTTTCATTCCGCAATCCGCAATCCGCAATCAGAGTCATTTCCGGGGCTTGCCGAAGACGAGGCGACCCTGTGGCTTCTGGATCACGCTCGTCACCTCCACCTCCAGCTCCTCGCCGATCCGCTCGCGGGAGTTCTCGACGATCACCATCGTCCCGTCGTCGAGGTAGCCGCACGCCTGCCCGGGGTTTTCCCCCTCCCGGAGGAGCTCGACCCGGATCTCCTCGCCGGGGAGGACGGCCGTCTTCAGGGCGCACGCCACCTCGTTCATGTTGACGACCCGTACGCCGACGAGCTCGGCCATCGCCTTGAGGCGGTGGTCGGAGGTGATGACCTGGGCCCCCCGCCGGCGGGCGAGCTCGACGACCTTCTGCTCGATGGTCTCGACGGCCGAAACGTCCTCTTCGGCGATCGTGAGCTGGACGGCGCCGTTCGCCTGGATCTTCTGCAACATCTCCAGTCCGCGCCGTCCCCGCGCTCGGACGGGCTTCGCGGAGCTCTCCGCGGCCTTCTGCATCTCCACGACCACGAAGCGAGGGACGACGATCGGTCCCTCGATGAGCTTCGAGTGGAGGAGCTCGACGACCCGGCCGTCCATGAGGGCCGAGGCGTCGAGGATCCTCGGCACTCGGAGGCGATCCTGCTGGGTCAGCCGCACGAACGGGACGAGGAGCATGAACTCGTCCTTGGCCTTGAGGAAGAGCGAAACCGTGAGGTAGCAGAGCAGCGTGGTGAGTGCCGCGCGCACGGCAGAGGCGATCTTGGCGTCGATCTCGGTGAACTGGGGGAGAAGCGCGAGGCCCTGGAGGAAGAAGTTGGCCGATACGAATCCCACCAGGAGCCCGAAAACGATCGCGAAGACCGCCGGGTAGAACCCCTTGGCAGCCCGCGCTTCGACGACGATCGTCGCGAGCGAGAGCGCGAGGCCGATCGCCAGCCCGGCGAGGTTCCGCAGGGCGAACCAGTCCGCGGGGCGGTTAATCGTCCACGCGAGCGACCAGCCGAGGCTCGCCGCGGCGATCACGAAGAAACCCCGCAGGACGTTGAGCGGGGCATTCGATTCGTGGCGCACTACACGATCTCGAACGGGTGGAAGAGTCTCTGGTACTCCTGCTGCGCGTACCGGTCGGTCATGCCGGCGATGTAGTCGCAGACGGCGCGCTCCGTGCCGACCTCGCGTGCCCAGGCCTGGAACTTCGATGGGAGCTGGCGGGGGTAGGCGATGAACTCGTTGAAGAGCTGGTGCACGAAGCGCTTGGCCTTCGCCTCCATCCTCGCAACCCGGTAGTGCTTGTAGACCCGGTCCATGAGGAAGGACTGGAGCTCGCGCCGCATCCCGTCGAGTCGCTCCGAGAAGCCCGACGCGCCGGCGCCGCGCTGGCGGACGTCCTCCAGGGTGCGAATCCCACGCTCCTCGACCCGCGCGAGCGTCGTCCGGACGAGGTCGGTGACCTCGGCGTCAATGAGCCATCGGATTGCCTGCATCCGCTTCATTTCGCCGGAGGCGCCCGGGTGGACCGCGCGGACGGCCTCGATGGCCTTCCTCCAGAGTTCGAACTGGTCGAGGTCGCCCTCGGTGATCGACCCCGCCCGGAGGCCGTCGTCGATGTCGTGGTTGTCGTAGGCGATCGGGTCCGCCGCGTTCACCACCTGCGCCTCGATCAAGGGCTGGAGCTCCGGCTCGAACTCCGCGGCCGAGGGCTTGTCGTACTCGGTCTCGTGCTTCACGATCGACTCGCGGACCTCCCAGGTCAGGTTGAGGCCCGCGAAGTCCGGATACCGCCGCTCCAAGACGTCCACCACGCGCAGGCTCTGGGCGTTGTGCTCGAACCCTCCGTGGTCCGCCATGAGCTCCGAAAGGGCCTCTTCGCCCGAGTGGCCGAACGGCCCGTGGCCGAGGTCGTGGGCGAGCGCGAGGGTCTCGACCAGGTCCTCATTCAGGCGGAGCGCCCGTGCGATCGAGCGGGCGATCTGGGAGACCTCGATCGTGTGCGTCAAGCGCGTCCGGTAGTGGTCCCCCTCGTGGTTCACGAACACCTGGGTCTTGTACTCCAGCCGCCGGAACGCGGTCGAGTGGATGATCCGGTCGCGGTCGCGCTGGAAGACGGTCCGGTAGGCGTGTTCCGGTTCGGAATGCCGGCGGCCGCGGCTTGCTCCGCTCTTCATCGCGTAGCCCGCGAGCTCCCTGTCTTCCCTTTCCTCAGAGTTTTCGCGGGTGAGCAAAGGCCGGATCCCTCGAATGGAACGCTTCCCTGAAAACTAGCACACGGTTCCGGGGGTTGCAAACCGGAGGGAGCCCGTTCAGTCCTTTTCGCCCGGTCCGACCTCGATCGGCGGATGGACGGTGACGCCCCCCTGTTCGGAGGGACCGCGCGCCCCGGAGAGGACCCACGCCTCCACCTTCTCGTACTCGGCGCGAGGGAGGGGAGGGAGGCCGAACGGCATCGCGGGGTGCTTCGCGCCCGAAAGATGGGCGAGAAGCGGTGAATTCGCCGCGAAGCGGACGACCACCGGCCGCCGCAAGCCGAGGTCGTCCGTGCTCCCGCGGACGAGGTCCTCGTAGCTTTCGAGGCTGAGTTTCCGCGGGTGGCGGCCCCACGTCGCGAGCCACCCGGCTCCGCCCTCGGGGTTCGCCGTGGGCGGCGGGTCTGCGCGCGGGCCGTAGTGGCAGGCGAGGCAGCGCTCGTCGAAGATTCGTTGCACCTCGCCGTAGGAGACCTCGGGCCGCGGGGAGGGGACGGCGTTGGCCACGTACCATGCGAGGAGCCGGGCATCCTCTTCGCCCATCGCCGGGTCGTCGGGCATGGCCGACCAGGGCATCGAGCGATGCCCCTCGCGGATCGCGCCCGCGAGCCAGCCGGGCCGCACTCGCTGCCAGGCGAGTGTGAGGTCGGGTGCGGCGCGTGCCTCGACCGAGATCGCCTCGCTCGGGAGCGAATCTCCCATCGCATGACACTTCGCGCAACCCTTCTCTTCGAAGCACCGGCGTCCCTCCGCCAGTCGGGCGGGGTCGGGGGACTCCTCCCTTTCGGGCCCCGGGGACCCTTGGCGCTGGACTTGCTCCCTCCCGAGCTCCTCCAGATAGAGGGCGAGGACCTCGACCTCGAAGTCGGAGAGATCGAGGTCGGGCATGCGTGAGGGCTGGTTGGAACGGACGGGGTAGGGGTAGCGCAGGAAGCGACGGAGCCAGTCGCCCGGCCGCCGCTCTGCGATTCGAGCGAGAGGGAGCGCCAGGAAGTCGGCGATCCCCTCCCGCGCGTGGCAGTCCTGGCAGTTCGCTCTCGGGTGCTCGACGGGAGTTCCCGGCTCGGTTCGGTGGCAGTACTCGCAGCCGCGATCCCGGACGACGCGGCCTCCGGAGGCGAGGATCTCCTCTCGTGTCCGGGGGAGCGCGAGATCCCCCGGCCAGGGCGGCGAAGCTCGATCGGCGACGCGGACGGCCGCGGCGAGGAGCGCAACCAGGCCCCCCAGAAAGAGAATCCCTATCCCTCTTCCTCTGTCCACCAGGGCTCTCCGAGGAGAGGAAGGACCCGCGAGGCCCGCTCGCGGACCTCGGGGTCATCCGATCGGGCTGCCTCTTCGACGCCAGTGCGCGCGGCCGGCCCGATCCGGACGAGCTCCCTCTCGGCCGCCTCGCGCGTCTGCCAGGAGGCCGCGCCAAGGTCCGCGACAAGGGACCGGATGCGATCGGCGTTCGCCGGGGCATCGGGACGTTCCTCGCCGCCCTCGGCGGGATGCCCGTACCGCCGGAAGAGAAGGTGCGTGGGTTCGAAGCTCACGCCCGGCCTAACGGCTATCCGGGGCGGGCGTACGTTCCGTCCCTTGGGACTCACATAGAACAGGTCATCGACCATGCGCGCGCGGTGAAAGCACGCGACGGCGTCGCCCTCCGGAGACACGGCCCCGGCGAGCGCCGAACCGACACGCCCCGAAACGTGCTCGGAGAGGAGGCCGGTCTGCCAGCTCCTCCCGGCGTCCGTGGAGAGGTGCGCGCGGTGGTGGCTCGAGGAGCGGCCCTCGAGGGCGAGGACGTTCTCTCCTGCCGCGACCGAGACGAGCATCGCTCCGGCGTCCCCCGGGACGGGCCGTGCCTCGGGCTGTCCTTCACCGCGCGCCGCCACAAGGAAGTGCCCGCGAAGGCCCGTTGCGAGGAAGTGGGGACCTTGGGTGAGCTCGAGGATCTGGCGAAGGCGCGCTGGCCGGTGCTCGGGCGGGACCGCGACCGACTCCGCGCGCCAAGTCCGGCCCTCCGCGCTCGAATACCCCGAGAACGAGTCTCCCGCCTTTCCCAGTCTCCAGAGCTCGTAGCGCCCTTCCTGCGAACCGAGCGCCCAGTCCACCTCCTCGTCCTCGGGGTCGCGTGGCGCGGGGGCCTCGAAGGGGGAGAACGCTTCCCAGGTCGCGCCGCCGTCGGGGCTCGTGGCGAGCTCCCGCGCGAGGAGTTTCCCGGGACCCCCGGCAAGGACGACGCCGCGTTCGCCGATCCAGGCCCACCGGGCCCAGGTCGCCTCCTGGGAAAGAGGAGGCAGGGGAACTCTCTTCACGGAGGGCTGCGCGTCGAGCGAGATGTCGATCGTCTCGAGCGCCCCACTCTCGAAGTCCATGGCCAGTAACGAGAGCGTCCTGTCCCTGGTCCGCGAATCCAAGGGAGCCTTGCCCGGAAGGTCCGCGATCATTCCAAAGGAGCGGCCCTGGTCGTCGCTCGAGAGGACGACCGTCCGGTTCGCGCGCACGAACCGGCGCTCCGTGAGGCCGTAGCTTTGCGCCACGAGGAGGACGCGTTCGCCCGCGAACTCGATCCTCCACGGCCCAAGGGGGCCCGCGGAGACTTCCGGCACGCGGATCTCCGAGGGGAAGAGCCAGGCGCGCTCCCCCGGAAGGCCGATCCGCTTCCCGGAAGCCCCTCCCCGCTCGCTCCACAGGATCTCCCCCCTGCGACCGAGGATGCGGCCTCCGGCCGCGGAAAGCTCCACCCGGCCCTCCCAGACCGTCACCTCGATACGGCCCTCGCCACCGGCGGGCGCCGAGACCTCGAAGCGCGTGCCGAGCGCCCGGACCTCTCCCGCGCCCGTCTCGACCGTGAGCGTGGCGGAGCCCTTCGCCACGTCGAGGAAGACCCTGCCCCGCGAGAGGCGGATGCGCGGGCGCCCGCTTTGCAGCGGACCGATCGCGACCTCGGTTCCGGGGAGCGCCTCCAGGTAGGTCCCGTCCCCCAGGAGGACCTCGGCGCGCGCGCGGGCGGCGAGGGAGACGGACTCACCTGGGGCGAGAATCGTCCCGGCTGCGACCGGGCGGCCCGAGACGTCCGTCAAGCCGTCGCCAGAGATCACCCGGGCGAGGAAGGGGGCGGCCGTTTCGGGGAGCTGTGCCTGGCTCTCGGGAGATGGGCCCCTCCCGTCCCCCGACCTCCGACCCCCGTCGCCCGGAAGGAGGGCGATCCCGGCGACGACGATCACCCCCGCGGCGAGAAGGGCGGCCGCCGCGATCCGTGCGACCCGGGCGCGGCGGACCTGTCTAGCGGTCCGGCTCGCGAGGCGCGCCGGCGGTGCGGGGGCCGCTCCGCCGGCGATCGCGCCCGAAACGGCGCGGGCCTCACCTTCGAGATGCGCGAGCAAGGTCGCGCACTCCGGGCAGCCGGCGACGTGGGAGGCCACCTCTTCCCGGCGCCCGGGTTCGAGCCCCTCGAAGAAGTGGAGGTTGATCTCCTCCCAGGTCGGGTGAGTCATCGGACGCTATCGTTCCTTCGACCCGGCCGCGGCGAGCGAGATTCGGAAGTCCTGGGTCCACCGCGAGAGCGGGTTGGTTTCGCCTCCGATCCGGCGGCCGGCGATCTTCGTGATCACCGCCGTCTCGATCGGCTTCCATGTCCCCTCCTTCGAGGCGCGGTCCTGGACGGCCTGGAGTGGTTCCGGGAGCGCGAACTCGGCCACCCCTTCGAGCTCGAAGCCGAACGCGGCGACCTTGGCCTGGACGTCGGGGATCGCGTCCTCCGTGACCACGTAGAGGCTGATGTCGAAGACGCCTTGCCCCCTGCTGAAGAGGACGGGGTAGACGATGGCCTCGGAGGCGAAGGAGATGCGAAGCGGCCGGAGGCTTCCGTTCCGGACGAGCGTCGATTCGCCCTGGCCCGGCCGCACGTCCACCGCGAGCCAGACCCATCCGCGTTCGACGTACCAGGCCATGTTCTCGGCCGGGATCTCGCCGAAGCCGTTCGCGACGAGCCACTCGCCGAGCGCCCGGGCACCCTCGGTCCCGCTCGCCCGGATAGGCTGGATCTCGTACTCGCCGACCGAGACCTTGTCGAGGAGCTCGATCCCGCCCCGCGGCACGGCGTCCTCGCCCTTCGCGCCCTGGCCGTTCCGGAGCGACTTCTCCCACGCCTGCCAGGCGTCGAACATCGACCGGAAGATCTCGACGTCCTCGACCGCATAGTCGTCGGGGACCGCCGGGACCGGGATGACCCAGGCGAGGTGCGACGGGAGCTGCCCGCCGGCGCCCGGCTCGATGCGGAAGTCGTTCTTGAGGATCAGGTGCTCGCGCCCGTCGTTGTAGAGGAGGATCGCCTCCTGCCCGCCCTGCTCCGCGCTCCCGGCGTAGTCCTTCGGGACGTGGATGCAGGCGAGGACGGGGGCGGCGGCGAAGATCGCGGCGATCGTCGTGAGGATTCTCATGGGTGGTCTTCTCCTGGCAATTTACCGTGGCGTGATCTTGAAATCGTCCTTCCAGCTCGCGAGCGAGATGCGCGGCCCGTTGACGCCGCGCCCCACGACCTTGTGGACGCAGGGGCTCTCGATCGTCTTCCAGCTCCCCTCGCGGGCGGCCCTCTCCTGGATGGCCTGGACTCGCTCCGGCAGGGCGAACGAGAGGACCCCTTCGAAGGAGAAACCGTACCGGGCGACCTGCTCGCCGATGTCGGCGACCTCATCCTCGGTCACGATGTACAGGTTGACGTCGAAGGTCCCCTGGCCCGCGTTCACGAGGACCGGGTAGGCAATCTCGTCCGTCGCAAACGAGATCGAGAGCGGGCGAAGGCTGCCGTTCCGCACCAGTTCCGACTCGCCCTGCGCGAGGCGGACCTTGACGGCGAGCCAGACCCAGCCCCGTCCCGCGTACCAGGCGAGGTTTTCAGCCGGCACCTCGCCGAATCCGTTCGTGGAGAGCCAGGCGCCGAGGGCCTTCGCCCCCTCCTCGCCGCGGGCGCGGATCGGCTGGATCTCGTACTCGCCCACCTCGACCTTCTTGAGGAGCTCCATCTCCTCGCCCGCCGGCGGTCCGTCCTCTTCGAGCTCCTCCTTGCTGTTCTCGGCGAACTGCTCCTCCCAGGCGGCGAAGAGGTCGCGGAAGACCTCGACGTCCTCCACGGCGTAGGCGGAAGGCTCGCTCGGGACGGGCAGCACCCAGGCGAGGTGCGAGGGGAGCTGTCCGCTCGCCCCCGGATCGATCCGGAAGTCGTTCTTGAGGACGAGGATCTCGCGGCCGGCGTTCCAGAAGACGATCGCCTCCTGGGCGGTCTGCTCGAGCGTTCCGTCGTAGCCCCGAGGAAGGTGCTCGCAGGCGAACACCGGCGCGGCGACGGCCGCGGCGGCGAGGATGAGCGCTGGGGTCCGTGACATCGGTTGCTTCCTTTCTCTTATCGAAGTTGGTGCGGGCGGGACGCCGGCGGGTCGTCGGATCTCGCCGGGGGCATGGTGAACGGCGTTCGCGCTTTCTTCCGAAGCCGTTCCATCGCCCGGAAGAGGGCGACGCCCACGGCGTTCGGCGTGAGGCCGAGCGCCCCGGCGATCTCCTGGTTCGAAAGCCCCTGGTAGTGGCGCGCGACCACGAGGAAGCGGTCCCGATCCGTGAGCGAGTCCAGAGAGTCGCGTAGCCGGGCCCGGTCCTCCTCGGAGTCCGCGGCGAGGACCGCCTCGCAGGGGACCTCGGGGGCCGCTTCGAGCGGGACCTCCCGGCGGCGGCGCCGCGCGCGCAGTTTCTTGAGGCAGACCCGGTCGAGGATCCCGAAGAGCCAGGGCTCGATCGGCCGCGTCCGGTCGAAGCGGTCTATTCCCCGGAAGGCGGCGACCAGGGCCTCCTGGCAAGCGTCCTCGGCCTCATGGGCGCGTCCCAGAATCCTCTCCGCGGCTCGGTACAAGGGTTTCCAGTGGCTCTCGACCAGGGTTTCCCAGCTCTCCAGGACCTCTCGTCCCTTCACGCCCTGTTTTCCCCGAGCGCGGGCGTCATTACAGGAAAACCGAAAACGTCACGGGCCGACCCCGCTCCAAGCCGCGGCGGAGCGCCGCTTCGCCCATCCGGCGAACTTGACGAGGGCGGCGACGTAGAGGCCGACAAGGACGAGCCGGAGGATCGCCACGAACGCGATCCCGATGAGGCCGCCGGAGTACTCGGGCGATCCGGACCGGAACTGCTCCAGCATGATCGTCCCCTGCCAGACTCCGATGCCGAGCGAGGCGAACGACGCGAGGACGTCGAACCAGCCCAGCGCCTGCGCCCAGGCCTGGCGGGCGAGCAGGAACGCGTTCGCGGAGAGCCCGAAAAACGCGAGCGCGGCGCCGGAGACGAGCTCCGCGATGGCCGTCCCGGCCATCGGGTCGTCCTTCTTCATCACGCTATAGCCGTAGACGCCGAAGCCGACAATGAACACCCGCAGGCCCGCGAAGACGAGGTCGAGAATGAACATCACCTTGCAGAACGTGGGAAGGGCGGCAGCATCCGGCGCCCGGGGGCGCGCGGCGGGAGCGCCGTACGACTCCCGGATCTGCGGCGTGAGGAATTCCCCGCAGTGCTTGCACTTCAGCGCAGCGGCGAGGATCGCCTCTCCGCAGAAGGGGCAGTTCTTGGTCACGGGACAGCCTCGGCTGGACGTGCCGACGATCCTACCACGGTAGAATGCGCGGGTCGCCAACCGACAGCGAAAGTGGAGAATCGGTCTTGGTCCCCAGGCACGACCCCGAGAGCGTCTACGCTCAGGTCCTCGCCGAGGGCGGCCTCCCGGCGAGGTTTCTCTCGCTCGTCGAGAGGGATGGGGAGAAGGTCGTGGTCGTGCGCAGGACGGATCACGCCGTCCGGGAGATCCTGGCGGCCATGGACGGCGGGGCGAGCGGCGCCGACCTGCAGGCAGGCTTCCCCGGCGTGACCTCCGAGGACGTGCGCGCGATCCTGGAACTCTCCCGGCGCGTGGACGAGATCGCGGGAAGAAGGAGCGCGTCCAGGCGGACCGTGCGGAAGCGGCCGGGTCTTGAGACGACCGAGGAGACGATCGTCGTCCCGCCGCCCCCGCCTGAGCGCCGGCGCAACCCGGGATCTGGATCGCATGCGCGATCCCGGACCGGGAGCGCCTGCGCGACCCCGGACAAGGACGTGAGGAAGCCCGTGGCGACGGGGGCGGAGCCGGAAATCGCACCGGCGGCCGGGGACCGCTACGAAATCCGCGAGGAGCTCGGTCGGGGTGGGATGGGACAGGTCCTCGTCGCCCATGACCGCGAGCTCCGCCGCGATGTGGCTCTGAAAATCCTCCGCGAGGACCTCTCGTCCGACCCGCGCTACGCCCAGCGATTCCTGGAGGAGGCGCAGGCCTCCGCGCAGCTCGAGCACCCGAACATCGTCCCGACCTACGACTTCGGGCACCTCCCCGATGGGCGGGTCTACTTCGCGATGAAACTCGTGCGCGGGCGGACGCTCGCCCGGGCTATCGAGGAACTCCGCGCCCAGAAGTCGCGGGCGCTGGAACGTATGCGCGACTCCGAATCTCAAGCGCATGCGCGACCCAGGACCGGGAGCGCAGGCGCGACCCCGGACAAGTACTTCGGCCTGGAGCTCCTTCTCCAGATATTCCTCAAGATGTGCGACGGCGTCGCCTACGCGCACGCCCGGGGCGTGATCCACCGCGACCTCAAGCCCGCGAACGTCATGCTCGGCGAGTTCGGCGAGGTCCTTCTCATGGACTGGGGACTGGCGAAGCTCCTGCCGCGCCGGCGCCGGCAGACGACGGGGTCGCGGAAGAGAGTCGCCCCCGATGTCCACACGCTTCGGGAGGAGTCCGACCTCGTGCTCACGCGGGACGGCGAGATCGCGGGGACCGCGCTCTACATGTCCCCCGAGCAGGCGCGCGGGGACCAGGACCACGTGGACCAGCAGTCGGACGTCTACGCCCTGGGCTCCATCCTCTACGAGATGTTGACGCTCTCCGCGCCGTTCGAAGGAGCCGAGGGGGACGAGATCTTCGAACGGATCGCGAACGAGGACCCCGAGCCGCCCGCGAGGCGCGCTCCCGCCAGGCGGATCCCGCGCGAGCTCTCCGCGATCTGCCTGAAGGGGCTCGCGAAGGAGAAACGCGATCGCTACCGGACGGCGGCTGCCCTCCAGGAGGACATCCAGCGCTTCCTCGCCCACCAGCCGGTGCGGGCCGCTCCGGACAACCCGCTCCGGCTCGCCGGGAAGTGGGCGGTCCGCCACCCGACCCTCTCGGCCGCGGTCTCGATCGCGCTTGTCGTCTCCGCGCTCGCGGGCGCGGTCCTCAGGGTCCAGTGGACCGAGGCGAGGAACCAGAACCGGCTCCGGCTCGACGGGTATCGCGCCTCGGGCCGGGCCCATCAGGAGCGGGCCGCCGCGCTCCTCGACGAGTGTGCGGATGGCGCCGCGCGGGGCGACGTCCCACTCGAGGAGCTCCGTCTCGTCGTGCGCGAGTACGACCTCGCGCGCTCCTGGTACGAGATGCTCCGCAAGGAGGAGGAGGGGAGCGAGGCGTACGAGGCCGTCGTCCGGAGCTACCTCGGCCAGGCCCGGGCGGCGAGACTGGAAGAGATCATGAAGAAAACCCCAGGAGAGTACCCGGAGGCCGTTCGCTACCTCGAAGCGGCCCGCGCCGCGGACACCGAACGCCGCTTCGCAGGCGAGATCGACGCGGCTCTCCGCGACGCCGCCGCGATCGTGACGGTCACGCTCTCCCTCGCCCCGGCCGGCGCCACGGTCGAGGTCTTTCGGGTCGAGGGACCCTTCTGCGAGGAGACGTCCCTCTTCGAGGAGGTGGCCGGCGATTCGCCCGTTGTGCTTGACCTTGCCGCCGGGAGCTATGTCCTGGCCGCGCGCGCTCCCGGCCGGGCGCCCGCGAGGCTCCCCCTCTACCTCGAACGGTACTTCGACCGGAACCGGGAGCTCTCGCTCTCGCTTCTTCCGGCCGAGGAGGTGCCCCCCGGCTTCGTCCACGTCCCCGCCGGCTGGTTCCGCGCGGGCGAGGACGCGTCCTGGACTCGCATCGAGAAGGACTTCCTCATCGCCGAACGCGAGGTGGCCTTCGGGGAATACGTCGAGTTCTTGTCCTCCCTCCCCGAGGCGAAACGAGCGGAGTTCGCGCCGGCGGCCACGACGCTGGGCGATCGCCAGCAGGACCTCCTCCCGGTCGTCCAGGAACTCGCCGACTGGGAGAAGTACCCTGCCGTCGGGATCTCGCTCGGGCAGGCAATTCCCTACGCGCGCTGGCGGAGCGAAGAGTCGCGCGGGGCTTTCCGCTTCCGTCTTCCGACCGACATGGAATGGGAGTATGCCGCGCGCGGCGCCGATGGCCGCCCCTATCCGTGGGGCTGGACCTTCGACCGCGAGCGCACGAACATGGCCCGGACCAAGGAGCACAACGTCAGCCTCGATGCCCTCCAGACCTGCCTCGAACACGCGGGCGGACGTCCCGCCGGGCGTTCGGTCTTCGGGTGCCTGGAGATGGCGGGAAACGTCTCCGAATGGACCTCCACCGCGGAGCCGGACTTCGCCGTCTTCCGCGTTCGGGGCGGAGCCTTCAACTCCCCGGAGACGGGCTGCCTCACGTCCCACTACCAGGCCATGCATCAGATGGCCCAGTACACCCAGATCGGCATGCGCCTGGCGGCGGATGTGGCGAAGTAGCACCCCCGGGTTCGCGGCAGAGCCCCGGTGTTGGCCCCGCGGAACTACCGGCGCGCTTGACGGCCTGCTACGATACGGCGTGCCCGGCGAACGGCGATTACGTCGCGCGGGGGGGACGAACGCCCGTCCGGCACAGTGGTCCGACTCTCGATCCCGATGCCGGAGGCTCCCGTCATGTCCCGCGCGATCCGCCCCGCCGTCCTCGTCCTTGCCGCCGTCCTCGCCCTTCTCGTCTCCTGCAACGGATCGTCCGACTCGGACTCCGAAGGGGGTGCGGGAACGATCGTGATCGGGTTCACCGCCTCGCTCACGGGGAAGCTCAACGTCGAATCGGTGCGGCAGAAGAACGGACTGGAGCTCTGGGCGAAGGATGTCAACGATGCGGGCGGGCTCGCCCTGGCGGACGGAAGGGTGCTTCGTTTCGCGACGAAGTGCTACGACGACGAGTCCGCGCAGGACCGGGTCCAGCAGCTCTACACGCGCCTGGTCACGGAGGACAGGGCCGACTTCCTGGTGAGCCCCTACTCAAGCGGCCTCACGTCGGCTGCCTCGGTCATCGCCGAGCAGAACGGCAAGGTCATGATCTCGGCCGGCGCGGCCTCCGACTCGAACTACCGGCAAGGGTTCTCGCTCGTCTATCAGGTCTACACCCCGGCAAGCCATTACCTCACGGGCTCGATCGACCTCATCCGGGCCGCCGCTCCGGACGCGAAGCGGATCGCCATCGTCCACGAGAACGACAAGTTCTCGACCGACGTCTGCTCCGAGCTCCGGTCGTACGCCGAATCGAAGGGGATCGAGGTCGCGCTCTTCGAGGGCTACGATTCGGGGACCACGGATTTCGCGCCGCTCATCAACAAGGTTGCCCAGGCGTCGCCAGCGGGCATACTCGGCGGCGGACATTTCCAGGACGGCAGCACGCTCGCGCGGCAGCTCGCGGAGAAGGGGATCCCGATCCAGTTCCTCGTGCTCCTCGTCGCCCCCCCCGAGCCGAGCTTCGGCGAGCTCGGGGACGCCGCGGCGGGCGTGATCGGACCGAGCCAGTGGGAGCCCCGGGCGGCCTTCGCGCCCGGGGATGCGACGGAGGGCGTGAGGGGGTGCGGCCCCGCCGCCGAGAGCTTCGTCGCGGCCTACCGGGCGGCGCACGGCGAGGAGCCTTCGTATCACGCGGCCGGAGGCTACGCGGCAGGACTCGTCCTGGCGGATGCCATCTTGCGGGCGGGTGGAGTCGAGACCGAGGCCGTGCGGGAGGCGCTCGACCGGACCGACATTCTGACCTTTTTCGGCCGGATGAAGTTCGACGCGAGCGAGTCGGCGCACGGGCTCCAGATCGGCCACGAGATGGTCTACATCCAGTGGCAGAAGAACCGGGAAGGGAATCTCGTCAAGGAGGTGGTCTGGCCCCGGGAGGCGAAGACGGCGGAGGTCCGCCACCCGGTCCGGTAGCGACGGGCGCTCGCGTGGTCGTGGAGCTCCTGCCCTCCGCCGTCGACGGCCTCCTCGTCGGGGTCATCTACGGCCTCGCGGCGATGGGGCTCTCCCTCATCTTCGGCGTGATGCGGGTCGTCAACCTCGCGCACGGGCCGCTGATCGCGCTCGGAATGTTCGGCGTCCACTCCCTCTTCACCGGCCTCGGCGTGAACCCCTTCCTGGCGCTCGTGCCGGTGGGGGCGCTCGGATTCCTCGCGGGGCTCGTCCTCTACTTCGCGGCCGTCCATCCGGTGCGCAACGCGCCCCATCTCTCGAGCCTTCTTTCCACGTTCGCGGTCAACATGATCCTCGTTGGCGTGGGAACGAGCCTCTTTACGACCAACTTCCGGAACGTCGACTACTCGCTGGGGAAGGTCGAGCTCGGGACGCTCTCGATCCCGGGAACGCGGCTCGCGGCAGCCGGCATCGCCGTCCTCGTGGCCGCCGGCCTCCACGCCTTCCTCGCCTTCTCCCGGCCCGGGAAATACGTGCGCGCGGTCGCGGGCGACCGCGAGGCTGCGGAGCTCGTGGGGATCCCCTCGACCCGGGTCCTCGCCGCGAGCTTCGGCCTGGGCACGTCGCTCGCCGCGGTCGCGGGAGGGCTCGTGGCCATTCTCTTCCCCTTCACGATCCTCTCCGGCGGGACCTACGAGCTCAAGAGCTTCGTGATCGTCGTCCTGGGGGGGCTCGGCAACCCGCTCGGCGCGCTCGCGGGGGGTCTCATCCTCGGGCTCGTCGAAGGCATCGTCCCGTTCTACTTGGGGACGGGCTGGGTCCCGGTGATCGAGTTCGGGCTCTTCGTGGCGCTCCTCCTCGTCCGGCCGCAGGGGCTTTTCGGGGGGAAAAGGTGAAGGCGCTCCTCGCGCCCGGCCTGTGGACGAGCCTCGCCCTCGTGGCTGCGATCGTCTTTTACCCGGCTCTCGCCGGGGACGCCAGCGAGCGGCAGAACGCGCGGGAGACGGCCTTCCTCGTTCTCCTCGCGATCGCTCTTGCTTCGAGCCTGAACATCCTCCTGGGCTATTCGGGCTACGTGAGCTTCGGCCATATCGTCTTCTATGGGGTTGGCGGGTATGCCGGCTTCTACCTCATCTCCGTTCGAGGCTGGCATCTTGTCCCGGCTGTGCTCGCGGGCGCGCTCGTGGCTGGGCTCCTCGCGCTCGTCCTCGGGCTCTCGATCCTCCGCCTTCGCGGGCCCTACTTCGCGCTCGCCACGATCGGCATCTCCGAGGCGATGAAGGCCTTCGTCAAGAACTTCGAGCCCCTGGGCGGCTCGACCGGGCTCACGCTCCACTTCAGCATCTACCGCGAATACGGCGGGGCCGCGCCGGCTCTCCGGACGGCGTACTGGGGGGTCGCGCTCATCGCGTTCCTCGCCGTCGCCATGAGCTTCTTCGTCAAGCGGTCGCGGTTCGGGCTGGGCCTCCTCGCGATCCGCGAGGACGAGGATGCCGCCCAGGGTCTCGGCGTGGCGGCGCCGCGCGCCAAGACAGTCGCGTACGTGCTCTCCGCCCTCCTCCCCGGCGCGGTCGGGGTCCTCGTCTTCTTCAAGAACGGCGTCATCGAGCCCGAGAGCGCCTTCCGGCTCCAGCTCTCGATCGAGCTCCTCGTGATGGTCATGCTCGGAGGGCAGGGCACGGTGCTGGGGCCCCTGGTCGGTGCGGCCCTCTACCAGCAGTTGCGCTTGAAGCTCCTCACGACTCCGTTCCTCCGCGATTTCCAGCTCGCCGTGGCCGGGCTCCTTCTCCTCGCGATCGTCCTTTTTCTTCCGGCCGGCGCGGTCGGGGGGCTGCGGGCCGTGGCGAGGTTCCTCAACAGGAAGATGGTTCTCTTTCTCCCGGCGGGAGCCGTCGAATGGCTTCGCGCCCGGTCGAGGTTCCTCGCCAGGTTGATCGAATGATCCTTGTCGCCGAGGGCGTGACCAAGGAGTTCGGCGGCCTCGTGGCGCTCCGGGACGTGAGCTTCGAGGCGCGCGAGGGAGAGATCCTGGGCGTGATCGGGCCGAACGGCGCCGGGAAGACCACGCTCTTCCACTGCGTCCACGGCATGCACCGGCCGACGCGGGGGCGCGTGATCTTCCGCGGGAAGGCGATCCAGGGGCTCCCGCCCCACCGGGTGGCGAGGCTGGGGCTCGCGCGGACGCACCAGATCGTCCGGCCGCTCCCGGAGCTCACGGTGCGCGAGAACGCCGCCGTGGGCGCGTGCTACGGGCGCGAAGGGCTCGGGCTCGCGAAGGGCCTCGCGGCCGCCGACGAGGCGCTCGCCCAGGTGGGGCTCGTCGCGAAGCGCGACGTCCCCGCGGCGAAACTCAACCTGGGGGAGAAGAAGCGTCTGGAGCTCGCCCGCGCCCTCGCGGCCCGGCCCTACCTCGTTCTCCTCGACGAGGTCCTGGCGGGCCTCAATCCCTCCGAGGTCGACGCGATGCTTGTCACGCTCCGCGCTGTCCGGGACCGAGGCGTGACGCTCGTCCTCGTGGAGCACATCCTGCGGGCCGTGATGGGCCTCTCCGACCGCGTCCTCGTCCTCGATCGCGGGGAGAAGATCGCCGAGGGACCTCCCGACGAGGTCTCCCGGGATCCTCGCGTGATCGAGGCGTACCTCGGAGACCCGCGGGCCGCGGCAAGGCTCGTAGAGGGATCGGGGAAGGGGGCCGGTTCCTCTCCCCCCTGCGAGGGAACGGGGGCGTAGCGTGCAGATCCTGGAAGCGCACGGGATCGAATCGGGCTACGGCGACGTCCAGGTCCTCTGGGGTGTGAGCCTCGCGCTCGAGGCCGGCCATGTGACCGCGCTCGTCGGTGGAAACGGCGCGGGAAAGACGACGCTCCTCTCGACGCTCGTCGGGCGGATCCGACCGCGGAGGGGCCGGATCGTTTTCCAGGGCGAGGACGTGACCCGGCTCGCCGCACACGCGAGGACCCGGCGCGGGCTCGTCCTCGTGCCCGAGGGGCGGCGCCTCTTCACCGAGATGACGGTCCTGGAGAACCTCCAGATGGGCGCGACCCCGAAGCGCGCCCGCGCGCGGATGCGCCCGAACCTCGATCGCGTCCTCGCCCTCTTCCCGCGCCTCTCGGAGCGGACCCGCCAGAAGGCCGGGACCCTCTCGGGCGGCGAGCAGCAGATGCTCGCGGTGGCGCGGGGCCTCATGTCGGAGCCGTCCCTCCTCATGGTGGACGAGCTCTCGCTCGGCCTCGCGCCCGTCCTCGCCGTGGAGCTCTTCCGCGCGCTCCTCACGCTCAAGGACGACGGGCTCTCGATCCTCCTCGTCGAGCAGAACGTCAGCCTGGCCCTGGGCGCGAGCGACCACGCCTACGTGCTCCGCGAGGGGAGGATCGAGCTCTCCGGCCCGGCGAGCGAGGTGAAGAGCGACGAGCGGGTCCGGCGGGCGTACCTCGGGATCGCCTGCGATCCAGGCCGTCCTCTCCCTCCCTCCCCGACCGCCGAAGCGTGAGGCGGACGGATTGCGCCGGAAGGCCGCGAAGGGGCCCTCCCTCCACGACCGCCGAGGCGTGACAGCGCGGCTTCAAGTCGAACCGGGCGGTGCTTGACACCCGGCGGCCGGACGCGTGTAGCCGATCCTGGAGACCCCCTTCTCCTCGACGTCCGGGCGCCCGTGGATGGTCGCGTAGAGCGCCGCCAGCGACGGGTCTTCTGCGAACGAGACGCCCGCGTGGCCGCGTCTGGACAGCCAGTCTTCTGCCGCCGCTCGATCGAACGGAAGGAATCGAAGTCCCTGGAGGGCCCGGCCGGGCCGCATGAACGCGGGATCGATGCGATCGATCTCCTCGTTCGTCGTGAGCAGGAACAAGAGACCCGTCCCCTGGCCGAGCAGTCCGTCGGTCAGGTTGAGGAGCCGTGCCATCCGGTTCGCTACAGTCGATCTCGAGGCCTCCATCACCAGGTCCGGAGCGTCCTCGACGACGAACAGCCGGCCGCGCCCGGAGTCGTCCGCGTGGTCCTCGTCAGAGACTAGCCCGAGGACATTCGGCGAGAACAGGACCTCGTGGAGATAACTCGCATCCTCGAAGAAGCGCTCGGGGTCGGTGACGACCTCGATTCGCATCGACCTCCAGGCTCGCATGAGAGCCCGAACCGCGTAGGACTTTCCGGTTCCCGGCGGACCGTGCCAGAAGACGAGCCTTCCGATCTCGTGCGGCCGCTCGAGCCCGACCAGCCATTCGATCCGGGATGCGATGCCGGGATAGTTGCCCGCGATCGACGGCCAGGAAGGGCAGTCGAGCACCCTCGTGGTCGCCTGTGCCCCACGCGGCCCCGAGAACCAGAAGATGACCCGGACCCCGGAGGGCCCGACATCCTGGCGAGGAAACGTGGCGCCGACGACATCGAGCGACGCGCGAGCGGCACCTGCATCTCGCGAATAGGCGACGGCCTCGATCCAGTCGCGAGCGACCCGGATCTCGAGAACCAGACCGCTCCCGGCCAGGATCGCAACGAGTCGCCGGTCGGTTCTCATCCGGTATGCGACCCGCAGGCCGAGTCCTTCGGAGACCGAGTCCAGCAGACTGTCCCACACGTCCGGGGAGTTTGGCGAGCAACCGTCCGATCGCCACCGCCACTCGCGCGTGACGGTCTCCAGGGGCCGGAGCGCATCGACCTGTTGCCGGACCGCCTGCAAGAACAGGTAGTCCTCGATGGTGCGCGCCTGGAGCGTGATGACCGCGCCTGCTTTCAGATCGCCCAGGCTTCCCATCGATTCGGCTCCCGGACTCGCGCGCACCGCGGACTGGTTCATGTTCGATCCCTCGCTGTTCCGTCTGGGTCTTCAGCCCGGATGCTAGCAAGTCTCCCTGGACACGGACTGTCCAGGGAGGCGAGAATCGCGCCGTGAAGACCCCCACCCCCTGGCGCTCCGGCGCGGGCGACGACTACCTGAACCGGTTCAAGCGCTTCTTCCACGTCGACCGGCGGCTACGGGACGGCGGCTGCCCCAGCGTGTCCGTGCTCGCCCGGGAATGCGGGGTCTCGACCAAGACCATCTACCGGGATCTCGAGAGCCTCCGGACGGAGTTCGGGGCTCCCCTTGAGTACGTGGCGCGCATGCGAGGCTGGCGCTACCAGGGAACGACGTTCGCGCTACCGGCCGCGGTCCTCGGCAAGCGCGACCTCTTCGCCCTGATGGTGGCGGAGAAGGCCGTCGCCCAGTACGAGGGCACGCCGCTCGCGCAGGAGCTCCGGATGTCTTTCGACAAGATTCTCTCGGCCTTGCCCCCCGACGAGCTGAGAGCTCACCGGATCGCGTCCGCGGCGATCCACTTCGGCGGGCTCCCGGCCCCGCGGATCGACCCCGACGTGTGGTCGGCACTCGCATGTGCGATCCGCGACCGCCAGGTTCTCGAGCTGGACTACCGTCCCGCTGGTGATTGTTCTGTTCAGCCTCGAGAGGTCGAGCCCTACGCGCTCGTCGTCCGGGATCGCGATTGGTTCCTTGTCGGACGATCCGTCCTCCACGACCAGATCCCCATGTACTACCTCCCGCGCATCGCCGGAATCCGCCCGCTCGGGCGCCTGTTCGAGGTTCCGGATGGATTCTCAGTGGAGGAGTACCTCGCCCAGGGATTCAACGCCGTCCAGTCGGGTCGCGGGATCTACTCGATCGCCCTCCGTTTTCCGCCCGATCACGCGCACCTTGCCTCCGAGCGCGCCTGGTCGCCGTCGCAGCAGATCGCCCGGCATCGCGATGGCTCGGTGACGGTGCGGTTCCACTCGAGCGCCCTGTTCGAAATCGAGCGACAGGTCCTTCGGTTCGCGGGCGCCGTCGAGGTCGTCGCGCCCCGCGAGCTCCGGGAGTCGGTGGCACGGGCGGCGTCGATCGTCGCCAGAATGCACCGAACGAAGACGCCGGACTCCGGTAGAATCACGCGGTCGGGCCGGTCCACCGATCGCCGCGCGAAGGGGAGGAATCCGGATGGAAGAGCTCGGAATGCGGGTGAGCGCCGCTCTGGACGCGCTCCTTGAGGACCCTGGGCGGAGCACCTGGGATACCAAGAGATGGACGGACCATGTGAAGTCCGCCGTGGTGGGGCTCGCCCGCGAGGCCGGGCAGCGTGCCTACGCGTCGGGCGATTGCGGGGCGTACGGTCGAGAATGGCTCTACGATCTTTCTTGGCTCGATTACTCCCCCGGCGAGAAGCGCCTCTCGAGGACTGTCCTCGTCATGGAATCCGAGTGGGCATGGGATAAGCGGGAACGCGACCGGGATTTCCTCAAGCTCCTGGTCGCGCGGGCCGACCTCCGCGTGATGGTCTTCCCAGCCCAGGACGCCGCCAAGTGGCAGAGCACCGTGGATTGGTTCGTGGATCTCATCCAGGCATGCCAGCAGTCACAGCCGGGTGATCGCTACCTCTTCGCTGGCTGGAGGACGGATATCAAGCGCTTCCAGCATCGCCACTACGTCCACGCGAGCCCGGCGTCCCCTCCGCCCTAGAGACCCCTTCCCTTCATCGGGCAGCGTGCGTATGCTCCATGCCATGCGGGGCGTCAAAGGCGTATATGAGAATCAGGTCGTGCGACCGGAGCACCCCCTTCCCGTCCCCGAGGGCACGCAGGTGACGATTCTCGTGCCGGGGGAGGTGACGGACTACGACGAGCTGAGACAACAGGCGCTCGAGTGGCTGCACCGCGGATTCCGGCTCGGTCCGAGGCTCTACCGCAGCCGCGACGAGTTGCATGAGCGGTAGAGTCTTCGTCGACACGAACGTCCTCGTGTACGCGCACGACAAGACGGACACGGCGAAGAACGCGCGGGCCCAAGCCGTGGTCAAGGACCTGTGGGTGACACACCTGGGGGTGATCAGCTCGCAGGTGATACTTGAGTTCTTCACCGTCGTTACTCGTAAGGTCGCCAAGCCGATCCCCTCAGCCGAGGCCCACGGGCTCGTATCGCTTTACCTGCGCGCCTGGCATGTCGTTTGGCCGACCCCGGAGCTCGTCGAAAAGACACTGGGACGCTCGGTCCAGGACAACCGGACCGTCTGGGATTCGCAGATCATCGAGAGCGCGATCGCTGCAGGCGCTGACGAGCTTCTCTCCGAGGATTTCACCGATGGCGAGCGCTTCGGAGCAGTGCGCGTGAGGAACCCGCTGGCGTAGTGCCTCGGCCGTCGTCACGGTCTCATTGAGGCGGCGCGGTTCGCCGAGCGCACCCACGGGCCGGCGGCGCGGGTTGAGCGATGCGGGCCGCCGGGGCTCCTCGGGCAGGGGAAGGACGAAAGGGTCCGCCGGGCCTACCTCGGGATCGCCGGCGATCCAGGCCGCCCTCTCCCTCCCTCCCCGACCGCCGAAGCGTGAGGCGGACGGATTGCGCCGGAAGGCTGCGAAGGGGCCCTCCCTCCACGACTGCCGAGGCGTGAGAGGGAGGGAGAGGACCCGGCGCGCTACTTGTAGAGGAGCGACTGGTTCATCGGGTGCTCGATCTGATAGCCGAAGGTCACGTCGAGCGGCGTGCGGGCCGGGACCTTGAGGCTAAAGGAGAGGATCCCCTTCTCGTCGGGCTTGGTGTCGGCGACGCTCGCGCCAAGGAACTTCACCTGGACGTCGTCGCTCTGCGAGATCGGGATCTGGTCCTCGAGTTCGACCTCGACCTCCTGGCCGTGGAAGTTCTCGACCTTGATCTTGAACTCGTAGGTGACGAGCTGGCTCTGGCGGAACCGCTCGGGCCCTTTGGTCTCGCGCTTCACGAGCTCGCGGGTGACCTTGAGGCCGTCGTCGGGGCCGAAGAAGAGGTCGAGCTCCTCGTTGGCGGAGGCGTCGGGGACGTTCGCGGCCCCGACATACGAGCCGTCGACGAAGACGTTCGAGGCCCCGGCGAGGAAGGGGAACGAGG
Source organism: Planctomycetota bacterium (assembly GCA_016209595.1). Taxonomy (GTDB): domain Bacteria; phylum Planctomycetota; class JACQVV01; order JACQVV01; family JACQVV01; genus JACQVV01. The sequence goes on from JACQVV010000510.1 coordinate 28,779, forward strand.
TGGCGTTGGCGAGCTCGGCCTTCCGGATGACGAGCGACTGCGCGGCGGGAAGCGCGACGTACTTCAGGCGGGCGGGCAGGAGCTCCGAGAAGATCACGACCTTGTGGGCGGAGCGATCGGAGAGGATCGTCTCGGGTTTGGCGAGGTCGTAGCGCACGCTCGAGAAGCGGTCCTGGATCCGCTCGATCGCCTGCTCGATCTCCTTCTTCGAGAGGCCGTTCGCCGCGAGGAAGCTCTCGTCCTGGCTCGCGAACTCGAGCATGTTCTGGCGGAAGTTCCCGAGATCGTGCTGGCTCTGGAAGCGCGACTGGACCCAGGCCTGCGTGTCGAGGGCGTCGTTCAGGCCGCGGACGTCCAGGACGAGCTGCTGGATCCCCGCCCCGTCCATCGAGACCACGACGGGCGAGGTCTCGGGGACGTCGAGCCGGTACTCCGGCCGGGCGCGGGCGAGCGTGAGCTTCACCCCTTCCCAGCCTTCTCCGGAAGCCTGGGTCACGAGCCCATAGCAGGTGAAACGGACGCGGGCGTCGTCCGTGTAGAGGTGGACGTCGTAGGTCGGCGCCCAGTAGACCTCGGGGACGACGTAGTGGATGCGGACCGTGACCTTGCCCGCGCGTTCGGCACGGACCGTGACCGTCACCTCCTTCATCTCCTGCGGCCTCTCCGAGGCGAGGCGCGCCCGTTCGCTCGTGAGCTTCTCGAGCTCCGTCTTCTTGACGCGCAGATCCTCCTCGATCGCGAGCCGGCTCTTGTCCGACCCCTCCATCCCCTCGCGAACGAAGGTCATGATCCGCTGCCACTCCTCGATCGAGAGGGCTTTCCCTTTCTCGGTGTCCTGGATCGACTGGAGCGTGGCGGTCCGGATCGTCCCGTAGAAGGCGCGCTCCTCCTCCAGGCGCTTGAGCGTCCACTCGACCTCGCGGACGAGGTCCGCCTGCTCCCGGATCTTGGCGTCGAGCTCGGCGACCTGGCGGGAGAGGGGCTCGGTGAGGTAGCGGGTCTGGGTTTCGATCCCGACCACGTCCACCCCCTCGTCGGTGGAGGCCCGCAGGGTCCCCGCGTCGAGGTTGGCGACGAGTCCCGAAAAAGGAACCTGATTCAGGCCGACGGAGACTTCGACTTCGCGCTCCCGGGTCACCTCCGCCGACTGTGGATAGACGACGACGTGCGAGATCTTCGATGTCGCCGACCCGTTCTCCCCCTGGCCGAAGGCGGGGGAGAGGGCGAGCGCGGCGAAGAGGGCGAGGACGGCGAGAGCGCGGTCAGGTCGCATGAGAATCCTCCTGTGGGCTTTCTTGAATCCCTTGGGTCCGTACCAGGCTACCACCGGGAGGAGGATGGTATTCCCGGTTGTCCGTGATCCGGCCATCCAAGATAGTTGCCCGCCGCGCGCGGGCGCGTGTACAATCCCCGCTCAAGTGTCGCTCCGGTGGCCGTTTGAGAGGAGACCGATCATGGCCCGTACGCTCGTGCTGGCCCTACTGCTGGGAGCCGTCCTCCTGGCCGTCGGCTGCCACTATTCCGATTACAGCGTCGCCTACGCCGACAAGAACACGGCCGTCTTCGTGTCCAAACGGTCGGCGCCGCCGCCGCCGCCTCCGGCCCCGCCGCCCTACTACGGGCCCCCCCCGCACTACCCCGGAGACCAGGCTTCGGGCTTCAGGCTTCAGGGGTTGCGTTGCGGGGCCGGGAAGCCGCGTCTGAGCTGTAGGCGCCGCCCGCCGTGATACCCAGATACGACGCGATCGTCGTCGGCGCGGGCCCGGCGGGCGTCACCGCCGCGGCCGTCCTCGGCCGGAGAGGGCTTTCGGTGCTCCTCTTGGAGGCCGCGGTCTTCCCGGGGGCGGAGAACTGGTCGGGCGCGGTCTATTTCACCGAGACCCTCGAGGACGAATCGGTGTTCGGGGCCGCCGGGCTCTCCGAGGCCCCGTTCGAGCGAAAGGTCGTCCGGAGAGGGTTCTTCTCCTCGAACGGCCACACCGTCCTCGGCGCGACGCTCGACTCGCCCGACACCTTCGCAAGCTCCTGCACCGTGCTCCGGCCGGTCTTCGACCGGTATCTCGCCGAGAAGACCCGCGACTACGGGGTCACCCTCGTTCCGGAGACGACGGTTACGAGCCTCATCCGCGAACGCGGGCGGGTCGTGGGCGTCCACACGGAGCGGGGCCCCGCCTACGCGGACGTGGTCTTCCTCGCCGAGGGGGACGCGAGCCACCTGGTGAGCCAGGAGGGATACGAACGTCGCGGACCGGACGGGCGCTCAATCCGGCCGAAATTCCTCCAAGGCGTCCGCGAGGTGCTCCGGCTCCCGCCGTCCGAGATCGAGCGCCGCTTCGGGCTCATCCCGGGCGAGGGGGCAGCCTACGAGTTCCTGGTGAGGAACGGGGTTCGCCACGGCCGCCCGGTTCCCCTGAACCTGGGCGCCTTCCTCTACACGAACCTCGACTCTCTCTCGATCGGATACGTTCTCCCCCTCTCGAACCTCCGCGAGCACTGGGACGGCGACCACAACCAGCTTATGGAATGGTTGAAAGCCCAGGAAGTTTTCCGGCCCTGGATCGAGGGAGGGGAGAGCGCGAGTTACGGTGCGAAGCTCATCCGCGGCGGCGGCTTCCGGGAGATACCGCGGCTCGCCGCCCACGGCCTGGCGATCGGCGGCGCGGCGAGCGGGATCGGCCTCGACTTCCCCTACCCCAACTTCACGGGGCCCGCGACGGCCATGGGGAAGCTCTTCGCCGAGGCGGTGCTCTCGATCCGGGAGTCCGGCGAGGCGTTCACCGCCGAGGCGCTCGAAGAGGAATACGTCCGGAAGCTCGAGCGGTCCCACTACTACAGGAGCGTCGAGTACCTCTCTGACTGGCCCGCCTATGTCGAGTCCACGCGGGTCTTCTTCGGATCTTCCATCGATCTCGCCAACGGGGCGGCCTACGTCCTCACCCGACCGCATCTCCCGGCTTTTCCCAAGTGGTGGGAGCTCGTCCGGGTGGTGCGGGAGGCCGTGCCGATTCGCGCCCTGCCGGCCACCCTCCGGGACGGCCTCATCCTCGCGCGCGTCTTCCGGGTGCCGGAGCTCCTCCTCGCCCATCTCCCCCGGGTCCTCGTGGCCTGGACGGTGAACTCCCTCACCGCGCTTCTGCCCGGAGGCTGGATCCCCTTCGACCGGTTCCGGGTCCACTTCCACGTCGCGGGCGGGCGGGAGCCGGTGGCGGATCCGCCGGCGTTCGTTCGCTGGGCCGGACGGCGGATCGTGCCAGGTCTCGGGCGGGCCCTCCTTTCTGTCTACGCGAACGACGGGGCGGCGCTCCCCGAGAAGCTCCGCGCGGCTGCCCGGAGGGTCCTGGAGCGCCTTTCCTGGCTCGACCTTCTCCTCGCCTGCGGACTCGCGGTCGTCTTCGCCGTGACGGCGACGGTCCAGCGCGCCGGCGAGATCCTGCGCGCCGCCCTCGGCGGGCTTTTCGCCCTGGGCTTCCGCGGCGGCGCCGGACCCGCCGAGCGCTGTCGCGCCGCGCGCGACGCGGCGGCGGCCCTCGACGACCCCGCCCATGCCGCCGGGACGGACCTGGCGCGGAAGCTCGGCTACAACACCTACTTCCCCGGCCGCGAGAGCCACATCCAGGTCTTCCGGCCCTCCGGGATTCCCCGGCGGGGCGAGCTCGCGCGTTCCTCGCTTTTCTCCATCTGTCCGGCGAAGGTCTACGAGAAAGAGGAAAATCCGGGAGGCCCGCCGTCGGTCGCCGTCCACTTCGAGAACTGCGTGAAGTGCGAGAGCTGCTGGCGGGCGACGGACGAGGTCCACTGGAGCCGGGCAACCTCGCAACGCCTGATCTACGAAACGTACTCCCCGGCGCAGCGGAAGCTCGTCTCCTACCTCGAATCGCGTCCGGATCCGGAACCGACTCCGCCGCCCGCGCTCGATCGCTGGGCCGACTGGCTCCTCCCACAGCGCTCGGGGCTCGATGCTTTCGCGGACTCGCTCGCGCCCGCGACGGCACTCCGCGTCGCCCGGCGCGTGAAGGAGGTTCTGGCCCGGGCATCTTCCGTGAAACGCGCCGCAAACCGGTTCGCCGAGGCGCTCTCAAAGGTCCCGCGCGTCCTCGACGAGGCACGAGCGGCCTGGCTCGCGGACCTCGCCGCCGCAGGCCGCTCGGGAGTCCTTTCCCTCGCCGAGCGGGTCCTCTCCTCACCCCTGGCGGAGCTCCGTCCGTACCTCGAAGCGCGGGCCCCCGACCATCTCTTCACGCTGGTCGGCTCGCTCGTCGAGAGGGTCGAGGAGTTCCCCCGGCTCGCCTCCGAGCGCAGGTTCTTCTGGATCGGCGTTCTTTTCCGGCAGTTGGTCGACCACCAACTCCATGGCCTCATCCTCGCGGTGTCGCCGCTCGCCATCCGGCTCGACCTTTGCGAGTCGAGGCCGCCGCGGGTGCCGGGGCTCCGGCGGACCCGATGGGACGAGCTCCGCGGCTCGCTGCGCGAGAGACTCGCCTCGGCGTTCGACCGCGCCTCCGTGAAGGCTCTCGACGACGGGAAAGATCTCGGGGAGCCGGCCCGCGAGCTCCTCGGCCGGCTCTACGTCGAGGCGCGCCGGCTCGCCCCCTCGGACGGTTACGGACCCGGGGAGGTTCTGGTGGAGGAGCTCGCCAGGATCGACCCCTCGCTCGCGCTGTCGGTGGGAGGACACCAGGCGGCGGTGCGCTACCTCGATCTCCTGGGAGCTCAAGCGAGGACCGGAGACCTCGCCGAGGGTCGCGAGTGGGCGGTCCTCGTTCCCCGGCCGGGGGAACTCGTCCCGGCGGCACTTGCCGACCGATTCTGCGTTCTCTCCCCCGATGGTTCCGCCCATGTCGTTCGCAAGGACCACCCGGGACTCGCCGTGGAGCCGTGCCGGACGATCGGGGTGCGCGGGGCACGGCTCTCCCGAGTCCGATTCGACCCGGCCGCCGGGGATGTGGATTTTGCCGTTGCGGCCCCCGCCGGATTCGTCCCGGAGGACGCGCTTCTCGCGGCATGGAGTCGCTCCTTTCTCGCCCTCGCCCTGGGCGCGGGCGAGTACCTGCTGGAACGGGCCAGAGCGCACGCGACGGGGCGCGTTCAGTTCCCGGGCGAGTTCCGCGATGAGGCCGGCCGCGAGGGGATCGCGAAGTTCGGGGCCGTGAAGGAGATGCTCGCCACGATGGAGCTCCATCGCCTCGAACTCTCGGCCCTCGCCGGAGAGGATGAGGATGAGGATCCGGGTGCGACACGGGCCGCCGTGCGCCATCTCGCTGCTGCCCTCGCGCTTTCCCCGGTCCCGGGCTCCTTCACCTACGACTCCGGACAGGTCTTCGGCGGCACCGCCTACAGCGAGGACGACGTCCTCGCGAAGTTCTACCGCGACGGCGTCGCGCTGGGACGATTGACGCCGGACGTTTCGCTCGCCAGGACGCGAATCGCGACGAGCTTCCTCGCGGGTTGGCCCGAGAACGCGAGCATGCGCGCGCTCGATGAGGCCGAGCGCTGGGGCGTGCTCGCCGGCGCCGCCCGCCGGATTCGAGAGGCGTGTGGCGTCCTCTCGGAGTGGGCCTCTCGCGCTCGCGAGTCCGCTACCCCCGACGCGGCTCTGGCCGGCGCGGTGGTTGGGGACGCGATCCTCGCGGTCCACCTCGCGCGACTTGTGGCGGTCGAGGCCCAGGAGCTGCTGGAATCGGGCCGCGCGGCCCATCTGGAGACCGAGCTCGCGCGCCTCGCGGCGGACCGGGCGCTCCCGGCCGCCCGCGCGGCCGTCCGGTCCTGGGATCTTGCCGGGCGCACCGCCTTGCTCGGACGCCGCGCGCTCGAGGGTCCGCTCTTCGAGCCGGCGGCTTCGGTTGGCGCCTGTCAGGGGGAGGGGAACAGCCCCCCCTTCCAACTCGGAACGCGGAACTCGGAGCTCGGAACTGAAAACAGCAGGGCGGCCTTGGCCCCAGTTCCGCATTCCGCCTTCCGCACTCCGCATTCGGGCGGCCCCCTCCCCCTTCCCAAGCGCGGGACGTACCGCGAGATCATCGAGTCGCCGGCCACCTACGACTCGGGAGAATTCCTCTCGCGGCCCTTCGACCTTGAAAGGCCCCGCTACGTTCCGGAAACGGTCGCTCGCGACGCCGATCTCTGGGACTTCCACGTCCGGACTCGTGAGTTCTACCGTTCCCAGTTCCACGGGCGGCTCTTCGACGGCTCGACCTACGGCCGGATGCTGGAACGACTCCACCGGGTTCCAGCCGCGGACCTCGCGCGCATTCAGGATCACGGCCACTTCAGGGTGTTCATTCCGCGGGAACTGGGTGGCCTCGGGCTCCCCAAGGCGTACTACTACCTGGTGATCCTCCACGCGACGCGCTGGGCCGATCCGGCGGTCTCCCTCACGATCCAAGTCAACTCCTCGATCGGGACGACCCCGTTCCTGATCGGCCTTTCGGAGGTCCGGGAGGCCGCGCGAGATCTCGCGGCGGGAAACGCGGCGGGGTTCTTCGGAGAGATCGCGTCGCTCTTGCTCAAGGACCGGGCCCAGGACGCGCGGGAACTCCTCGCCCGTCGGTTCGGCCGCTCGCCCGTCCTGCGACAGATCTCCGGGCCCCTCCTCGACGCCCTCCGCGGAAGGGCCGGGGAGGCCTCGCGTCTCCTGGAGGCCCTGCCGGCTGCTCTCGCGGCGCGCCTGGAGGAGTGCGAGCGCCAGCGCCGGGCGCTCTCGCTCGCGCTCTCGCTTGTCTCCGCCGGGCAGGTGAGCGCGTTCGCCCTCACCGAGCCGACGGCGGGGAGCGACTCGGGCGGGGTGAAGACGACCGCCCGCCGCGAGCGCCGCCGCGTCCATGCGGATCCCGACGGGGTCCTCTGGTTCTGGCTCGACGAGGAGAGTGAGGAAAAGCGCCGGAACCTCGTGGATGCCGACCGGATCTCGACCGAGAGTCGCCGGATCCTCTACCGCTGGTCGGATTCCGAGGCGCCCGCCGAGATCCGCTTCGACGAGTACGACTACGAGCGAGCCGGCGCCGCCGGCTGGCGCACCTACCTCCACGGCTCGCGGAAGGTCGAGATCCACGACGTCGCCCAGGTCCGGCGCGGCCCGGACGGACTCTTCTACGAGTACTACGAGCTCTCGGGCGCCAAGATGTGGATCACGAACGGCCGGTACGCGGGGCTGTTCGCCCTCTACGCGCTCACGGCGCCGGGCGAGGTCTCTGGGCTAGTGGTGGACCGCCACGCCGAGGGGCTGGTCGTCGGCGCCGACGAGGAGAAGCTCGGCCAACTGGGCTCGCCGACGAACGAGCTCTCGCTCGACCGGGTCCGGGTCGCTGCCGAGAACCTGATCGGCGTCGCCGGCCGGGGGCAGGTGAACGCGCTGGAGACTCTGAACGTCGGCCGGAGCGGCCTCGCGATGACCTCCGTCGGGATGCTCCGCGATCTCCTCTTCTGCGACGTAGAGGACCGGCGGGGCGCCGGGGAGGCCGCGCTCCCGGCCTCGGACCTCTTCCGCATGGGCCGTATCGTCGAGGAACTCGCGGCCTGCGATTCGCTTGCCCACGAGCTCGTCGGACTCTTCGATCACAAGGGGACGAGGAGCCTGCGGATCGAGTCGGGCGTGGCCAAACTCTTCGCGACCGAGTCGCTCGGGCTGGCGATCTCCGAGGCGGAGGAGCTCCGCGGGGAGGGTGCGGTCTCCACTCGCTTCGACCTGGAGAAGAAGCGCCGCGACCACCGCGTGCTCACGATCTACGAGGGCACGAACGAGGTGCAGCGGTTCCTCGTGCTCAAGGATCTGGTGCAGCGCGTTCTCCCGGCGTGGCGGGTTGCTCCGCCAGGAGAGCCGCCCGCGTTGAAAGGGGGAGGGGAACTGCCCCCTCCCCCTTCCTGCCGCCGGCACTCCCCTTGCGAAGCAAGGGTCGTGCCAGCGGCCCCCTCCCCTTCCTCCCCCGTGGGCGTGAATCCCGTCCACGTTGCGTTCCTGGAGAGCGCGAAAGAGCGCCTCCGCGCGCGCCTCGCGAGCGCCGTGGATCGGTTCGGAGAGGACGTCTGGCGGAATCCCTCGCTCCAGCCCTCCTTCTTCCGCCTCGCGGAGACGGCGAGCTGGATCAAGGTCGCCGATTCGGTTCTCTACCGGATGGCGAGGCTCGCGGCGATGGCCGAGCCCGGCCCTGCCGATCCGCACGGGAAAGCCGGAAACGAGACGCGCCCCGAGGACCCTTTCCTGGAGGCAGGGGCGCTCCTGCTCGAGCGGGCGCGGATCGAGCTCGACCTCCTCGACGAGCGACACGCCCTCTCTCTTGCCTACTTGGAGGCCGGCCGCTATCCGCCGGAGATCATCGCCGCCGAGCTGGGACTGGAGGAGGCCGCGCGTCCGGGGTCGGTCCCGGTCCCGTCGCCGGCGCCGGGCGCGTTCGGACGGCCCGCGACCGTCGTGGTCGCAGTGAAGCCTGAGTTTGTGCTCGCGCCTCGCCCGCGGGTCGAAGAGGGCCGACTCGTCGAGCCGCTTCGCGCGCTGTCTCTCGCCGACCGGCGTGCGCTTTCGGTGGCGGAGAAGATCCGGGACGCGGACCCGGGCCGCATTCGCCTCGTCGTCGTCACGGCCGGCCCCCCGATCTGGGCCGAGATTCTGAGAGAGGCCGCGAGCTACGGCGCGGACGATGCCGTCCATGTGCTCGTACCGGACGGGGGCGAGGACCCGATCGCCGCCGCCGGGTGGGTGGCGAAGGCCCTGGCGGAGCTGGGGGTCCGTCCCGATCTCGTCCTGGCTGGAGAGCGGAGCCCCGGATCGGGGAGGGGCGCCTTCGTGCCCGCGCTCGCCGAGGAGCTCTCGGCGGAGCACGCATCGGAGCTTGCGGCGGTGCTCCCCGCGCCGCCCGATCCCGCGCTGGAGGGGGGTGGACCCGCCGTCGTCGTCTTCCGGGGCGGGGCCGGCGCTTCCTGCCGCATCCCCCTCCCGTTGGTCGCCGGGCTCCGGGGGGAGGGAGGCGGCGCGCGGCCAGACGTCGCTGCTGTCGCGGCCGCCCAGCGGATGCGGATCGTGGTCGTCCAGACGCCCCCCGGCGAACGGCCCGCCGTCCTCCGTTACCGCAGGCCGGTTGCGAGAGAGGTCGCGCCGTTCCTGCGGCAGATCGCGACCGACGCCCGGGCCGCGGCGAGGCTCGTCCGCGAGCTCGCCGGGCTTTCGGGAGGCGCGGGCCGGGCGTGCCAGCCCTACGTCGCGGAACCCGGGGCGTTCCCGAAACAGCCGACCGCGAAGACCGGAACGCTGCTCGCCGTCCTCCCGCCCCTTGTATCCAGCGGGAGGCCGCCGGACTGGACCGCGACGCTTGGCGCCGCGGCCGGTCTCGCCCGCGCCCAGGAGTCGGCGCTCGTCGCGGTCGTATTCTCGCCCAGGCAGGGGCCCGAGGAGCTCGGGGAGGCGCTGGGCGAGATCGCCGACCAGGGCGCGTGCAGCATCTACGTGCTCACGCACCCCGAGCTCCCACATTTTGGGTACCGGGGTTACCTGGAGGCGCTCTCCCGGTTCCTCGATCGCTACCCGGAGACGCTCCGGTTCCTCGTCGGTCCGGACTCGCTGGGGGATGTCTTCGCGCGACTCGCTCGCTCGCGGCAGCTCGCGGTCCCGCGGTCGGCCTGGCTCTCGGCTCTCGACGCCGTGCGCGAGGACAGCCGCTTCCTCTCCCGGAGCGTCCTCTACGACGGGGCGGTCGAGGTCGAGGCCGAGCTCTCCGCCGACCCCTCCGGGGCCGTCCGCATCGTCACGTTCCGACCGGACGTTCGCGTCCCGCCGGGGCGCCCGGCCCGGAGCCGTCCCGACGTCTACCACAAGGCGCTCGAGCTCAAGTACCGGCCGGAGGCGGACTCCTTCGCCGCCCTCCTGGCCTTGCCGCACGAACCGACCGCCTCCGGGCTCTCCGGGGCCGAGTACGTGATCGACGTGGGGTACGGGGTCGGCACCCAGGATGGCATCGAGCGCGTCGTTCGTCCCCTCGAGCGCGCGCTGCGGGAGTCGCTTGGACTCGCTCGCGTCGCGGTGGGGGCGACCCGCAAGGTCACCCAGGACCTGAAGCTCCTGCCCGATTCCTGCCAGATCGGCCAGACCGGAGTCCGCGTGCGCCCCCGCGTGCTCATCGCACTGGGCGTCTCGGGCGCTCCCCAGCACACCGACTACATCGCGCCCGGCGCAACGATCCTCGCCTTCAACCGGGACCCCGGCGCCCCGCTCCTTTCCATGTCCGGGGTCGCGCATACGCGTTCCAGGGGCTCCGCGGACCGCGGCTTCATCGTCCATCCGATCGTCGGCGACCTCTTCGAGACCGTGCCGAGATTCGTCGAGGCGCTCACCGGATCCGGCCGGCCCTGACCTGCCGCTCTACTTCTTGCTCCGGCGGGAGACTGCGCTTTTCTGAACCCGGAACCCGACGATGCGATCTTCGGACGATCGCCGCCGGATCAAGTCAACGAGGTGCTGGAGGGCATCGGCCGCGAGGAGGCGAAAGTGGTTGTCGTACTCGGGGTCCTCGTCGAGCAAACGGTTGATCCACGCGTAGACGCGATCCTCGCTCGCGTCATAGCTCGCCTTCTTGTAGCCGGGATAGGCCGTCCTCTCTCGCCGCCGAGGTTTCGACGGTCGCCGTCGGGTCTCTTGCGGCGCCTTCTTCATGGTTTCATTATACGCTCCACGCGGTTGACGACCCGAACGTCGTCTCTCTCGATCTGGACCGGAAGTTCCTCGATCGCCGCGAGGATCGCCGCGGCGTCAACGCGCCCGCGGAAGCGGACGACTCTCGCGTCGGGGGGGAAGTCCTCCTCGGCGCAGTTCCTCTCCTCGTCCACGGCCAGGATGAGGTTGGGGATCCGGGCCTCGCGGAGCCGCGCGAGCTTCTCGGCGAGGTAGGCGGGGGTCCAGAAGCCGACGATCTCCAGGAGCCGGCGCCGCCCGGGGTCGCGCCGGTGGACGAGCGCGAAGTCCGGGAAGACGAGCGCGCCGCCGGCCCGGACGGCCTCGGGCTCGCGGACGAGGTCCCAGTCCGGCGCGAGCGCGAGGAAGTCCTTGGCGAAGCGGCGCTCGAGGCGGCTATCGTAGCGGATCGGTTCGGGCGCCGGAAAGACGGGATCGCCCGACTGGACGTGGAGGACGTGCTCCCGGTTTCCCAGGACGCAGCGGGCGCGGAGCCGGAAGCGGTCGCACCAGGCGAGCACCGGCACGAGCCCGGCAAGCGCGCGGCCGTAGAGCAGCGTGCGCCTGAAGAGCGCGAACGGGCCCGAGATCTCCAGGGCGGCGTCGCCTTGGTCCTCGCGTTCGGCGACCGTGACGATGAGACCGCGGAGCTTCGCGTGGCGGACCACGGGCCGCGCGTTTCCCTCGGCCTCGATCCGCACAGAGGTCGCGCGGAAGAGGAGGGACTGTACGAGGAGGAGGTTCGTCCGAGCCGCGAGCTCCTTCGTCGAGAGGTCGTTCGGGAGGGCCGACACGCGCCGTTCGCCGGGGAGGTCGGCGAAGAGCGACTCCTCGACGGCTTCCGGCTCCACGCCCAACCGGCGCGCGGCGGCGAGAAGGACATCTTCCCTTGCCCCCGCGCGCACGGCTCGCTCTGCAAAGACGAAGGCCCGGGCCCGGCGCGGCTGGACCGCCGCGCGGCAGGCGCCGCGCGCAAACCGCGCGAGGACACGGATCGCCATCCGGCGCCGGTCGTCGGGAGCCGCATGGGGGAGCGGGCTCGCCAGCCTCTCGTCGAGCTCGGCGCCGGGCCTTCCCTCGAACCGGCGAACCTCGTCCATGAGCGAACGGAGCCAGGGCTCGTCCTCCGGCCCGAGGTAGTGCGGCACCGCTCGCCCCTGGACGGGGCTAAACGCAAGATCGCGCTCGGGCAGCAAGAGACTCCCTCCTCTGGCGGAATCGGGAGAACTCGGAGGTCCCCCGCGTGACGAGTTCGAAGATCCGCGCCCGCTTCCCGGGCCGGGGCCGGAGCGTCCGTCCGATCCGCTGCACGTACTCCCGCTCGCCTGTGCTCCCGCCAACGAGGATCGCCACGTCCGCTTCGGGGACGTCGAGACCTTCGTTCAGGACCCGGGCCGACACCAGGGCCCGGAGCTCCCCCTTCTCGAAGCGCTCGAGGACCTCCCGGCGTTCCGCTCTCCCGATGTCGCAGGTCACCGGCATGACGAGGTGTTCCCGGGCGATCCGGTAGGCCGCCCTGTTGTCGGAGGTGAAGACGAGGACCCGCGACTCCCCGTGACGCGCGAGGAGCGACGAGACGGCCTCTCGCTTCGTGCGGTGGAAGGCGAGCATCCGCCGCGCTCGGGTCCACGCCTCCACAGCGCGCCTCCCTTCGGGGCTTCGGTGCGCCGAGCGGAGAAACTCCTTCCATGTGGCGGCCGGGCGGATCGAGAGATACCGCTCCCGGTAGGGGCGGTAGAGCGCGATCTCGGCCTCGTATTCGCGGCGCTCGGCCGGTTCGAGGTCGAGCGCGACCGTCACGAGGTCGAAGTCCGAGAGCCAGCGCCCGGCGAGATCGCCGATCGAGAGCTCGTAGACGACGGGGCCGACGAAGGTCGCGAGCCGTTCGAGCGTCTCGGGGTCAGACGGGGGCGTCGCGGAGAGGCCGAGCCGGCACCGGGCGACCGACATCTCCAGGGCCTCGTCCCGCTCTCCCCGCCCGAAGTGATGGGCCTCATCGACCACGAGGAGGTCGAACCGGTTTCCAATCTCCGGCATGCGCCGCCAGGCGCTCTCGAACGTCGAGACCGTGACCGGGGCGACCTCCCGCACGCCGTCGCCGAGCTGGCCCACCGCCCCCGAGTAGACCTTGCCGATCTCCCGGACCCACTGGGCGAGGAGGACGCGCGTCGGAACGAGACAGAGTGCCGCGAGCCGCGTTCTTGCCATCGCCGCGATCGCGAGACGGGTCTTGCCGCTCCCCGTCGGGAGAGCGATCGTCCCGCGGCACCCGGCGATCTCCCAGGCGTCGAGAGCCGCTTCCTGGTAGGCGCGAAGCTCCACGTCCTTCCAGGGCCCGGGAGACAGGAAACCGCCGCTCACCCGGTCGTCGAAGGTGAGCTCCTCGGCCTCGAGCGTCTCCAGGAGCCGGCGGTAGGAACACCCCGGGGCGCGGTAGACCGAGACCCGGGGGTCCCAGAGGGCGCCCGGAAGCCGACTCGGAGGGAAATCAGGAGGGAGCTCGCCGAACCGGAGCGTCCCCTTGTCGTATTCGATTCGCATGGCCGCCCCCGAGCGCAAGGCGCGTGCCCGCTCGGCCCCGAGGGGCGTGCGGCGCGCGGAACTCCTGCGCGGAACAGGCGAAGAGCGCGTCCCTCCACGTGCGGCCCGATCGAGCGAACGTGCGGTTCTGCCACAAGAGGGGCGCGACTTCCCGCACGGCGAGAAACGCGACCGAAACGATGGACGGCCTCATGCGCCGGGCCACGAAACCGCCCGCGCGCGGCGCTTGCGGGCCGGACGGACGCTTCGAAAGCGTTCGCAGGCCCGCGGATCGACATCCGCGCGTGCCCGTCAGGACACGACCTGTCCATCCGCCCGAGCGGTCGAGGGTTCGACCGTCCGTGGCTCTGCGACGTCCCCTCCGGCACGGATCCTGTTGCTCCCTCATGGCATGAATGCGAAACGAAAGAGAACCGCCGAGTGCCTCCAGATCTTCGTCCCGGAGGGCGACCGCGAGTCGAAGTCGATCCCCGTCGATCTTCACGACCGCTGGGTCGTCCAGCTCCTCGAACTCTGCGCACTCCTCTTCGGCGGAGCCACGGCGTACGGCCGAGGGGTCGGCGTGTGGCGCGAGAAGGGAACAGTCCATTGGGACCGCGTCACGGTCGTCGAGGCATGGGTCGATCCACGTCTGCGCACGCTCGGGCGAAGGTTGCGAGAACTGGAACAGCGGCTCGAAGAGATGCGGGCCGACTTGCGCCAGGTGGCTGTCGGCTATATCCTCAAGGGCAAGAAGAGATTCCTCTTCGGGGGGGCCTGTAGGCCATGAAATCGGTGGAGCAGGTTTTCGAGGAAGTCGCGCGCGAGCTCGGCTTCACCATCACGGACGTCGAGCCCGTGGAGTTCCCGCCCGAGCGCAGGAAGAGAACGCCCGCGAAGAAGAAGGCGAAGTCCACGGCGCGACCCAAGCCCGGCGGATCGACCCGGCGGAAGGCCGGCGAACCGAAGGCAACGAAGAAGTCCAGGAAGGCGCCCCCTGCCGCTCCCGCCGCGAAAGCGAACCGCACGCGGCGCGGCAAGCCCACGCGGGCCAGGGCCGCGCGGTAGTTTCCGGCCGGCTCCCACTTCGGGCGGCCGGAGCAGTGACGTTCGATCCCCGGGAGCTTGCTTGTCCGTTCTCCACTCGGAGCTCGAAGATCGGGCACCCCGGACTCGACCGGCGGGAGAAGGATCAGCCGGAAGCCAGACGGTCGACGAACTCTCGCGGAGTGAGGACAGACGCCCCTCGACGCTTCGCGTGCGGGAAATGGCGGGTGTTTCCGGTGACAAGGACCGCGCCTGCCGAAGATGCGGTCTCCAGGAAAGGGAGGTCGTCCGCGTCGGGCAGCTCGACATCGAGAGAGGCGGTCGTGACCCGCTCCGACCTGCGGAGGAGACCCAGGACTTCCCGTATCGGCGGCGCTGGCAGGTCAAGTTCGGGTCTGGCGGCTCCGGCCGCCGATTGCAGCGAAGAGGGCTGTCCGACTCCGAGTAGAGGAGCTCGGCGACCCGCGCGGGCGAGACAACCTGACGCGAGCGGATGATTCTACCGGCTCGCAAGCCGCCGCTTACAGAATCGTCCCGCCGCAGCTCGATCCCGCGCCCGCGGTGCAACCGAAGCAGTGCCGGCCGGTGGCGACCCGCGCGCTCGCGAGTTCCTGGAACGACTCGATCTCGAAGATGGTCCTTTCGCCCGCGCCCAGCGCCATCTCGAGCATCTGGTTGAAGTCGCAGTCGTAGAGGACTCCGTCCCAGCTGGCGGAGACGAGCGATCGACACATGAGGCCGGGAAGCGTCGCGGGATTGAAGTGGTTCACGAGGAGCCCCATGTACGCCTCGTACTCGCCGCTCCGCTGCAGAAAGTCGGCGAACCGCCGGATCGGCATGTTGGTGATCAGAAGCAGCCGGTCGAACTCGATCCCGTGGCGCGCGCGGAGCTCCCTCCTGTAGTCCGCCTCGAGCTGGCCTTGCGGCGGGGGGAGATAGGGCCCGAGCGGGTTGTACACGAGGTCCAGGGCAAGCCCGGTGTCGTGCCGTCCGTAGCCGAGCGCGCCCAGGCGCTGGAGCGCCTCGATGCTCTTCTTGAAAACCCCGCGGCCGCGCTGCCCGTCGACATTCTCCTCGAGGTAGCAGGGAAGGCTCGCGATGACCGCGACCCCGTTCTCGGCGAGGAATCCGGCAAGATCCTCCTCGCCCGGCTCGAAGAGGACCGTGAGGTTCGAGCGATCGAACACCTTCCGCCCGAGACGGCGCGACCCGCGGACGAGACGGCGGAAGCTCGGCGAGAGCTCGGGCGCGCCGCCCGTGATGTCCACCCGGTCGATCCCCGGGCTCGCGGCGAGGACCTCCAGGATCCGCTCGGCGATCCTTTCGGGCATGATCTCGGTTCGATTCGGGCCGGCCTCGACGTGGCAATGGTGGCAGGCCTGATTGCAGAGCTTCCCAACGTTGATCTGGAGCGTCGTGACCGGACCGCGCCCGAGCGGCGCGAGGCCGCGCTCATCGAGGAACAGGTCGAACCGGGACCCGCGCCCGCAAGTCCTGCCGGGAGCCGTCGGCGGGGAAGCGCTCACGAGCAGCAGGCTCCGCCGGAGCGGCCGTCCGTCCCGCAGGCGCCCGGCTCCGGGTCGGTCGTGAGGAAATAGTCCGCGCCCTTGGTCTCCCGCGGATCGCGCCGAACGCCGCCCTTCCCGCACGGGAAGGGCGGCGCCTCCTCGAGCGGAACGAGAACCCGAGGCCACACGAGCTCGACGTGCTCGCGGTATGGCTCCCTGGAATAGAGCTGGAACGTCTTCTCGCAGACCGCGGTCCTCGCGCCGCGCATGAGAAGGTGCCCGTCGTCGTCCTCGACCTTTCGGAAGGGCCCGCGATAGATGACCGCGTGCTTCTGGTCGAGGCACGGGCCCTCCTTGCCCTTGTAGGCGATGACCGTGACCGAACGGAACTCGATCCCCTCGACCGTACGCCAGGGCAGATCGCCGCGTTCGGCGAGCGCGATCCCGTAGAAGCCGGCCTTCTCGAACGCCTCCAGGAAATGGTCCTCACGAAAGGCCCCCGAGATGCACCCGCTCCAGAGGTCCGGGTCGCGGGCCAGGCGCTCGGGAACGTCCTCGTCGCTCACGATGTCGGAAATCACTGCCCGACCGCCGCGCCGGAGGACGCGATGGATCTCGGCAAAGAGGCGCTCCTTGTCCTCCGGGCGCACGAGGTTGAGGACGCAGCTGGAGACGACGACGTCGATCGAGGCGTCCGCGACCAGTGGCCGGACCTGCCGGAGCTCGGCGATCTTGCCATCGAGCCGGGAGAGATCGTCCGCCGAGCGCACCGGGCATCGTTCCAGGTGCGAATCGAGCGCCTCGAGATCGAGGGCGAGATCCTGGATCCTCCCCTTCCGGAACGAGACGTTCGCGTACCCGAGGCGGCGTGCGACCTCGGGAGCCGCGCCGCGGGCCACGGCGAGCATCTCGTCGTTCATGTCGATTCCGATGACATGCCCCTCGGGTCCCACCTTCTGGCTCGCCAGAAAGCAGGCCTTCCCGGCCCCCGAGCCGAGGTCGAGGACCCTCTCGCCCGGACCCAGGAATCGGGACGGATCCCCGCATCCGTAGTCGCGTTCGAGCACGTTCTCGGGGATCGCCGCAAGAAGCGCGGGATCGTAGATCACGGGACAGCAGAGCCTCGCTTCGGCCACCCTGGCCGCATCCGAGTAGCGACTGCGCACCGCGCGTTCGACATCTGGAACGGAAGGACTCGAGTCCGTCATGGGCATCTCCTTCTCCGGTACTGTCTCGCGGAAGGATCGGATCGGCGCCAGAGACCCTTCACTCCTGGCGGACCCGGGCCAGCCGGTCGAGGACCGCCGGCACCCTCTCCTCCACCGCGGAGAGGTTCGTCGAGGCGATCTCGATGACGGCGCGCCCGCTGGCCATGGCGGCCGAGTAGATCCGCTGGTCGGAGCCGAAGAGCTGGACCCGGCGAAGTCTCGCGTATCCCTTCGCTCCCTCGGGAAGGACGAGTTCGGATCGGACGCTCTCCTTGAGGACCATCGCGGGGTTCGCGTCCCCGGCGATCTTCTCATCCTTGGCGCGGTCGAGTTCCTCTCCGGCCGCGAGCATCGCGGTGGCGGCCTGGGGGGAGTCGAAGAGAACCGCGACAACGGTCACGCGTTCGAGCAGCGGGCTCGCTTTCGACGCGAGCTCGAGCTGCCGCCCCCGCACGAAGCCCGCGACGAGGGGGCGGCGCGTCTCCTCGGGAAGGTCCGACAGGCCCAGCGCGAGGTCCCGGGCTCCGAGGTCGGCCCGGGAAGGATCCCATCCTTCGCTGCCAAGCTCCGTCGCCACGAGGTCGAGGAACGCCTCGAGATCGGGGCCGTCCGAACCCTGCGGTCCGTCCTCGAAGTAGCGCGCCGGGGCGAGGATCTGGCCCGTCGTTGTCGGGGGGCCCCGGAAGACCCCTTCGAGCGCGGCGCGCCCCTTGTGCTCGACGACCCAGTCCACGAAGGCCCTCCCCTCGACATAGGGGAAGACCACCTCCCGCACCAGGGCTTCATGCAGGATCGCTGGAAGCGGCGAGGCGGGGTCCACTTCCCGGATCAACGCCTCGCGCTTCTCGAAGAGATCCAGGACGTCTCGCCGGCGGGCGAGCTCCCGCTCGACGTTCATCGCGTGTCCCTCGACGAGCGCCTGGAGGGCAAGGAGCGCGTCCCTTTCGGTCGCCCGCCGCAAGGCTCCGGCGAGGTCGAAGGCGAGGTCGTCGAGGGCGTGGACCTCTTCGTGGCCGAAGAGCAGGAAAAGGTAGTCGCCCTCCTGCCCCGGGGGGAAGCCGGCCTTCGCGTACCCCGCCTCCACGTTTTCCCGGCAGAAGTAGATCTTCTTCTCGGCGTACGAGTACTTGGCGGCCGTCGTCTCGGCTTCGATCGAAAGGATGGTCCGGTCGAGCTCTCCTTCCGCTGGCTGGCCAGCGCTCCCCCTGTCCCGGGCGAGGACCTCGCGGAGCTCTTCGCGGCCGATGGAGAGGACCTCAGGTGCGGCGAGAAAGGTCCGGCCGACGATTCCTTCGACGAGGGGGCAGGCCTCCGAAGCGGCGCGGGCCACGGCCTGGGGGGCGAAGGGCGCCGTGTCTTCCTGGGCCCATGACGGCGCGAGAACGGTCGCGAGGAGGCCGAGGAGGGCGAGCGGACGCATGGTCAGCCCCCGGAGTCGAAGAGGAGACGCTACGGCAGGAACCGCTGGACGTGCGTGCGGATCTGCTCCTCTTCGACCTCGTTGAGGAGGCTGATCTCGATCAGGGTCTCGAGGAGCGATTTCGTACCCGAGTGGTTCCAGTGGTGGAGGAGCGCGTCGAACATCTGGGAGCGCCCGACGTAGCCGAGCTGGAAGGCAAGTCGGCCCTGTGTGAGGTTTCCCTTGTCCTCTACGAGCGTCTCGCAGTAGCCCGTCATGTGCATGAGCGGATCCACGACCGTGCGGTCGATCTCCTCGATCGACTTCGCGACGTTCTCATCAAGCCAGGTCTCCTCAACGAGCGCGCTCTTCGGCCACGGCGTGTTGTCCGGCGCCGTGGGAGCGAGCTCGAGGGCGCGCTTGAGAACCGAGTCCACCGCGGAGCGTTCGATGAGTTTCTCCCGCACGACGTACTCCGCGAACACCTTGTCGTTCTCGGAGCGGTTGGTCGTGCGATGGTGGTGGAGAATCTCCTTGTGCTTGGCCGCGTCGATCAGGCTGTTCTCGATGTACAGCTGCCCGATCGGGACCCAGCGCCCGCGAGAAAGGAGCGAGTCCTGAAGCTGGTTGATACGCAGGATCTCTTCCTCGGAGACGCTCGTCGTCTGCCGGACGATCTTGCCGTACAGAATCGTGGATTTCAGGGGCATAGCGGCGGCATTGTAAGTCGGGGGGAAGGCCCTGGCAAGTGGCTATCAGCGCCCTTTCGCCAGCGCCTCGCGCGCTTTCTTCGCGTACTCCGTGTCGCCGTACTCGTCCACGACCTTCTGGAAGTACTCGCGCGCCTTCGCCTCGTTGCCGTTCGCGCGCGAGTTCGTCCCCAGCGTGAAGAGCCTGCGTGCATCTTCGATTCGCCGGGCAGCCGCGACCCTCGCCTGCGCCTGGGGATCGGAGTCGATGGCCGCGAGCCGCTCCGCGGCCTGGCCGGCGAAGCGCGAGAGCGAGTGCCGCTTGACGAGGGTCTCGTACTTGCCGCGCGCCTCGAGGAGTTCGCCCTTCTTCTCGCATTCCTGGGCGCGCACCCAGACGCTCTGGGCCTCGGCGTCGGCGCGGGCCCGCGCGCCCGCGGCGAGCCGCGATGCCTCCTCTCCGAAAGATGTTCCCTCCCAGGCCCGGGCGAAGCCCTCGACCGCCGCGAGCGCCTGGGGCGTCCCGTCCCTTCGGAACGAGGCCGCGAGGCGATCGAGCTCTTCTCGCGCTCGAAGTTCGATCGCGGCTCTCGCTTCGTCGGCCCGCGTGCCCGCGGGGAGGTCGAGAGCAAGCTCGGCGAGCTCGTTCGCCTTGCGCCAGGCCTCGGCGAGACGGCCGGCCGCTTCCGCCGCGGCGCGCTCGGTCTCCAGGCTCTCCAGCTGGCGGCGGTTCCTCGCTTGTTCCTCCTTCCCTCCCGCGGCGAACGGAGCGTAGAGCGGGTCGCCCAGCACGATCGCCTGCCAGGAGAGGCAGCGGTCCGCCATCGCGAAGCTCTCGCCCAGCGTGTATCCCGAGAGCAGCCGGTCGTAGGCAATGACCGAGATCGGGAAGCCGAGGGTGAGGGGCTCGTAAACGGTGCCGCAGGTCGCCGTCGCGCCGTGGGCGAGGAGCGGCCCGACCCAGCACTCCTTGTCCGTGCGCACGACGCCGGCTGCGAACGAGTGGAGGTGGACGGCGACGGCGCCCGGCGGGAACCGGAACTCCGGCTTCTTGAAATTGTAGGTCCCCGTGTACCAGCCGTCGTAGAGGACGACGTCGTCGAACTCGGAGAGGTCGAGAACCTCCGGCTTGTCGTCGTGGTGGAAGGGGAAGCCGTGCCTCTCCAGAACCTTGAGCGTCCCCTTCATCTCGTCGTCGCGCGCCTTGTAGCCGTCCGGGTTGGTGAGGCCGCGCGTGTCGATGTAAGCCTTGCCGGAGAGCCCGAAGCGTTCTCCGAGCAGCGCAAGGTTGACGAGCCCCTTCGCAACCTGCGCCGACGGCCCGTCGAGGCGCCCGAAGACGAGGCGCTTCACGCCGGCCGAGATCGGCTCGTCGCGGCCGTAGTACGGGTTCTCGACGAGCCCCTTCGTCTCCCAGGTTCCGCGGGGCAGGAGCGCGAGCTCCTGGTCCACCGCCGCGAAATCCCGCCCGCCGATGAAGCCCTCCCCGACTCCCTTGTCGTCAGAGCCGTCGGTCTCGGCGATCTTCACCGGGACGCCCCATGTCGTGACGAGGAACAGGACTTCGCGGTGAGCCTCGTAGAACGCCCGGACCGGCGCGAGGATCTCCCGGTCGAAGACCTCCCGCGAGATCTCCTCCTTCTCGGAGGTCGAGACCGAAACGATCATCGACTCCGGGATCCCCCGCCGCGACGCGTAGTGCCTGCCGATCTCGACCGACTCCGGCACCCGGTCGTTCACGACGACCATGACCTGCCGCGTCACATCGACCTGGAACGGAACGTCTCCGGCAAGAGCCGGACCGGCGGAAAAGAGAACCGCGAGGAAGAGCCCATCCATAAACCCGGACCGAGCCCGGCGGAGCGCCGGCGGCCCGGCTACGAGGCGCGAGCCCCCCTCGCTTCGCTCGGGGTAAACTTCACCAGCCAGCTTGCCCCGAGCGAAGCGCGGGGAAGCAGACGGGCCGTCGCCGCCCGCCCGGCGACGGGAGGGTTTCTGGATGGGCTCCAAGACCAACCCGCGAGGCATGCTGGGCTCCTGACCGTTTCAGGGCCCCCATGATACCCGCTTCGCTTCACTCCTCGAAATTCGTCCGCGAGGTTGCGGCCGTCCTCGCGCGGCTCGGCCACGAGGTCCCAGAGGCGTATCTGGGAGCGCCGGATGATCGCGAGCGCCTTCCCGCTCTCGTCGCGGTCGAGCTCGAGCATGTGCGCGAGGGCCGAGAAATCCTCCACCACCGGCGGGATGTGCGGGCCCTCGTGCTCACCCGTCCCTTTCCCGCAGGTCTCGCACGTGGGCGCCCGGAGGTCCTCGTCGATCGGGTCGGGCGGGGCGACTCCCGCCCTCGCGAGGTTTTCCATCTTGGCCTGGAGGAGAGGCACGATCGCCGGGTTGAGCAGGTAATGCGCCGGCCGCGGGAAGAGATCCACGCGCCACTCCCGCACGGTCGCGAGCTGCTTTTCCATCTCTTGCATCTTCCCGATGGGCCGGAAGAGCTCCGCCAGAAGATCTCCGAGAGAGGTCTCGAAGTCCTCGTCGCTCATCGCGCGCACGCGGAGGAACAGGGCCTTCGCGCGGGTCGTCTCGCTCGCCACGACATCGTCGGGCAACTCGCCAAGCCAGTCCCTCAGGGTCCACAGGACGAGGCGCGTCAGGCCGGCGGCGACCTGCTCCGCGTCGCGAGACGACAGCATGCGGGCGATCCGCAGCCACTCCTCGCCCGGGCCGTTGCCCGAGGCGGCCTCTCCCGCGCGAACGGGATCCCGTAGATCGTCCGGCGGGATCACACAGGGCGAAAACGTCTCCGCGACGCGCCACTGCGCCGGCGCGAGGACGGCCTTGAGTTCCTCCGCGAGCTCGGCGAGCCTGGGCATCGCGTTCTCCGGGAGCCTGCCGGCGGCAGGGGGAGCCGGGTGGAGCTCTTCTTCGACTTCCTGGGGGATCTCGCCGGTGGCGATATCGAGGCGCTCCTTCACCCGTTCGAGGGCCCGGTGGTGCCTGCGAAAGGCCGCGTCCTGGGTCCGGAGCGCCACCTTTGGAGACTAGAGGCCGCCCCCGAGCCCGCCGAAGTTGTTGATTGCGAACGTCCCGATCAGGTGGACTGCGGTGGGCCCGCCGAACCCGATGCCGAGGCCCTTGGCGACGTTCATGGCCGCCTCCCCGCCGTCGCGCTGGCCGAAGGCGATCTTCATTCCAGCCATGGACGACGGGATTGTCGAGAGGGCGGTCACAACACGCGAGATGTCGCGAGCGGTATCGTATCCGTAGGTTTCTTCCATGGGTCGAGCTCCGATGACGTGGTGGGAGCGCGACACGTTAGCAAACCGCGCGCCGCTGCCCGCTCAAGTCGCGAAATACACAACGTGGTCGCTGGTAAACACCTACGAACGCGCGAGCCAAGACATCGGAAGCGAGGAAGTGTCATGGAACGATCATTTCTTGCGCGAATTCGATCGAGGGCAATCGCGAACCGCTCGGCCGTGAGCAAGTCGAGGCGGCCCGACCGCGCACGAGAAGCACCGCCCAGCGGGCTCGCAGAGAGTTCCTTCGGAGAGAATGCCTTGCGACGACGCCTCCCCTTGTCCGTCGTCCTTCTTCTCGCGGGGTGCGCGGGCTCTGTCCCGCCGCCGGAAACCGATCGGCCCTTCGCCAACCGGATCGATGACCTCGCGGGAGAGCCGATCCCAGAGGGCGAAGCCTTCAGCGTGCACACGATCTTCTCTGCCCCCGCGCTCTCAGCCCACCTCACGCGGATCCGGGCAGGGGCGGCCCTCGCTCCTCACTTCCACGAGAGCCATGACGAGACGGTCTACGTGCTCTCGGGGTCGGGCGACATGCGCATCGAAGACACGACCTGGCGGGTGGAGCCCGGGACCGTGATCCACATCCCGCGCGGAACCGTCCACTCGGTCGAGGCGGACGAAGGGGGGGAGCTCAGGGGATACGCGATCTTCACGCCAGCCTTCGACGGCAGGGACAGACAGTTCGTGAAGCCGGAGGGACCTTGAACCGGCTGGAGTTTCAGGAGATCTCTCCGCCTGGGGCACACCCGCGAGCGAAGAGGTCGAGGCTTACGGCCACCCGATCTACTACCTGGAGACCTTCGTCGATCCCGCCCGGTACCGGGGAACCTGCTACCGGGCCGCCAACTGGATCGTCCTTGGACGGAGCGGTCCAGGGATCGAGGTTCACTCCTGCCGGCACATCTGGACGACCTCGTCGGACCACCGGCCGGTCTTCCGCGAGTTCTCCCTGGCGGAGTGACAGAGCGGTCAGGTCGCCTATCCTACGTGGAAGGTGCTCCTGCCGGAGACGTTTTCCTTCTCCCCAAGACCTCCCGCCTGGAGGGCCGCCCCCTACCTCTGCCGGGCCAACCGCCGCCCGCGCGGACGGGACCCGCGCCCGCCGTCCCGGAACCGCGCTGCGGGAATGGTATTTCGCGCGGGAGTTCCCCCCGAGGCCACGCGAGGCGTGGGGGCGCCGATCACGCGAAGGGGATGGCGCGTCAGGCGCTCGATCGCCGCGAGCAGGGGCCGCTCGGTAGAGTCGCAGAAGGACAGGGCGGCGCCGGTCGTCTCGGCCCGGCCGGTCCGGCCGATGCGGTGGATGTACATCTCCGGTTCGTGAGGCAGGTCGTAGTTCACGATGTGCGAGATCCCATCCACGTCGAGCCCGCGGGCGGCAAGGTCCGTGGCGACCAGGACGCGCAGGTCGCCGCGGCGGAAGTCCTCCAGGCTTCTCCCTCGCGCGCCCTGGGACTTGTTGCCGTGGATGGCCTGGGCGCGGATCCGCGAGCGCCCCAGGAGCTTCACAACCCGATCGGCACCGCGCTTGGTGCGGGTGAAGACGAGGACCCGGCGCGCGTCGGGTCCTTCCAGCACCCGGACGAGGAGGTCCGGTTTCTCAGGCCTCTCGACGAAGTGGACCGACTGGTCGATCAGGCGGGAGGCGGGGGTCACGGGGGCCACGCGAACCTGCACCGGGTCGCGGAGGAACTGCTCGGCGAGCCGCCGGATCTCTTCCGGTATGGTCGCCGAGAAGAGGAGCGTCTGGCGGTTCCGGGTGAGCCGGCCGAGGATGCGCCGGACGTCGGGAAGGAAACCCATGTCGAGCATCCGGTCCACCTCGTCCAGGACCAGGATCTTGACCGAGTCGAGTCGCGCGAGGCCCTGGCCCAGGAGGTCGAGGAGCCGGCCCGGCGTGGCGACCAGGACGTCCACGCCCTCGGCGAGCGCGCGGACCTGCGGGCGCTGGCTCACGCCCCCGTGCACCACGGCGACCGAGAGTCCTGTCCCGCGGCCGTAGACTTCGAAACTCTCGCCCACCTGGAGCGCGAGTTCGCGCGTCGGCGCGAGGACGAGGCAGCGGAGCGTTCCCCGCTCCCGCGCACGCTCGGCCGCGGCGAGTCGCTGGAGGATGGGCAGAGCGAATGCCGCCGTCTTCCCGGTTCCGGTCTGGGCGCAGGCGACGAGGTCGTCGCCCGCGAGCGCCCGGGGGATCGCTTCGGCCTGGATGGGAGTGGGGAGGGAGTAGCCCTCCGAGCGGACGGCCGCCAGGAGGGAGGGGACGAGTCCAAGGTCTTCGAAGCGCATGTGTCCTTCGGGATTCCGTTCTTGGGGAAGAGAGAGAGTCGACATGCTCCCTCCTGCCGGCGGACGGCACCTTGCGCGGAGAAACGGCCGCGATCGGACCGGTGCGAGATTCGCTGGCGGGCTGTCCCAGACGCTTCGGGAGCCGGCCCGTGGGCCGGCGTGCGTGAGCGACCCCGGACGTGAAAGCGGCGGGATCTTACGACATCGCGCCCCACAAGCGAGAAAAGATCCGAAAAACCCAGTTTCGGCCCCGAGTGTCAGCCACGCGAGCTCCCGGGGTGGCACAAGGCCGGTTGTCCGCGCGATCGGAGCCCGTTCCAGGAAGAGGTCCCACTCGTGATCGCCGTGCCGCCTGGCTGGCGGCACCCCTCCGCGAGGGAGCGCGCTCGTCGTTTGCAGGAGCTCGTCCAGGCCCGCGAGGAGGAGTTCCGGAAAGCGCGAAAGGCGGCGGGGATCCGAGTTCTCGGCGTCCGGGCGATCCACGCCGCGCGTCACACCGATCGGCCTCGCCACATCGACAAGAGCCCGAGGCCGCTCTGCCACGCCTCGACCAGGGCGCTCTGGCTGGAGTACCGCGACGCCCGCCAGCGCTTCGTCTACCTCTACCGGATTGCGTCCGAGAAGTACCGCTCGGGGGAGAGTCACGTACAGTTCCCGGAGGGGAGCTTCCCGCACTGGTTACGCAAGGCGGGGTGATGCCCGCGGGGACCCGGTAGCCGTGACCCTTCGCTGCGCTCAGGGCAAGCTGGGTCCGGCGCGAGAGCGCCGGCAGCCGCGGCATGGATTGGGGGTCCCCTCCTACGCTCCGGAGGGCCTCTTCGATGCCTTCGGGAACGTCGTAGATGCCTCCAAGAACCTCCACGCGACCGTCCATCTCACCCCCGCGGTGACCGTCGTTCGGCGATGGGTGATACCCGATGGCGGCCTGCCGGCGATCGGGACGGCCCCGGCCTCTTGATGGGGGCATCAGCGGTAAACGTCTCTCCGGTGGCCTATCCTCACGACGAGAACGAGGAGCCGGTCGTCCTCGACCGCGTAGACCACGCGGTACTCCCCGGCCCGAACGCGATAGAGGGTCTCCGCGCCAGAAAGCTTCCTCGCGCCGGCCGGGCGGGGGTCCTCAGTGAGGGCGTCGATTCGCGGCCGGAGCCGTCGCTGAACGTCGCGCGGGAGCGCGCGAAGCGCCCGCAGGGCGGCCGGGGCGAACTCGACCCGGTAGCGCCGGACTTTCGCCATCTAGAGCGCCAGCTCGGCCTTGATGTCCTCCCACCGGACCGTGCCCCTTTTGCGCGCCTCGGCCAGCGCCTTCCGGGCGGCCCGCACGTCATCCCGGTCCTCCATCTCTTCCAGGAGGGCCAGGTCCTCGACGGGCACCAGCGCCGCGACGGCCTTCCCGCGCCGGACGAGGACGAACCGCTCCTCGCCGTAGGCGACCGCGTTCAAGGTGTCCGCGAACTCCGACCGCGCCTTGCTCGCCTCGATGGTCCTTGCCATGCTGGCCTCCTTACGCGTACGTGCGGAACGACTCGTACTTAGTGTACCCGAAGGCTCGCGCCGGGGGCCAGAGGTTCCGGCACGGTTGCGGGAACCCCTCGCGAGCCTACGCCGTCGCCTCGCCGACCACGCGGAACGCCTCCCTGGCCCTCGCGCGTTCGATCGCCCGCTCGATGAACGGCGGTGAGGCCGGCGGCATGGCAGACTCGCTCAGCTTCCAGAAACTGCGTGATAGCCACTGTTTCCGGTCGGTCGCCGCAGGGCCGGCAGAGTTTCCCGGGTAATCATCAACCGCGAAACCCCAGCCTATCGCGCGCCGAGTTCGGCGAGGCGCTGGGCGGCTTTCTCGCTCTCGGCGGAGAGAGGGTAGGCCTTTGCGATCCGCTCGTAGCAGCCCCTGGCCTCCTCCTTTTCGCCCGCGCGCGCGAGAGAGTCCCCGGCGAGGAGGAGGGCGGCGGGGGCGTGGTTCGCCTCGGGGAAGAGGTCGGCCATCCGGCGGAGGTCCCGGGCCGCCGCGCGGTCGAAGCCCTGCGTGACAAGGAGCCGGCCCTGGAGGTAGCGGGGGTAGCCGGTGAGGCGCTCCAGGGGGCATTCCTCGACCCAGAGATCGAGGCTCTCCTCGGCCATGAGGTACTCCTCGCGCGCGAGGTAGTTCTCGAAGCTCGCGGTGTGGACGCCGCGCTGGATTTCGGCGGGGGCGGTGCGGTCACGGTCGAGGAAGGCGTCGATCTCGGCGAGGAGGGCGCGCGCCTTGTCCTTTTCGCCGCGGGCGATGTGGATCTCGGCGAGGCGGGCGCGGACCCGGCCGATCTGGCGGGCGTTCAGTCCTCGGGGGGCCGCAAGGACCTCGGAAAGGAGGGACTCGGCTTTCGCGATGTCGCCGAGACATTCGAGGTGGATCTCGGCCGCGCGGACCTTGCCCTCCGCGGCGCGCGCGAGCTGGGGGGTCTGGGTGGCGAGGGAATCGCAGAGCAAAAGGGCGCTCGTGTAGTCCATCTTGCGGTCGCGGAAGAGGACGACGGCGCGCGAGACGTAGTCCGCGACGTCGGGATCGTCGTAGGAGACGCCGGTTTTCGCGGCGTGGAGGATCGCGTCCGCGGCGAGGTCGTACCGGGCGGTCTCGTAGAGGACGGTGCCGAGGCGGAAGGCGGCCACGGGAGCGAGGGATTCGATCCGGTAGCCGGAGACGATCCGGCCGTATTCGTCGAGGATCCTCCCGGACTCGGAAGGGGGCCGGCCGCCGTAGGGCTGGACGAGGATCCGCTGGATCGAGACCGAGGTCTCGCCGTCCGGGCTCGTCACCTGGTGCTTGACGGAATAGAGGCCGCTCTCGAGGTAGATGTGGACGGGACCCGACTCGATCGAAATCTGGCCGTCCCCGAAGTCCCAGTAGTGGCCGAACGCGTCGCCTCGCGAGTCGCCGCGGAAATGGATCTCGGTGAGGTTGACTCCTTCGATGCCCAGATCGCTCGCGATCCGCCAGGAGGTATCCGCACAGAGCGACTTCCCCAGCTCCTCGACGGGATCGACCCGGGTGGGGAGGCCGGCGAGGAAGGCTCGGGGCGGGATGGGGGTGAGGCTCTCACGGCCGGGAGGCTGCCAGCCGGCCACGAGCCCCTGGTCGGCGCCCCGGATCGCGTTCACGCATTCGATCGGGTGGGGCCCCCGGGAGAGGCGGACCTTCCCCGCGTGGCCTCCCCACTCCCCGCCCACGGCGTTGTGCCAGCCCGGCCATTCGGCCACGACCTTCCCGTCGACCAGGAGGAACGACGCGTCCCAGGAGTTCAGCGCGAAGGCGTACTCGCCGTCGGCGGGCGCGAGGAGGATGCCGGTGAAGCGCAGGATGTAGCTCGACGGGCGGCCGAAGGGATTGAACGCGAGGCGGATCTCGGGATAGAGGCCGCGGCCGAGGATCGTCGGGCTCCCTTCCAGGATCCGTTGCATCTCGGCCCAGGAGGTGGGGACTCCCGGGCCCCGGTCGCGGACCTCGAGAACGAGACCGGCGTCCGGGAGGTAGCTCGCCTCCGGTGCGCTCGCGGAGGGGTTCCCGAAGTAGACGTGGTAGACCTCGCCGGGTGCGGCCGCGGGGAACGCGATCTGGGCGAGGTCGTCCTTCCCGGCGGAGACGAGCGCGTGGGGGACCACCCGTCCCGAGGACGCGACGACGCGGAGATCGCTCCCGTCGGCCTTGCCCCGCCCGAGGAGGTTCACCTCCGCGAACGCGGTCTTTCCCGCCCGGTGGCCTGGCTCGACCGGCTGGGTCGTGATCCTCCTCCGGAGAGGCCACTCGGCGTTCCACCAGTCGTCGGCCCGCAGGGCGGGGGCGAGGAGAAGGAGGGCCGCGACACAGATCGCTCGGCGCCTGGAGCACATCCCCAGACCCGGACCGAGCCGAGCAACAGGTGGGTCCTGGGCTGGGCTCTTATTCATCCTTCCAGCCCTCCCCGAGGTACTCCACGCCGTCGCCGCCGCCGGCCTTGCGATCCGGGCCGGTCGACGACAGATCGAAGGCCTCCGGTCTCGCGCTTCCGGGCGAGAAGTAGCGATACCTCATGCCCCACGGGTCGAGCGGGATCGAGTCGTCGAGGTACGGCCCCTGCCAATTCGAGGGGACGGGTTCCCTCTGGGGTTTCTCGCGCAGGGCTTTCAAGCCCTGGAGCGTGGTCGGGTAGGAGCCGGCCGACTCCCGATAGCGCTCGAGGGCGGCCACGAAGAGCCGGATCTGGTCCCTCGCGGCCCGGTACTCGGTCTCGAGCCGGTCGGGATTCGAAGCCGGAGCCACCCCGGCGCCAAGGATGACCTGTACGCGGTCGAACCAGTAGACGCCCGGCGGCCAGTAGGGGAAGAGCATGACGCGGATCCACTTCACCTCGGGCGTCCGGGCGGTGGGGTCGAACTCCAGGACGTACGTCTTCCACTCGGTCGAGGGGTCTTCGAGGTTCTTGTAGATCTCGTAGATCGAGCGGTGGAGCTCGACCTTCTCGGGTTTCCCGTCCTCGCCTGCGACCTCGACCTCGGCCAGGCGGTAGCCCTTGACGAAGACCTTGGGCACGTACCTCCGGGTGGGTTTCTCGTTCGCCGGGTCGGCCCGGTAGTCGATCCGGAGGGTGTAGAGCCGGTTCGACTCCACCTCGACGTAGTCGCTGTAGAAGTAGGCGCCCTCGTGGCCGCCGATCGTGCCGTACTTGGGCTCGCGAGTCGGCTTCTTGGGCGCGGCCGGAGGGGCGGGCTCGTCCTCTCCGAGCTCGCGTAGAAGATGCCAGCGCGCGACCGCCTCGTCGCGCTCGACGTCGGTGTCGAAGCGCATCGCCTTCCCCGTCCGGAGGGGATCGGCCTCCCAGAACGAGGTGAGCCCGTCGGGCCGCTGCCAGTGCGCGGGCCGGTCGCCGCGAGCCTCCTCGAAGTCCCCGTTGGGGAGGATGTTCGCTCCCTCCTGGGCGAGGACGCCAGGCGCCGCCAGGGCGCATGCAAGTAGAAGGACGGGCGCCCCCTTCATCGACGCTCTTCCGAGAGCGAGCGGAAGTACTCCTTGAGGAGCTCGCGGTAGGCCTCGGGCGCCTCCTCGTCCTGGGCGCTCCGGAGCTCGTCGCGAAGCGCGGGCGGGAGCCCGGCCGAGGGGTCCCGGCTCTGGCGGACGAGGCCCGCCACGACCTCGCGGGTGGCCTCGAGTTCTCGGACGATCTCCTTGCGGCGCTCCTCGTAGTCGGCGCCCCGGAAGAGGCGGAGGTCCTCTTCCATCTCCTTCATCCGCCGGATCGCCTCTTCGAGGTCCTCGACCGAGTAGCTCCTCCTCGCCAGCGAGAGCTTGAGCTTCTCGGCGGAGTTGCGGACCTGCGCCTGGCTCTCCGCGATCCGTTTCATCGCCTCCTCTATCTCGGGCGGGGGGGTCCCCCGGAGCCCCTCCTGGCCGACGCTCCCCACCTTGCCTCCGCCGGTCGAGCCCCCGGAGGCGTCCGTGCTCTCGTCCTTCACCTGGCCGGCCTCGTAGGGGTCGTTCGTGTTGCGGGTGGGCGTCTGCCTTCCGCCCTTCCCCGTCGCCTCCTCCTCGACCATCTGGCCGCTCGATTTCCCGCTCCGGCCCTCACCGCTCCGCCCGCCGACCTCGTTCGTGTTGGGCTGGAGGTTCCCGGTGATCCCCTTCGCGCTCATGTTGGAGATCGGGCCGTCCGCGGCGGTCCAGCCCGCCCCCTTGTCGAGCGAGTCCATCCACGCGCTCGTCACGTCCTCGGTGTCCTCGGCCATCTCCTCCTCCTGGTCGAGGAGGTCGCCGGCGAGATCCTCGAGCTCCTCGGGGAGGTCGGCCATCGGGACGTCCAGGTCGGTCGTCGGATCCTCCATCTCCCACTTCTTGATGTCGGGTTCGTCGGAGAGCCAGCGCTCGAGGTTCGAGGTGATCTCCTCGGCGAGTTCGAGGCCCGCTTGCTCGGCCGGGACCGCGATCTCGACGTTCTTCTTCTCCAGGGCGTCCGCCGCGAGCTCGACCTGCCCGTAGGCCTCGACGAATTCCTTCGCCAGGGAGGAGTTCGAGAAATCCTGGGGGTAGAGCTTGCTCAGGTCCTTCACCGCCTCCTGGAAGAACTTCGCCCACTTCCCTTCCTCTTCCGCGAGCTCCTCGATCGCCGCCAGCTCCTCCGGGCTGAAGTCGTCCGGGTCCTTGCCGGCGAGGTTCTCGGAGGCCTCGATCGCCTTCTTCTGCTCCTCGGCGAACCGCTTGAGATCCTCGAGGATCTTCCGCGCGGCGTCCTCGTCCTTCGATTCCGGCGAGCCGGCGAGCGCCGGTTCGAGGCCCTCGTCGCGGGCAGTCCGCCTCGTCCCCGCGACCTCGCCCGCGATCTCCCGGAGGACCCGGAGGATCTTCTCGTCGAGCCCCTTCGCCCGGGAGAGACCGTTCGAGACCTCCTCGCCAGAGGCGCCCGAAAGGAGGCCGACCAGGACATCCGTGGCCTCGACCATCTCCTCCCGCGCGAGGTTCGAGAGCCTCGTGCGGGACGTCATGGGCGCGAGACGTGGATCGCTCCAGAGGTCGAGCAGCTTCAGGGTCTCGAGTCGGACCGACTCCTGTTCCTCGGCCCGGTTCTCGATCTCCGCGAGGTCTCCCGTGCACGAGGCAAGGCCCGCCAGCGCTTTTTCCTGGAGTTCGATCAAGTGCCGGAGCCCGTCGAGGATGTCCGCGAGCTTCCGGAGCGCCGTGCGATCGGCGAGCCGGGCCGGGACGAGACTCACCCTCACGCCGGCCGAGCGGGTCCGGTTGCCCTTCATGTCTACGGCCTCCGCCACGCACGAGAGCGAGGTGCCGGAGGCGAGCGAGAGAGCCGCGAGGTCGATCTCTTTCGCGACGGTCCACTCGGCGGGCCCGCCGGGGATCGCCCATTCGGCGAGCATCATCGGACGATCTTCCGGCGCCCCCTCCCGCTCCGCGAGGAAGGTGACCGACGCGAGCGCGACGTCGTCCGCCGCCCGGATCGAGACGGGGAACGCCTCCTCGGGGGAGAGCGAGAGTCGGCCCGCCGGCTCCAGGATCTCGACCGACGGGGGCAGATCCTCGAGACAAGTGACGGTCCGCTTCGCCCCCCGGGCCGATTCGATCCCCGCGGCGTCCTCCAGCTCGAACTCGTAGGAATCGTCCGTCCGGACCGTGAAGGACGTCTCCCAGACGCGCTCGGAGATCCGTTTCAGGGTCGAGCCGGGTCCGGATTCGAAGTGGATGCGGGCGCTCACGAGATCGCTCGAGGCCGTCCCCCGGAGTCGGACGACCGTCCCCGCGAGGGCCGCGATGTCGCCGGTCGCGTGGCGCTCGACCCGCTCGGGCCGCCCGAGGTACGGGGGATCGAGATAGGTGATCTCGAGGTCCTCGATCCGCGGGCGCGGGAGGACCGTCACCCAGAAGTGGTGGGAGCGCGCGTCTCCCGCGTAGACCGTGTAGCTGAATCGCTCGAGGACCTCGTCGAACGTGAAGACGAAGGCGTTCCCCGTGAAGCGCATGGGGTGGTCCTCCTCGTTCCCCGTCCCCTGGGTCCGGACGAGCACGCTCTCGACCGGCTCGCCCGAGACAAGGACGCGGATCGAGACGGGCTCACCCCGCGCGACCGTCACGTCGCCGGGCTCGACCTCGATCCTCGTCCCCGAGAGCGCGGGGACGTCGCCCAAAGGGTCGGCGTAGCGGTCGATCGCGTTGTCGAGCGCCTCGGGAAAGGCCGCCGCGTAGATCGCGAGCGCCGCGGCCGCGACCGCGAAGGCGAGGATCGGCCGGCGGAGCGCCGAGAAGGGCACGATCTGGCCCGGCTTCAGGGAGGAGAGCATCGCGACCGCGTCCTCTCGGATGAGCGAGGCGACCTCCCGGCCTTCGCCCCCGAGAGATTCCCGGTCGAGGAGGACCGAGTTGATGAGCCGGTTGTCTAGGTCGGGCCGAGCCCGCTCCACCTCGAGCGCGGCCGCCTCGTCCGAGAACCGGCCGAGCGCGGCGGGGAGGATCCTGCGCGAGATGAACCAGACCGTCCCGCCCGCGACGAGCGCGGCGAGCGCGATCCGCAAGGGACCGGGCAGGGCGAGGAGGTTGTCGAGGGCGAAGGCGGCGAGCGCCCCCGAGAGGATGAAGAACGTCGCGAGAGCCGTCCCGGAGAGGACCCGCACCGCGCGCCGGCGCCTCCGGACCCTGCCCAGGACGGCGGTTCTCTTGCTCGCGTGGTCGGTCTTCATGGAATCCTGCCTTCGATTCTAGCGGTCGATGTCGATAACCTGGTCGCCCGAGTCTCCGATCCACACGTCGGCGAGATCGGGTCGCTGGACGAGCTCTAGTTCGGGGAACTCTTCCCCGGAACGGACGGAGTCGCGGAAGAGGAAGAGCCGCGCGCGGATCTCCCAGTCCGCCTCGCCGCGCCGGACGAGCCAGAGGTCCCACCGGATCGTGAGGATGGGATTCCCGGCCTCGTCCTTCAAGTGCGAGGGGCGCGTCCTGCGGCTCTCGAGGAGCACCCAGAGATCGTCCTTCGTGCCGGCGAGGGACCGGATCTTCTTCTCGTCGAAGAACTCCTCGACGCGTTCTACGAAGCCCTGGAGCTCCCCGCGTTCCGCTTCGGAGAGGAGGTTCCCCTGGGCGGCGGGCATCCCGGAGAGGAGCGCTTTCTCGGTCCGCGCGAAAACCCTGAAGGACCCGGGGAGGAGCCGCTCGGCCCGGTAGCGGCCCCCCTCCAGGATGGCCTCGCAGCGTGCGGCCCGGTCGCGGTCAATGAAGACGATGTCGCGGACCCCCTCCGCCCGGCCGGTCACATCGACGACGGCCGAAGGGCCCGGCTCGCCCGCGCCGGCGTCGGCGAGGACCACTTCCTTCACGTAGACGAGGTCCGCGAGGGTCTGGTCCTTCTCGCCCTTCTGGCTCGATGTGAGGATGAACCGCGTGGAACTCTCGCCGGTCTCGAGGGTGAGCGTCGTGCCGGTCACGTGTCCCTCGACCTCCTGGCCGGAGGCGAGCTCGATCCGGGCGGCGAGCTTCCGGACCGGGTACTGGAACGCGAGCCGGATCTTCTCGTCCGAGCCCTCCTCCTTGAACATCCAGCCGTTCTCCATCGACTCGGACTCGACCTCGAAGCGGATCCTCCGGATCCCGGAGAGCGCCAGGTGGAGCCGGCGTTTCTGGGAAGTCTCGAAGAGATTGATCTCCTGCCCCCTTCCGAGGCGGAGCCCGCCCTCGAGGACCTCGCCGTTCGAGAGCACGACCTTCCCGGGGACGGTGTCGTCGGCAAGCGACGGCATCGCGGAGAGGGCGAGGAGGATTGCGATTCGCTTCATAGGATCTGCATCCATCTCCGGAGGGCCCATTCGCACGAGAGGAGGAGGACGAAGACGGCGAAGAGGACAGGCGAATCGCCGGCCGAGTGCTCGACCCGCTCGACCGAGGTCCGCCGCGATCTCTCGAGTGCCTCGGGGATGCGATGGGCGTCGAGGACCGTGTAGTAGGCTCCCCCCGAGTCCCGGGCAAGATCCCTGAGGAGGTGCTCGTCCAGGAACGGCTCGTCCATCTCGCCCGCGGGACGTAGAGCGACGAAGCTCGCCCGCGCCTCTCGGGAGCCCTCGCGGGCGACGGCCGCGTGCTCGCCGGGCGACGTGGGCCGGAAAGTGCCGGAGCGGGTCCCCTCTCCCGCGGCGAGCTCGACGTCCGCGACCGCACCGTCGGGCGAGACGACCTGGACTCGGACCTGGGAACCCTCGGGCGCTCCGGTCACCGTGAGGAGGACGGGTTCTCCGGAGGGGACGAGCCGGGGCGCCGCGCGGAGCGCGAAACCCGAGCCGCCGGCCTCGCCATCCTGGTCCCGCCGGGCGGCCCAGCGGACGCTCTGGCCCCAGAGCGCCTCGAACGTTTTCGCCGCGGGGGTGCGGGCCCACTGCCAGTCCGCCTCGGAGAGGAAGATCGCCACGCGACCCTCCCCGTAGCGCCGTTCCACGAGGAGGAGGCCTTCCGAATCAGCGCCCGACCACAGGGCGAGAGGCGTCGCGCCGGGGGCGAGCCGGACCGGTGCGAGGACCGAGGCGAGATGCGGGAAGGGGCCGAGGCCGGCGAGGATCGCGTGACCGGTCCCTTCGGCCGTGACCGCGATCGCGAGGTCGCCTGTGTGCTCGGTCGCGCCCGAAAGGGCGACGGGGAGCGCGGGCGCGAGCGCCGTCGCCCCGAGGCCCGCCGGCCCCGCGGCCTTCTTCCCCGGGAGGAGAAGGAGCCCCCCTCCCGCCTCGGAGACGTAGTCGCGGACGAGCTTCCACTCATCCTCGGTCAGGTCGGTCGCCGCGAGGTCGCCCAGGACGAGGCAGTCGAACACCTGGAGCGCCGCCCGCGTGGCCGGGAACCCGTCCGCCAGGTCGACGGGCGAGCTTCCCTGGAAGGACGCCCGGGCCGGCCCGGTCCGGACGAGGCACGCGAGCATCACGTTCTCGTCCTGTTCCAGGGCTCGCTTGAGGTAGGTGTACTTCCAGCGGAGCGTGGTCTCGTAGCAGAGGACCCGGACCTTCTCCGCCGAGACCGAGAGCCCCACGAACCTCGAGTTGTTCTCCTCGATCGCTTCCCCGGCCACCGGCACGACGCGGACCTCGAACTCGAACGCCCCGGGCTCGATCGGCAGGAACTCGATCTCCTCCTCAGCCGAACCTGGGGAGAGCTCGATCCGTCGGGTCGCCAGGACCGCTCCGGCCCTGCGGAGCTCGAGAGCCGTCTCGACCGGCCCGGGGGCGGAGCACCGGATCGTGGCCAGGAACGCGATCCGGTTCCGGACAAGCGCGGTCCGCGGCGCGCGGAGGTCGGCGACCGCGAGGTCGATCGCGTACGGATCGCCCGAAGCGAGCGAGCCTATGCCCACGGCGTGGATCGGCGCGCCGGCCCGGGCGAGCTCCCGGGCGGACCCGGTCGTCGTCTCCCTGCCGTCCGACACGAGGACCACGGCCTGGGCCTCCCCGCTCTCTCGCGATCGGGCGAGCGCCTCCCGGACGTCGGTCGCCGGCCCGGCCGGGTCGAGTCCCTCGAGCGACTCCGCCCCGGCCAGCCGGCGGGCGCCGGCGTCGAACGCGTAGACTTCGACTTCGTAGAGATCCTTGAGCGGTTCGAGGATGCCCCTGTCCGGGTCGGAGAGGATCCGCCGGGCGGCGTCGAGACGCCTCGCGCCGTCCGGCCCGTCGGAGACGGCCATGGAGCCGGAGGTGTCAACGAGCACGACGACGCGGCCGCGAGGCGAGTCCTCCCGCTCCCAGGAGAGGATGGGCGCGAGGAGAAAGAGGAGGATCGCCCCGACCGCGAGAGAGCGCGCCGCGAGGAGGACCCAGGGTCCCTTCGCGCCGGCCGGGGAGTGTGCGAGCTCGAAGATGCGGCGGTACGAGACGTACGCCGCCGCGAGAGCGAGCCCGACGATCACGGCGTCCCAGAACGGTCCGCCGAGGCCCGGGACGGTGAGGTCGAGGTTCCTCATCGGACCTCCTGGAGGTCGGGGACGGCGCGCTTCGCCCGCTTCGTCCCGCGGCCCAGCGAGACGCGGTTGGCGAGCGCGCCCTCGGCCAGGATCGCGGCGAGGCACGCGAGGAGGAACGGTCTATAGAGCTCAAGGCCCCTCCGGGCCTGGCGGAGCGCCTCCCCGGTCCCGCTCCCCGCCGCGGCGGACCAGAACGGGTTCCCCGGGAAGAACTCCTCGACGTCGGAGGCGGCGAGGCAGGTCTCCTCGCTCTCCGAGGTCTCGACGTTCGCGCTCGCCAGACGAACCTCGACGGAATCGGCGCGGGTCTCGTGGATCTCCAGGAGCCCCGCGCGCACGGGCGCCGGGAACGCGACGTTCGAGGGATCTCCCGGGGTCTCTTCGGGCTCGACTTCTTCCCCGCCGGGACCCAGGAGAACCACGCGGTCCGGAGCCGCCGCGTCCGGGTAGCGCAGCACGAGGCGGGTCCCGACCTCGATGTCGGTGCCGTTCCTCATGGGACCGGTCAGCGTCTCTATCATGTTGTGGAGGAACGGGAGGTAGCTCACCCGAAGCGGGAAGTTCGTCCACCGGGCCGACGAGGAGGTCGTGCAGAGGATCGTCCGGCCCTTCCCAACCTCGCGCTCGAGGAGGAAGGGCTTCCGGTTCGCGAGCCTCGCGAGGACCCGCGCCCCCGGGGCGAGCCGCTCTTCATCGACCTCGAGCCAGCGGTAGCAGCGGACCATGGCAAAGTCGAGCGGCTGGTCCCCCCGCGCCAGGGCCTGGAAGAGCGCGTGTCCCGAGTCGATCTCCGAGACGGTGGAGGGTGCCTCTCCCGGGCGTGAAGCGGAGAGGAGCGGGGCCGGAAGGAGCGGCGCGAGCGTCTCGTTCCAGTCCTCGGCCCGGACGCGCTCGCCCGCGAAGAGGACGAGGTTCCCCCCGCCCTCGACGTAACGGACGAGGCGTGCCGCGGCGTCGTCCGAGAGCCGCGAGACGCCAGCGGCGAAGACGATCGGTTCTCCCTCGAGTGGCAGGCCGGCCAGATAGTCGGGGAGGATCGTCGTGGCGGAGAACGCGGTCGAGGGGGTCGGCTGGAGGGCCCGGACGAGGAAGAACGTCTCGTCGAGGTAGTCCACGGGAGAGGGGCCCCCGTTCACGACCAGGACCGGGATCGTCGAACGCGCTTCGAACGCGGCGTAGCGGCGGTTGTCGGTCGCGAGGCCGTCCTCGCCAAGCGTGACCTCGATCCCGTGCCAGCCGGGCGACGGGGCGGGCACGGTGAGCTCTACCGTGGCGCGGCCACCCGGGGCGACCCGGCAGGGCTCCTCGTCCGCGACCGTCCCGTCGAGCGCGGCGCGAACGACGGAGGAGGCCGGGACGCGCCCCGGGTTCCTGACAACCGCCGTCACGAAGAGCGGCGCTTTTCCCGAACCCGAGCTCGGCCTCGCGTCCACCCCCTCGAGCGCGAGGTTCGGGGCCGGCTCGCCGCCGCACGCGAGGAGGACGACCGCGATATCGCCGTCCATCGACCCGAGGACCTCGTTCCGATCCACCCCCTCCCAGGCCCTGGCCTGGAGGTCGGTGACGACGTAGATCTCCCGTCGCACGCGGTCGCTCTCCCCGAGGATCTCTCCGGCCGCGGAGAGCGCCGGGTCGAGGCCGCTCCTCCCGTCGGAAGGAGACCAGGCTTCCATCCGCTCCGCCGCCGAGGCAAGGTCGGTCGAGAGGGCGGAGTCGCCCGGGCCGGAGGCATTCGGGAAGAGGAGCGCGACCTCGTCCCCCGAGGAGAGCGTGCCCAGGACCTCGAGGACCGCGTCCCGCGCCCGCTCCGAGAGCGGCACCCCTCCCTCGGTCCTCGCCATCGAATACGAGTCGTCGACGATGATGACCGCGGCGATCGATCCCTTCCCGGCCAGGCCCGCGGATCGGAAGGCCGGCCTCGCGAGGGCGAGGGCCGCGAGGACAAGGACGAGACACCGAAGCGCGAGGACGAGCCAGTGCTCGACCCGTCTCCTGCGCGCGAGACGCTGGTCGATCCTCTTCAGAAGGCGGATCGTCGGGAACGGGATCGTCCTGGCTCGCCGACGGTGGACCAGGTGGATGAGGACGGGGAGCGCGACCGCCAGGAGACCGGCCAGGAAGGCCGGGGCGAGGAACTCGAACCCGAACATCTATAGAACCTTCGAGCGCCGGTTGAGGTATCGGGCGAGCCAGAGGTCGAACGGCGTCCGCGTGTCGATTGCCTGGTGCTCGATCTGGTGGTCGGAGCAGGCCTTGTGGATCGCCTCGACGTACCGGGCGAACTCCTCCACGTAGACCTGGCGGTAGGCCCCGGGGACGACCTGGATCGTCTCTCCCGTTTCCATGTCCCTGAAGTCGGCCAGCGTCTGGAAAGGGAAGTCGATCTCGGCGGGGTCGAAGAGTTGGAAGAAGAGGACCTCGTGCTTCCGATACCGGAAGTGCTCGAGCCCCGCGACCAGGGCCTCCTCGTCGTCGTATCCATCGGAGAGGAGGACGACAAGGCCGCGCTGCGGGAGCGATCGCGCGAGGTCGTGAAGCGTGTCCGCGATCTTCGTGCCCTTCCCGGGCTCGGTTCGCGAAAGGACGCCGAAGATGTCCTTCAGGTGCCGGGCGCTCGCGCGGGGCGGCAGCCGATCCCGGACGCCCTCGTCGAACGTCACGAGCCCCACGGCGTCGATCTGGCGCATGACGAGGAGATAGGAGAGGGCGGCGGCGAGGCACTGGGCGTAGCGGAACTTCGTCATGTCCCCCGAGCCGTACCCCATCGACGCGCTCGTGTCGAGCAGGATGTGGCACTTGAGGTTGGTCTCGCTGTGGAACCGCTTGATGTAGAGCCGGTCGGATTTGGCGAGCGTCTTCCAGTCGAGGTACTTGAGGTCGTCGCCGCGCACGTACGGACGGTACTCGGCGAACTCGACGCTCGACCCGTGGAACGGGCTCTGGTGGATGCCCGAGAGGAAGCCCTCCACGACCCATCGAGCCACGAGGTCGAGGTTTGCGAACCGGGCGAGGGCCGCGGGGCTGAGCATGGGCTGGGAGGCGTTCATGGCCTATCCTTCAACCCCGAGCCACGGGCCGCGGTTCGCAGGAAATAGAGGGCGACGAAGGGCATCACGGTGACGAGCCCCACCGCGCCGAGCCATGGCCGGCCGACCAGCGCCGCCAGGATCGAGGCGGAGACATACAGGTAGACGTAGAACACGATCTCGAAACGCAACCTCCCTACCATGGCAGCCTCATCACCGCGGCCGCGACCGCGAGATCGGCGAGGAGGAAGGCCCCGAGAAAGAGCCAGCGCTTCACGCCGGGGGAAGTCGCCTCGACCGTGCGGAGCTCGAACCCGCACGCCCAGACGAGCAGGAACCAGCCCACGAAGTTGAACACCGGGACGTCGAGGAGCCAGAAACGGTACGGGGTCATGGCCTCTCCGCGCCACACCCACATCGCCATCGGGGGTCCCGAGACGGCGGGGTCGAGCACCAGGTCGAGACCGACCGCCATCAGGCCGTCGAGCGAGGCGAGCTTCCAGCGCGGGGCGGCGCGCTCGAGGATCTCTTCCGAGATGCGCATCACGGTCGGGACGAGCGCCGCCCAGCCCAGCCCGATGGCCAGGGGGACCGCCGGGCGGGCAGGGAAGTAGAGGAGCCAGCCCGGGTAGCGGTAGCGGCCGCACGCGACCGCGAGCGCCTCGACCGATTGCGTGAGGACGAAGCCGAAGAGGAACTCGCGGGCGGTGACGGCCGGCCCGCGCTTCCTCCAGGAATGCACCGCGACGACGAGGAAGAGCCCGAACAGGCCGATCTCGTACGCCCGGCGGGTGTCCATCCGGCTCCCTACGGCTTCGCTGCGGCCTCGGCGAGATCCTTCTCGTTCGGCTCCTTCACCGCTTCGAGGAGTCTCGCGACGATGCCGTCCGAGTCGATCCCCTCGGAGTCGGCCTGGAAGTTCGTGAAGATCCGGTGGCGGAGCACGATGGCCGCGACGGAGCGGACGTCGCGGGCAGAGACGTTGACCCGCCCGGCGAGGATCGCCCGGGCCTTCGCCGCGAGCACGAGACACTGGGTCGCCCGCGGGCCCGCTCCCCAGGCCACGTAGTCCTTGATGAAGGGCGGCGCGTCCGCGTCCTTGGGCCGGGAGGCCCGGGCGAGGGTCGCGGCGTAGGCGACGATGTAGTCCGAGACCGGCAGGCGGCGGACGATCTCCTGGAGCCCGAGGACTTCCTCGGCGCCCAGGACGACCGATGGCGTCTCGGCCCGCGCGCCGGTCGTCGCCTTGACGATCGCGATCTCCTCGGCCTTCGCGGGATACTCGACCGAGAGCTGGAACATGAACCGGTCGAGCTGGGCCTCGGGCAGAGGATAGGTGCCTTCCTGCTCGATCGGGTTCTGCGTGGCGAGGACGAAGAACGGCTGGGGGAGATCGTAGGTGTAGCCCGAGGCTGTGACCTTGTTCTCCTGCATCGCCTCCAGGAGCGCGGCCTGGGTCTTGGGAGGCGTCCGGTTGATCTCGTCGGCGAGGAGGATGTTCGTGAAGATAGGGCCCCGGATGAACTTGAAGACCCGCTCTCGCGTCTGGGAGTCCTCTTCGAGGACGTCGGTCCCCGTGATGTCGGCGGGCATGAGGTCCGGCGTGAACTGGATTCGCTTGAAGTCGAAGTCGAGGACCGAGGCGAGAGTCCGGACCATGAGGGTCTTGGCCAGGCCCGGCACACCGACCATGAGGCAATGGCCGCGGCAGAGGAGGGCGATCAGCATGTGCCCGACGACCTCGGTCTGCCCGATGATGACCTTGCCGACCTCATCGAAGATCTTCTGGCGCGCCTCCTTCACCTTGCGGATCGAATCGAGGTTCGTGGCGGCGGGTTTCTCGCCCGCGGGCTCGGAGCGCGTCTCCGCCTCGGGGGCCGCGGGCGCGGGCAGGATCGTCGAATCCCCCGAGACGAACTCCAGCGTCGCCGCGCCGATCTTGATCTTGTCCCCGTGGGCGAGCCGGGCGCGAGAGGACTTCTCGCCGTTCACGAGAATGGCGTTCCGGCTCCCGAGGTCGTGAATCGTCCAGCCTCCATCTTCCCGAACGAGGCGGGCGTGCTGCCTCGAGACGCCGTTATCGTCCAGCCGGATCGTCGAGGACGGGCTCCTGCCGATCGTGACCTCGTCTCCGCGCAGGACATACGAGGTCCCCGCGTTCGCGCCCTTCTTGACCTCCAGTCGTTGCATGTCTCTTCCCTGGCTAGTGCGTGAGCGCGTAGACCACGATGTTCGTACCGAGTCGGAGCGCGTCCTCTCCGGACACGCCGCGCGCGAAGGGATGCGGCTGGCCCTCCCAGCCGCAGCCGAGATCGAACCGAGAGTAGAAGACCCGCGTCCGGCCTTCGAAATCGATCCCTTCGATCGCCGGGGTCGCCAGGCCCTCGAAGGTGGCCTTCGCCTGAGGCGTGTACTCGATCGCCGCGATCCGGTGGTGCGCGGACAGGACCGGGTGGTCGCCCGGCAGCGTCTCGAGCTTCCTCCCGGGGAGCGCTCGGGCGAGCTCCCGTCGGAACGCCGCGTCGAAGACCAGGTCGCCGCAGCAGGCGTCCGCGAGCAATGTGCCGCCGCTCTCGAGGTACGCCGCGAGTCCCCGGACC
Organism: Planctomycetota bacterium; assembly: GCA_016209595.1. Lineage (GTDB taxonomy): Bacteria > Planctomycetota > JACQVV01 > JACQVV01 > JACQVV01 > JACQVV01. Next base: position 70,459 of record JACQVV010000510.1, read on the forward strand.
TCGTCGTCCGAGAGCCGGAAGTCCCCGTGTCCCGTCATGTAGAGGAAGGGATGGACCGAGAGGTCGTCCCCGGCCAGACGGACGGCGGTCCGTCCCAGGCACACTCGCGTGCTCGTCTCGGCGAGGACCGCCTCCAGGAGATTTGCGAAGGCCGAGGGGTCGGGGTCCCAGAGGCCGTCGAAACGGATCTGAGCGAAGGTGAAATCGCCTGTGAGCGACGGGTCCTGGGTCTCGAGAGTCCTCTTCTCGGCGAGATAACGTCCCAGGTCGTGGTAGGCGAGGGCGTAGGCGACCATGTTGACTCCCAGGTCGAAGGCGTCCCGGCCCACGACGCAAGAGGCCCCCTCGGGCTCGTGGAGCGAGTCCCAGGCGCAGGAGAGGTCGTAAGGCGTGAGGAGGACGGCCGTCCGGCATCCGATGTAGATCCCCTCGAGCCAGGGCGCCCCGTCGGGCCGGTCCGTGACGGCGGCGGAGTAGCGGACGCGGGTGATCGTCCGGGCCGCCCGGAAGAGCGCGTGGTCGGGCGCGAGCGGTGCGAGCGGCCGGTCGGGGAACGCCGCCGCCATCATGGCGCGAAACGCGCCCGCGAACTCCTTCGACCCGTGGCAAGCGTCCGCCCAGAGGCTCCCGCCGGCCTCGACGTAGCCGCGGAGGCGCCGGAGGGTCTCGGCGTCGAAGGACGGTGCCCGCGTCCCGCTCAAATAAAGGATGGGCACCTCGGCCGGGTCGTAGGAGAAGGACCGGAGGTCGATCCGTGTGTCGGTGAAGCGGATTCCGAGCTCCCGGTTGGCCGCTTTGAGGAGCCTCTGGACGTCGGAGGGGTCGAGGTTCCAGTCGGCGAATCGGTACTCCTCCCCGTCCCGGGTCCGCCCCGTGTGGTTCCCCCCCCAGACGATCTTCCCGATGAGGGTGGGCGGCGCCGGTTCCCGCTTCCTCTCCGTCCGCCGGAGGGGCGTCGCCGGGAGCGGGAGCGGCGCGAACGATTCGCCCCCCTTGATTCGCCGCGGCTTCCCCTCCCGCCCCTGGCCGCAGGGTCCGTAGTCCCCCCCCTCCTGCCCGGCGACCGCTCCCGAGAGTCCGATCGCCAGGGCCGCCGCCAGGAACGCCACGAGAGATCTCGACATCGCCTCGTCCTCCGACCGGAACGTAGCCCGAAGCCTGCTCGCCCTCTCTTGTTCTCGTCTCTAACCCCGGAGACGGCCCCAGGTTACTCGGAGATCCCTTGGGCGTCGATGGGAGCCACGCGTCCTTGTCAACTCACTCCACCGAGGAAATACCTGTGTCCACGAGGGAGCATCCCCGGGGTGGTAGCGCCAGCCCATCCGATCGGAGTACGCTGAGACCATGAGGGCTCGGATCTACATTGACGCGTCGGTGGTTGGAGGCTGCGAGGACGACGAGTTCGCTGAGGACTCCGTGCGCCTCATGGAGTGCTTTGTCAGAGGTCGCGAGGTGCTGACTGATGAGTAAGAGCAAGAAGGAGTTCGACGCGGTCGCCATGATGAGAACCGCTCGAGCCAGAATCTCCGCAGAGATCGAAGGCATGTCGCTCGAGGAAGAACTGAAGTGGCTCGCCTCGCAGGAACTTCAGGATCCCTTTCTGAAACGCCTGCGGGATCGAGCTGCCAAACAAGCCGATGCAGCGGACCGGCCTTTGGCTGGTCGCTGATCGGCAAGGCGTTGGGCGCGCTGGCGTGCGATGGTTGACCTCTCGGACTGGCGCCTCACCGGGCAGGAGAACTACCTTCTGGAGGTCGAGTTGCAGTGGCGGACCTACCGTCGTTACCCCAAGAATCCCGCTTGGGATCACGACCATTGTTCGTTCTGCTGGGCGACGTTCATGGTCGAAGAGCATCCCGGCGTGCTACACGAGGGTTTCTGCACCCTCGACGAGTACCACTGGATCTGCGCAGACTGCTTCGACGACTTCCGTGAACTCTTTCGCTGGCGAGTTGTACCGCCTCGTTCCCGGGGCGTCTAACCAGGTGGAGGAGGGGAATCACGCGTGTCGACTGTATTGCGTGCCTACGGCGCGGACTTCGACGTAGAGACTTTCCTCGCCGGTTGCACTTTGCCTGTGTGCGCGGTGAAGCGGCGGGGTGAGCCGGCGTGCCCGGCGAGTCGGCCAAGCGGCCGCCGCCATGAGCGGTCGGGGGTGCATGTGCTGGCCAGCGCTGCCGATTTTGGGGAGTTCCCGCGCCAGGTCTCGGAGACCATCGCGTTCCTCCACGCCCACGCCGAGCAGGTGCGCCGGCTGTGCTCGTTTCCGGGCGTCGACGGCGTCACCCTCGACTTCGGCATCGCCCGCCGAGACGTGCCAGTTCAATGCGACACCTTCCCGGCGGAGTTGGTACGTGATGCCGGGTCCCTCGGCCTGAGCATCGAGTTGTCACAGTATCCCGCCGAGGAGGCAGAGTCAGACGCCCAAGAGCCTGTGGAATGAGTCCTTTGGGCCGCGCGCGGACACCCCCCCTGGAGATGGACGGGGAGTGACATTGCAGGACCGGGAGTAGAATGCCCGGGTGTCGAGTTCCGTAGAGCCCCGAGAGGCCGACCCGTTCGCCGGCAGGACGATCGGGAAGTGCCGCTTGGAGCAGCTCGTGGGCAAGGGCGGGATGGGGAGGGTCTACCGGGCGCTCCACCTGGGGCTGGAGCGGCCGGTTGCAGTGAAGATCCTGCCGCTTCTTCCGGCTACGAGAGCGGAAGAGGTCGAGCGGTTCCTCCTGGAGGCGCGGACGGCGGCGCGGCTCGACCATCCGAACATCGTCCGAGTCCACGACGTGGATCGCGAGGAGGGTTTCTACTACCTCGTCATGGAGTTCGTCACGGGGGTGACGCTCCGGACGAAGATGGGGCTCTCGGGGGGGCGGCTGGAGTGGCCGGAGGCGTGCCGGGTCGCGCGGCAGGTGGCGCTGGGACTCGCCTACGCCCACGGCCAGCGGCCGCCAGTCGTACACGGGGACGTGAAACCCGGGAACATCATGATCGGCGCGGACGGGCGGGTGCGGATCCTCGACTTCGGCCTGGTGAGCGAGGTCGGCGAAACGGAGGAGAAGGCGGAGCTCGGGCGAATCCTGGGGACGCCGAGCTATCTCGCCCCGGAGAGCCCGCGAGGAGGAACGCTCGGCCCGAGGTCCGACCTCTACTCGCTCGGCGTCACTCTCTTCTACGCGATCGCGGGGAGGAGACCTTTCGAGGGGAAGAGCTCGGTCGAGACGATCTGCCGGCATGTCTTCGATCCGGTCCCCGCGCTCGCCGAGTTCGCCCCGAATGTGCCCCGGGAACTGGGCGAGCTCGTGCATGCGCTCCTCGCGAAACACGCGGGCGACAGGCCACGCGACGCCGCCCTGGTCGCCGGGCGCCTCGCGGCGATCACGGGCGAGCCGGCGGTGCCTGCGCCGAGGGTCGTGCCGGGGCCCGCCGTCGTCCTCCCGGCACCGGGGAGGGCGGAGGCGCCCCCGCCGAGCGCACCTCTCCCAGAGATCCCGTGGCTCGGGCAGGACCTGCTGCGGCGGAAGCTCGCCCCGCGGGTCGAGCAGTGCCTCGGGGGGGAGCCCTCGCTCGTCCTGGTCCTGGGGCCGCGCGGATCGGGAAAGAGCCGGTTCGGGCGCGAGCTCGCGCGGCTCCCGGAGGCCGAGAGGCTCCTCGTCCAGGTCGCCTCGCTGGAGGCCGGCGAGGAGCGGCCGCTCGCTCGCGCGCTCGGCCTGGCGGCGGCGGGGATCGCCGACCGGTGCGCCTGGATGACGAAAACGCTCCGGGGGTCGGCGCGCGAGTGGGCTCCCGCGATCCTCCGCGTCGCTCCGGAGCTCGGGGAACGCTCGTTCCTCGAAGGCGTCTCCCCCTCGCTCCTCGACGATCCCGACGAGCTCGAACGTTCCTTGCTCGCCTTCTTCCGGATGATCTCGGCGCGCCGTCCGTTCGCCGTCTTCCTCGACGACATGGACGGCGCGACCGACGCCGAATGGAGGTTCCTGGGCGATCTCGCGGGCGAGACCGGGACGAAGGGCATCTTCTTCGCGGCGCTCGCGTGCGGGAAAGACACCGCCGCCTTCCCGGGGGAGGAGACCAGGAGGCGCCTCGCGGCGGCGGGGAGGCTGGAGGAGCTCCGGCTCCGTCCCCTCTCCGAGGTCCTGGTGCGGAAGCTCGCCGCGCTCTTTCTTTCGGCCGATGGGGTCTCGGACGAGCTTGCCCGGGAGGTGACCGCCCTTTCGGGGGGGATGCCGCGGGACGTCGAGCTCCTGCTCGAGACGGGAAAGGAAAAGGGCTTCGTCTTCCAGAAGGAAGGCGTCTGGACGACCGACCTTCAAGAGCGGGAGCAAGGCGTGGAGGGACTTCTGCCGGAAATCCTTGAACAGGAGCTCCTCGCCGCGACCCGAGCGCTCCCCTCGGCCCATCGCGCGGCCCTCGCCGTGCTCGCGCTCGCGCCGTTCCCGCTTCCCGAGCCGGTGCTCCTCGCGGCCTGCGACTGGAACCGGACCCAGGTCGCGCTCGTGCCGGCCGACCTCGTGAGCGCGCGGCTCGCGTCGCGCCGGACGCGCGGGGACCACACGGCGTACTCGCTCACCTCTGTCCGGGTGCGCCAGCGCTTCCTGGAGGAGACGCCGCCGCGAGAGCGCCCCGCGGCCTGGGAGAGGATCGCGCTCGCGGCGGAGCGGCTGGGGGCGGGGGGGGTGTCGTGGGCCGACCTCGCGGGGATCTTCGTCCAGGCGAATCGTCCGGAGAAGGCGCTGGAGTACCGCGCGGCGGCCGGGAAGGAGGCGCTTCTCGCCGAGCGGATCGAAGACGCCGTGTTCCACCTGGAAGAGGCGCAGAAGCTCCATGAGGCGGTTCCCGGGCGTGGCGTGCGCCGTCCGCTCACGAGTCGGGGCGCGTTCCCGGAACTCTTCCCCGAGCCCCTCGAGTCGGCCGACCTCCACGGCCTCCTGGGCGAGGCGTGCCTCGCGGCGAACCGCGGGGAGCTCGCGGCGCGGCACTTCGAAACGGGGGTGCGGCTCGCGGGGCGAGCGGGCGGCTCGGCCGCGAGCGGGTCGGCCGGGAAGCTCCATCGGGGCCTTGGACTCGCGCAGCTCTCGATGGGAGACTACGAGGGGGCCGCGCGGAGCTTCCGCGCCGGCGAGGTCGGTGAGAGCGAGGACGATCCGGAGATCCTCTGCCACCTCGCACGGCTCGAGCTCGTGCGCGACCGGTACGACGAGGCGGCGCGCGCGATCGCCCAGGCGATGGTGAGGCTGGACGAGGGAAAGGGAGACGCCGCGACGCGCGCCTTCGCGTTCCATCTCGCCGCCGAGTCGGCCTACCTCGTCGGGCGGTGGGACCGTGCCGAGGAGCGGCTCGCCCAGGAGGCCGAGGTCCTCTCGTCGGCGCGGCTCGACTACTTCTTGCCCCGGCAGCGGGTCGCCTGGGCGCGCCTTGCCCTCCGCAGGGGCGAGCTCGAAGAAGCCCGCCGAGCGCTCGAGCTCGCGCTCCCGGGGGCCGCGCGCGGGGGGGAGGATCCCGCCCGGGCCGCCGCATTCGAGACGGCGGGTTGGGCCCACCTCTTCCAGGGAGAGCCCAGGAGCGCCCTCGATCGGTTCGAGGGGGCGCGCGAGGCCCTCGGGTCCACGAGCGACCGGTTCCGCCGCGCGCGGATCGAGGAGGGATTCGCGGCGGTCCATCTCGCGCGCGGGATCCCCGATCTCGCGAGGAGCCACGCCGCCCGCGCGGGAGAGCTCCACGGCGAGGTCGGATGCCGCCGAGGGCGCGCGGCGGCCTACCACCTGCGCGGCCGGATCGACGCGCGGCAGGGTGACGAGGCCGGGGCCCAGAGGTACTTCGGCTACGCCCTCGCGGAGCTCGAGGGGCTGGGTGCCCCCTGGCGCCTGGCGAACCTCCAGGCGAGCCTCGCCGAGCTCGATCTCGCCGCTGGTCGCGTCGCGGAGGCGGAGCGCCGGCTCGCCGAGGCTCTGCGGGTCGCCGGCGAATTCGGCGACCGCGCGACGCTCGTCCGCATCCACCGGATCCTCGCCGGCATGGCCTCGGGAGCCCAGGACGACGAACGGACCCGCCGGGCCTTCAAGTCGGCGCTCGTCCTGGTCCGGACCGCACCCAGGATGAAACGGCCTTGACGGTCTTTCTCTGCCGTCCTAAGATTCGATAACAGGATAGGATACGGCACCCGCGCTATGAGGGAGATCGCCAGACTTGCCACAGCGCTCACGACAAGGGGAGGGGGCCGCTGGCACGGCGTTCGCCCCTTTCCCGCAGTGCGCTCTCCTCCACCGGACCGCGCGAACGCCGTGCCGGCGGTAGGAAGGGGGAGGGGGCTGTTCCCCTCCCCCTGACAGGATAGGATACGGCACCCGCGCCATGAGGCAGTTCGAGAGACTCAAGAAGAGGCGACTGGGTGAGATCCTCGTCGACGAGGGGTACATCACCCAGGAGCAGCTCGAGACCGCGCTCTCCCTCCAGAAGGAGGGCGGGGAGCTCCTCGGACGCATCCTGATCGAGCAGGGATACCTCACGGAGCGGGCGCTCGCCCGCGCCATGGCGAACCAGCTCGGCCTTCCCTTCCTCTCGACGGAGAATTACCAGCTCTCCAAGGAAGTCGTGGGCCTCGTCCCGAGCGAGATTTGCTTCAAGTACGAGCTCATCCCGCTCGACAAGTTCGGGAAGACCCTCACGATCCTCATGGCCGGGATGGTCACCGTCGAGGTCGTGGAGACGATCCAGCAACTCACGGGGTGCGATGTCTTCATCTACATCGGTACCGCAAGCGACGTTCAGGATGCCCTCCGCGAGTGGGTCTCTCCGAGCGCCATGACCCAGGCCGACATCAGCGTCTCGAGCGCCTCGTGGATGAGCTGGTTCGACCAGGCCGACCAGGAGGTGAGGAAGAGCACGGTGGCGGACGTGGGCGGGGACGGCGTCCCGGGGGACGAGGAAGACGAGAAGCCGCCCCGGACCGTCGCCGGGGCTGGCGGGTAGCGGCCCTCGGGCCCCGGGCTGACGGATGGCGGCGGGAGAGCCCAGGGGCGCGGAATCCGCGACGAGGCAAGACCTCGAGCGCCGGCTCTCGTTCCTGAAGTCGATCTGCCAGATCAACCGGAGCCTCGGGATGGAGCGCGACATCCCCCGGCTCCTTTCGGCGATCGTCGAGGCGAGCCTGGAACTTACCGGCGCCCAGCGCGCCTTCGTGATCCTGTCGCGAGACGGGTCGAAGGTCGACTTCGAGATCGCCCGCGATCGCGGGGGCGGCCGGATCGAGGCCCCCGAGTCGGAGGTGAGCCGGACGATCCTCCGGCAGGTCCTCGCGACCGGGCGCCCGTACGTTTCCACGGAACCGGCGTTCGACCCTTCCCTCATGGACAGCGACAGCGTCCACGAACTCGATCTCTTCCTCGTCATGTGCCTGCCGATGCGTGGGCCGGGAGAGGACGTCCTCGGGGCGCTCTACCTCGACTCCCGCGACGTCACGAGCCGCCTCCTGCCGGGGGACCTCGATCTCGTGACGGGCTTCGTCGACCAGGCCGCGCTCGCCGCGGCCCACGCCATCGAGAAGGGAGAGCTCTCCGATCAGGTCCGCCAGCTCCGCGGGCGACTGGAGGGGCGGGCCGGCTTCGAGGAGATGTTGGGCGAGAGCGCGCTCCTGGCCGCGGTCATCGAGGCGGCGAGGAAGGTCGCCCAGACCCACGTCCCGGTCCTGATCGAGGGGGAGACGGGGACGGGGAAGGAGCTCCTCGCCCGCGCGATCCACGCCAACAGCCCGAGGGCCGGGTCGGCGCTCGTCTCGGTGAACTGCGGAGCGATCCCCGCGGGCCTTGTCGAGAGCGAGCTCTTCGGCCATGCCGCGGGCGCGTTCACCGGGGCCGTCTCGGGCCGGAAGGGGCTCTTCGCGGAGGCGGATGGCGGAACCCTCTTCCTCGACGAGATCGAGGCGCTCCCCTTCGACCTCCAGCCGAAGCTCCTCCGGGTCCTGGAGTCCGGCGAAGCGCGCCGCGTCGGGGAGGACGCGCCCCGGAAGGTCGACGTCCGGATCCTCGCCGCCACGAACGTCGATCTGGCCCGCCGGGCGGAGCGAGGGGAGTTCCGGAGCGACCTCCTCTACCGCCTGAAAGTCCTCCACCTCGTCCTGCCCCCGCTCCGGGAGCGGATGGAGGACCTCGGGCTCCTCATCGACCACTTCGTGCGCCTTTTCGACGCGGAGTTCGGCAAGCGGGTGAAGGGCCTTCGCTCGTGGGCGAGGAAGGCGCTCCAGACCTACC
>JACQVV010000503.1 GCA_016209595.1 Planctomycetota bacterium
CGCCGGCGGCCCGGATGCGAGGCGCGAGCCCGAAGTCGTGGCCCTGCCACGACTAGGGCGAAGCAACGAAGCAGACGGGCCGCCGCCGCCCGCCCGGCGACGGGAGGGTTTTTGGATGGGCTCTTAGTCGCGGCGGAGACCTCGGGGGATCTCGAGGCGCTCCAGGCCCTCGGCCGAGGCACAGGAGTACCAGAAGCTCCGGCCGTCGAAGGCAAGCGCGGCGGGTTCCGACGGAAGAGCGAAGCGCTCGGCGATTCCCCCCGTGCCGGCGTCGATCCGGACGAGAGCGAACTCGGAGCCGGGGCCGGGCGGAAAGGGACCGGCGCCCGGGGCGAGGCCGCGCCAGCGGAAGGGCTTCGCGGGACGCTCGCGCCGGACCAAGAGGGCCCAGAGGTCGATACCGGCCCAGGCGGGAGAACGGACGGGGTCGGAGAGGACGCGGTCCTCGCGTCGCCGCCCGGAGGACGGGTCGATCGCGGAGAGGCGGCGTGAGTCCTGGTCGAGGAGCCAAAGCTCTTTCCCGTCGCTCACGAGAGAAAACGCGCCCCGGTCTTCCAGCCCAAGCGAGCTCTTCTCTCTTCCCGTCGCGGGGTCCAGGCACAGGATGCGCATTCCGTCCGCGGGGAGCGAGACAAGCTCGCCCGCGTGGAACGCGATCGCCCGGGCGGGCTCCGCAAGCGCGAAGCGCGGCTCGAAGCGTCCGGGCGCGGGCTCGAACGTCGAGACGCGGCGATCCGCGCCCTCCAGGAGCCAGAGTCGGCTCCCGTCCCAGGCGAGTCCGGTCACGAGTGCGGGGACGGCGAAATTCTCGACCTCCATCGGCGCATTGTAGCCGCCGCGGGATAGAGTGTTTGGATGGAGGAAGCGAAGAAGGTCTACATCCGGACGCAAGGAGACCTGGAAGGGCTCTGCGCGCGGCTCGCGGCTTCGGAGCGTTTCGCCTTCGACACCGAGTTCCACCGGGAGCGGACGTTCCGGCCGCACCTCTGTCTCGTCCAGGTGGCGCTTCCGGATCTCCTCGCTCTCGTCGATCCCCTGGCCGGACTCGACCTCTCGGCGTTCCACCGGGTGCTCCAGGATCCCGGCGTCGAGAAGGTCGTTCACGCGGCGGTGCAGGACCTGGAGATCTCCTACCGGGCCACGGGCCGGATGCCCCGGAGGATCTTCGACACGCAGGTCGCCGCGGCCTTCGCGGGCTTCTCCGACCAGACGAGCTACGAGAAGCTCGTGAGCGAGATCTCGGGGGCGCGCCTCTCCAAGGGGGAGACGATGTCCGACTGGGCGCGCCGGCCGCTCTCGGACGAGCAGATGGACTACGCCTACGACGACGTCCGGTATCTCCTGGCCATCCGGGACGAACTCGTGCGGAGGCTCGACTCCCTCGGGCGCCGCTCCTGGGCCGGCGAGGAGCTCCTCCGCCTGGAGGACCCGGACCGTTTCGAGTACGACCCCGAGAAGGACTACCGGGAGATCCGGGGAGCCTGGAACCTCGACCCCCGCGGCCTCTCCGTGCTCCGGGAGCTTGCGCGATGGCGGGAGGACGAGGCGATCCAGTCCGACGAGCCGCGGAGCCGGATCGCGCGGGACGAGGCCCTTCTCGCGCTCTCCCGTCGCGCGCCGCGGACCCCGCGCGAGCTCAAGGGGAACCGGAGCCTCCACCCGGCGGTCGTGGAGCGATGCTCGCAGGAGATCCTCCAGGCCGTCCACGCGGGGGTCGAACGGGCTCGCACCGACCCGCCGGCGGCGATCCCCCGCCCGGAAAACGACCCCGCGCTCGCCGCCCGGGTCGACCTCCTCTGGGCCTACGTCCGCGGCCGCGCGGCGGAGCTCGGGATCGGGGCGCAGACGTTATCCTCGCGCGAATCGCTCGCCGCGCTCGCCGCGGCCCCCCCGGGCTCGGCGGCCGGGATCGCCGCGCTCCCCGCCTTCGGAGGCTGGCGAGGGGAGATCCTCGCCGCGGATCTCGCCGACATCCTCGCCGGGAGGAAGGCCCTCTCGCTCGCCGACCCGGGCCCAGGGAACGCTCCTCTCGCGCTTGCTCCAGTGGATCCCGCCGCGACGGGCGTCTACAATCCTGGGCGCAATGGCTAGGTTCCACCTCACGATCACGTCCGAGCGAGGGGAGAGCCAGAACTACCCCCTCCAGCCGGGGGCCAAGTACGTCCTGGGCCGCCTGGACACCTGCGACATCGGCGTGAACGACGCGCTCCTCTCGCGGCGGCACTGCGAGTTCGTGGTCACGGGCCGGGGGGCGATCCTGCGCGACCTCCAGAGCCAGAACGGGACGTACCTCAACGGCGCGCGCATCCAGGAGGAGGTCGTCCTGCCGGGCGACCACGTGCAGATCGGCCGGACCCGGATCCTCTTCTCCTGCACCGACGACACGGCCACCTCGACGACGTCGACGCTGCCCCGGCCGACGCTCTTTAAGGAGGACCCACCTCCTCGGATGGGGCTCCGCCCGTGCAGCTCGTGCGGCGCAGAGCTCACGAACCACGACCTCCTCGGCCACACCGCCTTCCAGACCGAGGACGGGACGATCTGCCTCAAGTGCTTCTGCGAGGGCGAGGGGGACTTCGCCTCCTTCGGGCGATACCGGCTCTACCGGAAACTCGGATCGGGCGGGATGGCGACGGTCTACATGGCGATCCACCTCCCGCTGCGAAAGCCCGTCGCGATCAAGGTGTTCAAGGAGCTCGAGGGCGTCGGCGAGAAGGCGCTCCAACGGTTCCTGCGCGAAGGAAGGACGGGGGCGCGGCTCACCCACCCCAATATCGTCCAGTACCTCGACGCCGGGACCGAGCAGGGGAAGCACTACATCGCGATGGAATACGTGGACGGGCTGGATACCCGCCAGCGCCTCTTCCGCGCCGGCTTCTTCCAGGTCCTGGACGCGCTTCTGATCGTCCGGCAGGTCGCCGACGCGCTCCATTTCGCCCACGAGCACGGTGCCGTCCACCGGGACATCAAGCCGGAGAACATCATCATCAGCCGGCAGGGGGACGCGAAGCTCACCGACTTCGGCCTGGCGAAGTTCCTGAACGAGATCGGCGGGAGCGACATCACGGAGTCGGGGTCCTGGGTCGGAACGCTGGCCTACACGCCGCCGGAACAGCTTCTCGACTCGCGCTCGGCCGATCGCAGGTCGGACATCTACGCGCTCGCGGCGACCTTCTTCGAATACATCTCCGGCAAGGTCCCCTTCCCCGGCGAATTCAACCGGACCACGGTGCTGCGGATCCAGAACGAGCCCCCGCCGATCGATGCCATCGACTGCCAGGCGATCACTCCCCAGACCAGGGAAATCCTCAGGAAAGGCCTGGCCAAGAAGCCCGACGACCGCTACCAGACGGCGGCGGACCTCATCCTGGCCATCGACGCCGCCCGCGATGTCACGGCCATCGGATGAAAAGAAGGGGAGGGAGCCGCTGGCGCCTGCCGGGCGACGGGCGACCGGCGACGGGGAACGGAACCCCCGAACCCCGAACCCCGAACCC
>JACQVV010000490.1 GCA_016209595.1 Planctomycetota bacterium
CTTCCATCCGGCCCTGAAGAAGGGGGGAGCCACCCACCCGGAGGAGGGTCTCGTCCACGAGGTCGAGGGGGAGGAGTTCCACACGCATCTCGTCCCTTACGAGAACGGCCCGTGGCGCTGGGAGGTGGGGGTTGCGACGCCGCGGAGCCACTTCACGGAGGGGCTCGACTTCCTGCGGCCCTTCACCGTCGGCCTCGCCGTGGCCACCGCGCTCCTGGCCACGGCGCTCGCGTTCGTCTGCTCGCTTCTCGTCACGCGGCCGCTCGAGAACCTGGCCGGGAGCGCCCAGCGCGTGCGCGGCGGAGATCTCGACGTGGACGTGGAGATCTACCAGCGGCCGCGCGAGATCGAGGAGCTCAGCCTGTCCTTCCGTAACATGGTGAAGGGGCTGCACGAGCAGTTCTTCATGCGCCGCTATATCTCGGGGGCCACGCGGGCGATGATCGCCCGCTCGACCGGCCACCGGATCACCGATCAGGAGGCGCGGGGGACGCGGACCGAGGCGACGGTCCTCTTCGCCGACATCCGCGGTTTCACATCATTCAGCGAGAAGCACCGGCCCGAGGAGGTGATCGAGGTCCTCAATCGCTACCTGGCCCTGGAAACGGAGTGCGTGGACCGGCACGGCGGGATCGTGGACAAGTTCATCGGCGACGAGGTGATGGCGCTCTTCCTGGGCGCCGGGCGGGAACCGGAGGCCGTGCGGGCCGCGCTGGAGATCCAGGCCGGGATCGCGGGGATCACCGCGAAACGGCGCGAGGCGGGGCTGGAGCCGGTCGAGGTCGGGATCGGGATCCAGAGCGGGATGGTCCTCATGGGGAACATGGGGAGCGAGGCGCGGATGGACTACACGGCCGTCGGAGACGTGGTGAACGTCGCGAGCCGGCTCCAGAAGCTCGCCCAGGGCGGGCAGGTGGTGATCTCCCGGGACGTCGCGGATCGCCTCGACGAGCGCTTCGAGAAGACGTTCCTCGAGGCGATCCCGATCCGCGGCCGTCAGGCTCCGGTCGACGTCTTCCGGGTGACGGGCTACCGGCAGCCTCCGCGGGCCCCGTCGTGACGCCAGGCGCCGCGCTGGAAGGGGGTGGGCCGGGGCCATGAGTACGAAGGAGGGACTACGGATCCGTCCGGGTGGCACGAAGGCGCCGGGCCCTGATATGCCGAGGGTGGGGGTCCCTGATATCCCGCCACTCGGGCCTGTTCGTAGGCCTCCCAGGCCGCGCGCTCCCACTCCGAGAGGTCGGGTCCGTTCCCACCGAGGTCCTCCGGGGGCGGGAGGACCGAACTGTCGGTCTTCCAGGTCCCCTCGTCCCTGCCGGACGAGCGAATCGAGAGAGCCTCGCCCCGATACTCCTCGACGAGCGATCCGCGGATCACGAGGATGCGGTCGGCGAACCCTCGGGACGTGATCCCCGAGAGATCCGATCCAGGGGCGAGGCCGCGAATCGATCGCCGGGCGAGAGCACGGTCCAGCCCCTCGGCCACGAGGTACGAGTCAGGGCCTTGGTAGACGATCCGAGTGTCGGAGTCCTCGAGGCAACGAATGGACTCCCCCTCGGTTTCCCCCGCGACCACGAGCCGGGCGTCCCCGGGGTCCCTGCCGAGAAGGAGATAGTGCTCGGGCGAGATACGGAGCTCTCCCGAATCGTGGGAAAGGAGGACCCGGCCGGCCGAGAGCGTCACGAAGAGGGTCGCCCGGGACCGGTTCTCGATCCTCAGGTTTTCCCGGGCTGGAGAGGCCGCGGGGGGATCGTCCGGAACGGCCCGCCCTGGCGAATCGGGCAGGGCGAGAGGCGGCGACGAGGGGGCGGGAGCGGCGTGCTTCTCCGGCTCGCTCGAGGGAGGCGGGCGATGTTCGATCATCGCCACGATGACATCCGGATCCACGCCAGCCTCGCGCATCCGGATGATGTCCTGCGGCGAGAGCTCGTAGGGCGTGGTCCGCGAACGCACGAACGCCAGGAGTTCCGGCTTCGATGCGTTCTTCCCGGAACGGTCGATCACCGCGTCGACCGTCACCTCGGCACACAGCGGGGAAACGAGACCAAGCCACAGAGCGAGGAGACGCCCTGCCTTCATCCCAGGACCTCCAGTTCTTAGGCTCGGAGCGACAGTCTGAGTATAGGTCGCCGAGAAACGGACTTCAACCGCTCGCTAGAGACAGGCTGGAGACCGGAGGCTGGAGACAAGAGGAAAAACAAAGAAAAACAGGCGGCGCGCCCTCGGCCGTTCCTCCAGCCTCCAGTCCGAGGCCTGGTTCGGACCTCCCCCAGGGGCCGCCGCGGACCGGCTTGATACGTTTTGTGCACTTCTCCTTGACAAGACGTTCGCTCTCGGCTAACCTTCCTAGAACATCCCGCGCCACAAGCGTTTCGTGGCGCTTCCTGAGAACCCGAGGCCAGGTGGGCAACTGGAAAAAGCGCAGATGACAATCAAGAAACGGGACTTCTATTCGACGAGCGAGATCGCCAAACTTTGCCATGTCCACCGGAACACGATCATCCTGGCGATCCGCAAGGGCGACCTGAAGGCGAGCAGCACTCCGGGCGGCCACAACCGGATCAACCACGACGAGTTCGTCCGTTTCGCGGTGGAGCGAGGCCTCCCCGTGCTCGCCTTCCCCGGAGATGACGAGGAAGAGGCGGGAGGAGAGGAATCCGGGCGGGACCTGGACAAGGGCCGCGGGGGGAAGAAGCGGGTCCTGGTCGTCGACGACGACAAGATGGTCCACAAGCTCGTCGAGAAGGCACTGGATTCAAGTCTCTACGAGATCGCGATGGCCATGAGCGGATACGAGGGGGGCCTGAAGACGGCGTCATTCCGCCCCGACCTCATGCTGCTCGACATCATGCTCGGCGATATCGACGGGGGGGAAGTCTACCGGCAGCTCAAGGAAGACGACGAGTACCGCCACATCCAGATCCTCGTCATCACCTCCATCCAGGACGACTCGCGCATCGAGAAGATGTTCCCCGAGCCCGTGGCCTATCTGAAGAAGCCCTTCCGCGTGAAGGAGCTCGCGGAGCGCGTCGACCAGATGCTGGGGGTGACCCGCTCCACGGCGTGACGGGCGAGTCGGCTGGGTCCACCGCTTCAGGGGGAGGGGAGCTGCCCCCTCTGCCGGGC
>JACQVV010000491.1 GCA_016209595.1 Planctomycetota bacterium
ATGCAGGATGTCCTCGATCCGCGTCACGCAGGCCGCGTGCGGACTCCCAATTGCCGCCATCTCCACGATCTCCCCATCCAGAAGCGCGACGCGGTCGCTCTCGCCCAGGATGCCGGACTCCGCCATCCGGTCGTCCTCCTCGACCGTGAAGCGCCGCCGACGCAGTTGGACCGCCATGGCATCCCTCCTCCGAGAGGATACACCACGCCACCGGTTCCGGGGCGGATCATTCACCAGGCGGGTTTTCTCGCGTGCGGGTTTGCAACACCCGATCGTGCGCCCAGCGCACGGTCCTGCCTGCCGGGCCACCCGAGAACGCCCGTGCCGGAAACCGCGGGGCGCGTTCAAGTCCCTTGTCGAGCGCGGGATGGGGGAACCCGGGACGGTCGCACGAGGTCCGTGCCCCTCGCCGGCACGGCATTCGCGCGATGGCTCCCTCCACGGCCGTTTGGACAGCGAAAGGAGAGAGAGCGATGAATCGGAACCTGGAACTCCTGCGGCAAGGAGAGATCCTCATCGGGGCCGCGAGGGAGGACGCCGAGCTGCGAGGATACCTGGAGGAGAGAAGGATCTCGGTCGAGCAGATCCTCGAGGGGCTGCCGCTCCTCGAAGAAGCGAGCGCCGCGCTCCGGGAGCTGGGCGCGCTCGAGACCCGCTCTGAGGAGCTCGCCCGAGAGGTCAAGCGGGAGTATGTCGAGCTCCGGGCGGTGGTCAACGCCTTCCGTCGGACCGCGTTTCACGCCGTCGAGGGGCGCTGGGATCTCGTCACCCGCCTGCGGGTCCGCAAGCCCCG
Source organism: Planctomycetota bacterium (assembly GCA_016209595.1). Lineage (GTDB taxonomy): Bacteria > Planctomycetota > JACQVV01 > JACQVV01 > JACQVV01 > JACQVV01. Next base: position 794 of record JACQVV010000491.1, read on the forward strand.
CGGGACGACGGGGCCGACCCCGCCCGTGCCTCCCGCCGTTCTCGCAGGCCCCGCGACGGAGGAACAGACCGGCGGTTCCGACAACGGGAACGGCGAGGCAAACGGCAACGGCTGCCGCAGGTACGGGCCCGCCCTCCTCATGAAGTTTCTGGGACGCTCGCGCCCCATCGTCGTCACGGCCCTCACGGACCTCGAGATCCTCGCCGCCCTGGAGCGGGTCGGGTGCACGAGGCAAGACCTCGACCAGCTCCAGGCGCAGCTCATCGTCCTCTCCACTCGCGCTCGCGAGGAGATCGCCGCGACCCGCGAGGCCGAAGAAGCCGCGTGCCTCTTCCGGGATCACGCGGGGCGCTTCCGCGTGTGGCTCCGTCCCTGGAAGAGAAGGCTCAAGAACGCCCTCGCCGGCCGCCAGGACCTCAAGGCACGCCTCGCGCTGGCGTAGTCCTCGGCCAGGGTCCCACGAACCATGAGCCCGAGATGGAAACGAAACTGAGGATCGACTACATTGAACTCGAGCAAGAGCCGATCCGGGTCGGACAGATCGTCTTCAACGCGGAGGGAATCATGTCGGATACGAAATCCCGCGTCCTCCTCCCGCACCTGGAGGAGGGCGAGGACTTGGAGGAGGAGGGCTTGACGCCCCTCCAGTTCAGGGAGATGAGGGAGGCCTCTCTCACCCTCGAGCGCTACTTCGACCCGGCCCAGGAATACGTGTCCTTCGAGGATTCCGTCTACTACGACCGCCGGGACCTCCGCCGAGCGGTCCGGCCGGACGTCATGGTCGTGCGCGGAGTTCCCGCCAGGAACGAACCGGGCTATTACCCCTGGCGGACGGGGAAGGCGCCGGACTGGGTCCTGGAGATCGCGTCGAAGACGACCGCCTCGCGAGACAGCGAGGAGAAGCCGCTCATCTACCACGCCCTGGGCGTGCGGGAGCACTTCCTGTTCGATCCGGAGGGGGCCTACCACGAGAGGGTCCTCGCCGGCTTCGCCCTGGCGCCGGAGGGATACGTGCCCATCCCCGAGAACGAGCGGGGCCGCGTCCCGAGCCTGGCCCTCGGGCTCGAGCTCGCATCGCAGGAGTACCTCTTGTTCGGCGAACGCCGTTTTCGTCTTCGCTTCTACCTCCCCGGAGAGGACGACCCCCTTCCGCTAACCGAGGAACTTCTGGCCGAGAAGGACGCAGCCCTGGCCGAGAAGGACGCTGTCCTGGCCGCGAAGGAACGGGATAACCAGGAGCTCCGGCTCCTCCTGAAGGGAGAACGCGGGACTAATAGCGGCGACGGGTTGTCCGGCAATCCATTGGCTTCCGGATCCCGCTTCGCCGCGGGGCCGTTTCGCAGCGGCCTCGCGGAGGCTTCGATTTCAGATGGTGCTACGATCCGTGACTCTCGATATGCCGGAGCGCGGAACCCATGGATCACCTGACGTGCGATCGCTGCGGAGGGGGTCTTCTTCTCGACGAGGACGTCCGTTACGAGGTGAAGATCGAGGTGAAGGCCGCTTACGACGTCCTCGAACTCACCGCGGAAGACATCCAGCGGGACCATACGGAGGAGATCCGCCGCCTCCAGGAGCAAGCAGCCCGGATGACGGAGCAGGAGCTTGAAGACCAGGTTTACAAGGTCTTCCACCTCGATCTCTGCGCCACCTGCCAGAAGCGCTACATTCGCGACCCGTTCAACCTGACTCCAGGAGCTCCGCAGTCAGGGTCTTGACACGCCGCCGGAGTCCGTGTATTTCCATGCGCTTGCGGGTAACATGAAATCCGATTTCAACTTCGACCGGGGCTCCGGCGGGAACTCCGGCGAGACGAAGAGGGCCAGCCATGTTCGAATCGTTCGTGATCATGCTCCGGGAGGGAGTCGAGGCGGCGCTCGTGATCGGGATCCTGCTCGTGGTCCTCAGGCGCGCGAACCGACGGGACCTCGAGAGGCCAGTCTACTGGGGGCTCGCGCTCGCGGTGGTGGGGAGCTTCGCCGCGGCCTACGGCCTCCAGATCCTCACCTTCAACGAGGAGGCCTACGAAGGGGCTCTCTTCACCATCTCAGCCGTCTTCGTGGGCTCGATGCTCGTCTGGATGCACGCGCGCTCCAGGCGGCTCAAGGCCGATATCGAGGCCCGAGTCGAACGCGCGACGGCTGGCGCAAGCGCGCGCGAGGCATGGGGGCTGGGCGCCTTCGCCTTCCTCATGGTGTTCCGCGAGGGGGCCGAGACCGTGCTCTTCCTCTCCGCGGTAAGCCTCACCACCGACGCGCTGCTTTCCTTTCTGGGGGCGCTCGCCGGACTCGCGCTCGCCGTCCTCTTCTGCGTCTTCTTCGTCCGGGGGAGCCTCAAGGTCGATCTCCGGCGCTTCTTCTTCGTCACCGAGTGCGTCCTGGTGCTCTTCATCGTCCAGCTCCTGGTCAACGGCTACCATGAGTTCTCCGAGGCGGGCGTCCTGCCGGCGACCAAGGAGAGCATGTCCCTCGTCGGGCCGATCGTGAGGAACAACACGATCTTCGTCCTGGCGCTTCTCGCCATCCCCCTCTTTGTCTGGGTGAGCGGGCCGCGGGAGGCCGTCGTTCTCGATGGGCTCTCGGAGGCCGAGCGCCGCCTCGCCCTTGCCCGCGCGAAGTCCGAACGCTTCTACCGCTACGCGGCGACGACGACGGCGATCTTCATCCTGGGAACGGTCGGCGTCGTGTATGCCCAGGAGGCGATTCCACGCCAGCTGGCCCCGCCCGAGCCGGCCGAGGTCGAGGGCGACCAGGCCCGCGTGCCGATCGCGCGGCTCGATGACGGCGAGCTCCATCGGTTCGGCTACCTCACCAAGGGACGCCTGGTCCGGTTCCTGGCGATGAGGACCGGCGAGGGCGAGATCCGCACGGCTCTCGACGCCTGCGAGATCTGCGGCCCCCGGGGTTTCATCCAGGACGGGGAATTCCTCCTGTGCGCCAACTGCGAGGCGGAGATCAACCCGCGGACGCTCGGGCTCGCGGGCGGGTGCAACCCGATCCCCCTGGAGTCGAGGGTAGAGGGAGGCGTTCTCCTCATCCCCGTGTCCGACCTCGAAGAACATGCAGACCTGTTCGCCTCCGAGGGTGGGCGCGAGGAAGAGGACCCCGTCTGCGGCATGAAGGTCCGCGTGGACGAGGCCACAGCCTACGAGGTCCACGACGGGAAGGTCTACTACTTCTGCGGCATGGGCGGCTGTCGCGCGAAGTTCGTGGAGGAACCGGACGCCTTCCTGAAGTAGACCAGACGGGATGTTCTCCCGACTGGTTCTTCTCTCGCTCGGCCGGAGGAAGAGGCGCAAGCTCGCCGCCCTGGGGGCGGTCTGGATCGGCATCACGTTGCTCATGGGGTTCCTCGCCCTCGCGCTCGACGCGGGGGACAAGATGAACCGCGAACTCTCGTCCTTCGGCGCCAACATCAAGGTCGAGCCGATCGGAGCCGCCGCGTGGGGAACGGCGGCCCCGGGGGAGCTCATGGAGGAGGCCGACCTTTCGAACCTCGACCGGATCTTCTGGAGAAACAACATCCTCGCGGTCGTGCCCCGCCTCTGGACGTCGGGACGCGCGGTCGATCGCGAGGTTCGCTTGCTCGGGATCCGATCTCAGGGGGAGCCGCCCTACGAGCACTGGAATGTGCGTGGCCGCTGGCTCGCCGGCTCGGGCGAATGCGTCGCGGGAGAGCGCGCCGCCGAAGATCTGGATCTCGCGATCGGGATGAGGCTCTCGATCGAGGGGACCGCCGGGGAGCGGAGCCTCGTCGTGGCCGGCGTCCTCTCCGCGCTTGGCGGTGCCGAGGACGGCGCGATCGTTCTCGCGCTTGAGACCGCGCAAGCTCTCGGCGGCCTCTCCGGGAAGGTGAGCGAGGTCGATGTCTTCGCCCTCACGACCCCGGAGAACCGGCTGGCGGAGAAGTACCGCAAGGACCCGCGATCGCTCACGCCCGAGGAGTACGAGCGCTGGGCGTGCACCCCGTATCCGGGCTCGGTTGCGGCCCAGGTCCAGGCCGCGATCCCCGGCTCGTCGGCCCGTGTCGTCCGGCGCGTGAGCGAGACCCAGGGGGCCGTGCTCACGCGGGTCGAGGGACTCCTCCACCTCCTCGCCGTGCTCGGCGGGGCGGCCTGCTCGCTCGCCGTGCTCGGAGTCCTGTCGTCGTCGGTCCTCGCTCGACGCCCGGAGGCGGCGCTCCACTCCGCCCTGGGGGCGCACCGTCTCCATGTCCTTGCGCTCTTCCTCGCGGAGGCCGCGCTCCTGGGAGCGCTCGGCGGGCTCCTGGGAGGCGCGACCGGGCTCCTTCTCGGCGGAGAGCTCGTTCTTGCCGTCTTCGGCGAACCGATGGGGCCCCACCGCTCCGTCCTTTTTCTGGGTCCCCTACTCGGCGCCGCGCTCGGCGCGCTCGGGAGCCTGATCCCGGCGCTCCGCGCCTCGCGGACCGACGTCGCGCGACTCCTCCACGGCGCATAGAATCCTTCCCATGCTCGTCCGGATGGTTTTCCGGAGCCTCGCGCACTCGCCGGGAGTGACGCTGTGGTCCCTCGGATCGCTTGCGGTTGCGGCGGCGCTCGTCACGGTCTTCGCCACGCTTCCCCTGGAGACCGGGGGGAAGATGGCGCTCGCGCTCCGCGAGTCGGGAGCCAACGCCATGGCGAGAGGCGATTCGCTCTCCACCGACGAGGGGGCCGCGGAAGCGACGCGGTTTGCCCGAGAACGAGGCGCGCTCGCCGCGGCGCTCTCGGCGCGTTCCGCGACGATCCGGGGGCTCCCCGTCGCCATGGTCGCCGCCGACCCCGACGAACTCGCCAGGCTAACGCCGTACTGGCATATCGACGGAGCACGACCGCGCTCGCCGGACGAGTGCCTCGTCGGCACGCGACTCGCCCTTCGGATCGGCGCGACCCCCGGCGGGCGGATCGAGGCGCGACTCGCCGGCTCTGGCGAGTCGATCGTCCTTGCCGTGGCCGGCGTCGCGACGAGCGGCGACGAGGACGACGATCGAGTCCACGTCGCGGCGTTCCCGGCGCCCTCCGGCGGGCCCGTGCTTCCGCCGGGTCACCCGGACGTGGGTGTCCGGGACTCGAGCTGCGGCGGCTGTCACACCGAGGGCGTTCCTTCCGCAAGCCGGGGAGACGTGGCGAGCATCGACCGGTGGCTGCTCCTGCGCGTCGACGGCGGCGACGAGGGGATCGCGAGGCTGGAAGGAGAGATGCGTCGCGCCGGGCATGTCGTCGATCTGGAACCCTTCGGACAGGTTCTCGAGGGGGAGAAGAAGGTTCTGGAGATCATCCGTCTCCTCACGGGCCTCGCGCTCGTCTTCGTGCTCTCGCTCGCCGCGCTCGGCGCCGGGAGTTCCGCGCTCGCGCGCGTCCTGGAGAGAAGAAAGGAGCTCGCGCTCCTCGCCGCTCTCGGCGCGACCAAAAGGCGTGTCGCGCTCCTCCTCGTGCTCGAGTCGGCCACAACCGGGCTCGCCGCCTCGATCGCGGGCTTCGGACTGGGCGCGCTCCTCGTGCGGGTCGTGTTCCAGATCGTCTTTCGCGCTCCGGTCGGGGTTCACCCGATCGCGTTCGTCGCCGCGCTCGCCGCGACGCTCTCCGTGTCGATCGGCGTGGGCGCGGCGGCCGGGGCCCGCGCCTTGACGATCGACGCAGCCATGGCGCTCCGAGGCGAGGGATGACTCCCCCGGCGGTCGTCCTCGCGCACGTGTCGAAGGTTTATCACGGCGGCGACGGCGTTCGAGCCCTGGACGGCGTCACGCTTACGATCGAGGAGGGCGAGTGGGTCGCCGTGACGGGCCCGTCCGGTTCCGGAAAGACCACACTTCTCAACCTTCTCGACGGGCTCGACCGGCCGACCGAGGGGAGGGTCGAGATCCTGGGACGCGAGCTCTCGACGCTTTCGCCCGATGAGCGGGCGACCTTTCGCCGCGAGAACGTGGGCCTCGTTTTCCAGGAATTCCACCTGGTGGGTTACCTCACGGCTCTCGAGAACGTGATGCTCGCCCAGTACTACCACTCGATGGTGGACCGCGGGAGCGCCCTCGCCGCCCTGGAGTCGGTCGAGATGGCCGGCCGAGCGACGCACCTCCCCTCGCAGCTCTCCGGCGGCGAGAAGCAGCGCGTCTCGATCGCCCGCGCGCTCGTGAACGACCCCAAGATCCTCCTCGCCGATGAACCCACGGGAAACCTCGACGAGGCGAACGAGAAAAAGGTCCTGGAGATCTTCGGCAGACTCAAGGGGCGCGGGAAGACGCTCGTCGTCGTGACCCACAACCCCGATGTCGCCGCGCTCGCCGACCGCACGATCCACCTCGCGCACGGGCGCGTGGTGTAGCCGCCACCAACCGGGGACGTCAGCACGCCGGCCGGCCCTGCGGCGGCGCTTTCTTCGCCGCCGCGAGGATGGCCTCCACGAGGCCCGTCAGGACCTTTCGCAGCGGCTCGTCGCCGAGAGCCTCGAGCGCGCGCGCGGCGGCGTCGAGAGCTTCGCGGTCGGTCGCGTCAAGATATGCGAGGGCCGGGAACCGGAGGATCTCCGCGGCCGTCCGTCCACCGTATCGCCTGGCGGCGTAGGCGTTCGCCTCGCCGAGGTCCCGGAACTCCCGAACGGTCGCCGGAGAGACCTCGGACGGAGTCATCCCTGCCGGGCAGACGGCCGTCAGGATTCGCCGGTAGAACTCGACGAGTCGCCAGGCCTGCGGGTGTTCGGTCTCGGACGGGTTCGCCCAGACCGCGTCGAGCAGCATCGCCTCCATGAAGGTGAGCTGGTGCCGGTGCCAGACCTGGCCGGACTTGCCCGGCGTTCCCTCGCACGCCTTCGCCTCTCGCGCCACCGCGCGGAGTTCCGACCATGTCAGGAAGCCGGTGAAGGGGGGAGCCTGGAGGCGGAACTCCGCGGAGCTCTGGGTGGATAGGGAAGCGTCCTCATCGGAGATCTCGATCGGGTCCTCCGGGGTCCAGCCTTTGGGCAGCGGGGAGACCCCGTTCACGACTTCCGCCTCCGCCGCCTCCGGGCGGTAGACCACGGTCACGGCGCGCACGGGCCGTGAGGGCCTGAAGGTCGTGAAGCGTGAGACTCCGACGATGCTGGAGCCCTTTTCGATCTGCGCGAGGGGAGTAAGTCCCAGTGCCCGTTCCGCCCAGTCCCCGCGCAGGTAGCGATTGCTCCGGGGCGGCCGGGCAAGCTCCGCCGAGCCAGCGTCCTCCGCGCCCCCGCCGGAGGGAACGGCCGAAACCTCGCGCGGAACCGTTTCGATCGCGAGGCTCTTGAACGACTCGATGAGGGCCTGCCGGAGCGTCCCGCCGGTGAGCGAGTCCCCCGGGCTCCGCGCGAGGATCTGGAGGAAGCGCTTGAGCTCCTGCCGCGAGATGAAGGAGTCGAAGCGGACGCTCTTTACCTGCCGCTCCGCGAGAAGGATCGCGAATCGGGCGGTCGGGCTCGCCCGGTTCGCCGGCTCGAAGACGTGCTTCTGGACGAGGATCTTGCCGCCCACCTGGCCGATCCGGAGGGTCGGTTCATCCAGGAGGATCTTCCTTAGATGGGTCCAGGATCGCTCGACCGCCGCGTCCGCATTGGGATGGCCGTCGCTGTGGGAGCGGATCGTCTCGACCGAGCTCACGAGCTGCGTGAGCAGATCGCCTGCGATCGACTGGAGTTCTTCCTCCGTCTTCATCTTTCCCCTGCGGGGTTCGACGACAGAAGTTGAGCGCGCCGAGCCAGACAACATCATACTGCTCTCCGGTTCCTTGGGTCAAAGCTGCGACTGGGCCGGCCGGGGAGGCTTTTGAAGTAAATGAATCTTTGCAAGTAAAGCCGAGCTTACGCCACCAACGGCGGCGTGCAATCGCTCCGAAAACATAAGTCACGTGCTACCACTGCATTCTGTGCTCGAGATCCGCAGACTCGATCGGCGCGTGAGTTGCTACATCAACGATCGCTGTGTTTAGAGTTTTGAATCTCGAGCAAGAGAAGAACGACATGATGCGATCGCGGCGCCCCGCTGAAGAGAGAGAAGGACGTGCCGCGATCCTTTTCGCAGCCCTCGCGGGCGGCGCGCTGTGCCTGGCGGTCGTTCTCTTCTTCGGCGTGGGTAGCGAGTCCGGGCCCAAGGAGTGGCCCGGCTCCGGACCCGAGAAGAACGGTTCCGGCAAGGACGATCCCGGAGCGACGGTTCCCCGCGACGCAGGCGGCCGGTCAGGCGAGGAAGGCGGCGCGGACGCCGCCGGAGATTGTGAAGGACACGACCACGGTTCCGAGCCCGATGTCCCGGTCGCGGGGCCGGCCGAGTACGACCGGGAGAAGTCGATGGCCCGGCTGAAGGAGATGCTCGGGCGAGCCGGAGAGGGGATCGACAAGATCTCGAGCCTCAACTCGCTCGTGGAGTTCCTTGCCCGGAAGCTCAACCAGGGAGTGATCGAGCCGAAAGCGCTCGTTGAGATCCTGCGTGAAGAGGACCATCCCGAGATGCTCGACGCGCTCCTTGGTGCGCTGTCGGCCCACTCGCCGGCGACCGAGGATCCGGCCGTCCGCGAGGCGATGATCGACGTCGCGCGCTCCGATCCCAACCCGGACCGGCGGCGCGCGGCACTCCTCTTCCTGGGCACGGCGGTCGACCCTTCCGGGGGCGCCGCCGAGGCCCTCCTCGCCGCCGCGGAGCGCGACCCGCTTGCCGAGATCCAGATGTCCGCCCTCACAGCCCTCGCGGAGCATGGCAGGAACAACCAGGAGCTCGTGGCGAGAATCCAGGACGGCGTGCTCTCGATCGTCCGGACGGCGAAGGCCGACGCGGTGCGCGCGCAGGCCCTGAGCTCGCTCGACCTCTATGGGGCCCAGCCGAGCGTCGTCGAGACCGTCGCGGGACTGCTCAGCCCGACTTCGTCGCTCGAGCTTCGCTATTCCGCCGCGTCCGCTCTCGGGGGCGCAGGCCCCCAGCACCAGGAAGCCGTGGTCTCCGGAATCGAGACGGCTTACGGGGTCGAGCAGGACCAGGGCGTCCGGGCCGAGATGATCCAGAGCCTCGTCCGGGCCGGTCGGACCCAGGCGCTGGAAGCCCTCCAGAGGCTTCGGGAGGACGACCCGGACCTCCGGGTGCACATCGACGACTACGTGGCAATCCTCGAAACCGGCGAGGTCGACTTCCAGCAGATACAGGCTCTCAAGTCGGAGAGGGAGAGAAAGCGGAGTTCCCCCTCCGAGGTCCCGCATTAGAGAGAGGAGTACGGAAATGGGAACGGGAATGCGTCTTCTTGCTGCCGCGGTCCTCGCCGTCCTCGCGCTCGGCACGGCGGTCCCGGCCGAGGCTTCCGGCGAGTTCGTCTACCCCGTGAGCGGCCGGCTCACCTCGACCTACTACTCGTCCCGCCCCTACGGCATCCACGCGGCGCTCGACATCGCCGCGAGCTCCTGGACGCCGATCGGCGCGGCGCGCCGGGGCCAGGTGTCGTTCGCCGGGTGGAGCGGGGGTTACGGGAACCTCGTCATCCTCGACCACGGGAACGGCTACCAGACCTATTACGCGCACCAGGTGAACATCTCGATCTCGCGCGGCCGGTGGGTCGCGGCGGGCGAGAGGATCGGGTACGTCGGTTCGACCGGGAACTCGACGGGCCCGCATGTCCACTTCGAGGTGCGGCGAAACGGCTCGAAGCAGTACCTGCCGGGATCGAGCGGGAACTGGGTGACCAAGGGGAACGCGATCCCCTACACCTACCCGGGGCTCGGCGGCGACGCCCCCCCGCCGCCCGGGCCCGTGGCGAGCGTCAAGGTGATCGAGGTCACGACGTCGGCCTTGAACGTCCGGACCGGCCCGAGCACGGGGTACGGGATCCAGGGCACGATCGGGAGCGGCCAGCGCTACGTCCGGATCGCGACCAGCGGGTCCTGGCAGAAGATCTGGTACAACGCCGGCACGGCCTGGGTCCACGGCGGCTACACCCGGACCCTCTCCGGGGCTCCCGCCCGACGGGTCACCGCCTCGGGTCTGAACGTCCGGACGGGACCGAGCACGGGCTACGGGAGCGTGGGTGTCGCCCCCTCGGGTTCGTACTACGCGGAGGTGGGCACCTCCGGGGCGTGGGTCAAGATCTGGTTCGCCGGGAATCTCCGGTGGTTCCACGGGGGGTACACCGCGCGGGTGACGCCGTAGCGCGCCACTCCTTGGGCAAGTAGCCTGACGGGCCCCGGTCGATCCGGGGCCCTTTTCCTAGACGATATCTCCGTCCCTTGGAGGAACCAGTTGCCCATGCGAATCCACGCGCTTGCATGCGTCTCCATGATGCTGGTCGCGGCCGGCTGCAGCACCGCCATCCCATCCCGACTCTCGGGACGATCCATGTCGCGCGAGGGACGCCACCCGGCGGACCTGGTCCTGCTGGGCGGACGCGTTTTCACCTCGAACTCCGCAGAACCCTGGGCGCAGGCTCTCGCGGTCAAGGCTGGCCGGTTCGTCTACGTCGGCGACGACGAGGGCGTGCGGGACTTCATCGGCCCCCACACGCAAGTCATCGACTGCAACGACCTCCTGATCACACCCGGGTTCGTCGACAACCATTGCCACGTGTTCTGGATGGGCGGGCTCACCCCATTCCTCGTCATGCTCTACGAGGCCACGGACATCGCCGGGACCACGAGCCGAGTCCTCGATCACGCGGCCAAGAACCCGAAAGACCCTTTCATCCTCGGCGTGGGTTGGCGGTATCAGCACATGCCCGGCGGGATGCCGCACAAGAGGCTCCTCGACGAGGTCATCCCGGATCGCCCCGTCTTCCTCTGGTCGCTGGATGGAGCGAACGGGTGGGTGAACACGAAGGCGCTCGAACGGATGCGAGCGAAGAATCCCGCCGCGTTCGAGAAGCTCCGGCCGCAATGGGACGAGGTCACGAAGGAGCCGACGGGAGCCTTCACCGAATTTCACGGGTTCAACCCGTTCGATTTCTTCTCCCCGGACGAGATCCCGCCGGACGTCGAGGACCGCATGATCCAGGGGATGCGGAAGATCCTCGACGAGGCCCTCTCCCTCGGCGTGACGACGTTCAACGACGCCCAGATGCACCATGAGCTCTTGCCGACCGTGCTCAAGCTGCGGGAGCAGGGAGGTCTCGCAAAGGTCCGCGCACGGGCCCTCCTGCATCTGTGCCGGGAATCACTCGATGATGAGAAGGCGCTGACCGAACGACTCCAGTGGTGGAAAGAGACCGGCCGCCAGCTCTCGGACGACCGGCTCCATCTCGGCGAGGGCTTGAAGCTCTGCATCGACGGCGTTTTCGGGTCGCACACGGCCGCGATGCACGAGGACTACGCGGACGCGCCGGGGAACAAGGGGCGTACGCTGTTGACGCAGGAGACGCTCGATAGGGTCATCGGGACCGCCGATCGCCTGGGCCTCTCGGTAGGCACGCATTCGGTCGGGGACCGCGGGATCACGATGGTCCTCGACGCGTGCGAGAAAGCACAGAAGGCAAACGGGAAGCGCGATTCGAGACACCGCATCGAGCACTGCGAGCTCCCCGTACCTCGGGACATCGAGCGGTTGGCCGACCTGGGTGTCTACGCGGCCATGCAACCCACGCACTTCTACAGCGACCCGGACATCGACGCCGCCCTCGGCCTCGAGAGGCTGCAGCGCCTGATGCCATGGCAGCGCCTCCAGAAGGCGAACGTCGAGGTCTCGTTCGGGAGCGATTGGTGCGCCGGGCCGATCAACCCCGTCTATGGCCTTCTCATCGCCGGGACGAGGATGAACTACAAGGAGGAGACGGACTGGGGCCCGGAGGAGGCCGTCTCCGTCGAGGACGCGATCCGCAACTGGACGATCGGATCGGCCCGCGCGCTGTTCTGGGAGAAGGAGATTGGCTCGATCGAGGTCGGGAAGTTCGCCGATTTCGTTCTCTTCGGCGAGGACATCACGGAGGCCGCCACTGTCTGGTTCTTCCTCTCGCACGAGATCGAGCTCGGCGGACTGGACGACTTCGTGCTCCTCACGGTAGTCGGGGGCGAAATCGTCTATGCCAGACCCGGTCTCGAGTACTGAGAGCCTACCCTAAAACCGGACCGAGCCCGGCGCAGCGCGCTCCGGTCGCGGGAGGCTAGGAGGTGTACGAGAGAGCGCGGAAGGCCCGCCGGTAGGTCCCGGGTCCGGCCGGATAGAACGCGTGGCACCAGTTCATCTCGCCGCCGTAGACATGGATCGTGACGGCGGGGATCCCGTCGGGGTTCTCGATCTTGTGGTACTCGAACGGGGGGATGAGCGCTCCGGCTTCCCCGACTCCCGCGAGCACGACCGACTCCTCGCGGAGGCGGACCGCGTCTTCCTCCGGGTCACCCTCGATGTCGAAGGACGTCACGCGGATCCGGCCGCGGTAGACGCACTCGACGCACCACATCCCCGCGTGGTCGTGGAGCGGAGTCCCCTGACCCTTGTCCCAGACCATGACCACGGCGGTGTAACGGCCGGCCGGGTCGCCGTGGAGGAGGCGACGCGCGTAACGCTCCGGGTGAGGCGCGAGGAACTCAGGACCGAGGAGGTTCTCCCCCGCCCCGACCGCGTCCTCGAGAACTTTCTTGACGGCCTGGCAGATCGCCTCGGGGCCGCGGGCGGCGACGGCCTCATCCAGACGCCGGATGAGCTCTTCCGCCGCCGGAGAACGCGCGGCCGTCTGGTCCATCGGCGAACCCTCCTCTTTCGCTACGAGGCTACGCGAACCGGCCCTCCGGGTCCAGGGGGAGGGGGTCGCGCTGCTCGCCTGGGACCTGACGCTACCGCGAGCGGCTGTAGGTCGTCCAGACCTGACCGTCAGAGGCCGGGCTGCCGTCGGAGACGACCGCGCCGTCGAGGTTGCCGCCCGCCGCGGCGTACGCCGCGTTCCCGGAGGCCACTGGCATCGCGGTGCCGTCGTAGAGAGGAGCGGCATTGAGCGCCTCATAGACCTGGCCCTCCTGGTTCGTCACGAAGCAGCGGTTCCCCGACGTCCCGGCGGAGGTCGGCCAGGCATAGCAGGCCCAGCGTGTCTCCTGGCCGTTGGCCTGGGCGGCGTCGCCGCCGGGGACCGGGACGGCTTCCTGGACGGGTGGAGCAGCCGCGCCGGGGAGGAAGATGAGGAAGTTGTACCCGCTCCTATTTGCGATGCCCGCCGCGCCGGCCGCGGTTGTGCCAAGGGAGTCGGCCATGAACGGCGGGCTCACCCGGAGGCCGGCGAGCCCGCCGTTCGTCCTCCAGTTCGATGTCCCCGAGAGCTCCTGGAAGTAACCGTACTCGCCTGTGCCGTCGCCGTCGCAGTCGACGCACGCCGCGGACTTGAACTGCTCCTGCGCGGTGGAGAGCGACTTCAGGGTCCCGATCGCGCTCACCTCGTTCGCCCGGCTCCTGGGCCCCGTGAGGCCGGGGATTGCGACCGCCCCTGCGAGAAACGCCCCCACCACGATACCGGCGACGAGCTGAACGCCCCCGAGGACCATCCCGGCGATGGCTAGGCCCTTCCCCCCTTTGCCCTGGCGCCGGATGTCGCCCAGCGCGAGAAAGCCGAGGATCAGGGGGAGCGGGAAGAGTGGACATGCGATGAGGCCCGTGACGAGCGCCGCGATCGCGAGCCCGCTCGTCCCGCCCGTCCCCTCGGCGGGAGCCCCGCGTCTCGCGGCTCGACGGCCCGTTCCCGCGCGTCCACCGCGCGCGCCGGCGCGGCCGCGAAGCGCGCCTCGTTTCCCGCGCGCTCCCGCGGCGGGGGCTTCCTCTTCCTCGCCCGCATCGCCCGGGACGGCCTCCCCGCAGTGGGGGCACTCGGCTGCCGACGCCGGCATCCCTTCGCCGCATGCCGGGCAGGCGATCTCGTCCTGGGGCGGGGCGCTCGGCTCTTCCTCTGGGGGTTCCGGCTCGGACGGCGGAGGCGGGGCGGGGCGCGCGACGCGGGGCCGGCGGTCCTTCGCCGCCGCCGGCCTGGCTCGAGGGGCCTGGGCGGCGGGCGGCGCCTCCGCCGCGGGCGCGGCGGCCTCCGGCACGCGGACGGCGTTTCGGCAGCCGGGGCACGCGACCTTCTTGCCGGCGTATTTCTCGGGGAGACCGAACTTCTTGCCGCAGGAACAGCGCACGGAGATGGGCATGGGGATCCTGCCAGGAAGGGCGAACTCGATCGGGACCGCACGTCCTTTTGCGATGGCGCGGTCCGGGGAATTGTACCGGCTCAGCGTCCCCCAGAAGACAAGACCTCGAAGAGCCGCTTCGCCGCGAGCGCGTGGACCTCCTCGTTCGGGTGAGCGTCCATGGAGTTGACGACGAGCTCGGTCGGGTCGCGGCCCGAGAGGACGGCCGTCATGTCCACGACCGGGACGCCGGCGGACTCAAGAAGCCTTGCGACACGCGAGGTGAACGGCCGGCTCGCCTCGACGTCCACAAGGTAGGGCCAGACGAGTCCGACGAGCCGGATCTGGGCCGCGCGCGCGTAGTGGACGACGTCCAGGATCTCCTGCTCGTGGACCTTCCAGACGTCCTCGCGGGCGTGACACTCGCGGAGATAGTCCCAGTAGTCCCGCGTGAGGTGCTGGTTCCGGAAACGGTAGAGCCGCCAGTAGGCGAAGTCGGCGAGGTAGGAGCGAGAGACGAGGGGCGCGAGGGCCCGGGGCGGGGGTTCGACGAGGCGCGGGCGGGGGAACCCGACCGACTCCGCGGCGCCTTCGACGTCGTTCAGGACATAGGAGTAGACGATCGCGTCGGGGCTCGCCGGATGGGACCGGATCGCCAGGTACTCGTCGCGCGTCCCCCACCCCGGCTGGGCGACGGCGAGCACCACCCACGGGTCTCCCATGAGGGACTCGATCCGGTCGGGGAACCGGTCGCGGATGTCCTCGATCCCGTGCCCCGCCACGAAGGAGTCGCCGGCGACGAAGAGGATTCGCTTCCCCGCGAGGTCTCCAAGGTCGCGCTCGCGATCGCGGTATCCCAGAGAATTGACCGGCCGCCAGTGGCGCTGGAACCAGGCCCTCGAGCCGAGCGTGAAGCCGAAGGAGTCGGACTTGTCGACCGCGAACCGGAAGACCGCTTCCAGGGCGAGGAGGACGTAGAGCGTGGAGAAGGCGGCAAGCGAGAACCGGGCCGCCAGCCGTCGGACGCGCGAGGGGCGTCGCCAGAGCCTGCGGAAGGCGAGGACGACAACGGCAAGCGCGCCTGTCACGACAAGCGTTGCGACGCCGAACCCGATCGCGCGGTCAGCCACGGCGGAAACCCGGTTACCGAGCGACCGACGCCGCTCGCTCCCGGACCGCCTTGTAGAGGGCGGGAAAGCTCCCCTTCGTGAGCCGGTCGGCGATCGCCGCCGGAACGAAGAACCCGATCTCCAGGCGCACGGTGTACGTCGCGAGCGTTCGGCCGCGGCCGGACGCGCCGCCGTTGTCGTACGGGGCGAGGCGCCAGGAGCCCTCGTTCGCCTTGAGGTCTCCGTCGATTCTCTCCCAGTCGACCGTGCGAGCGGGGCGGTCGAGGAAGAGGCGGATCCGGTAGCGGATCCGCTTGATCAAGACCTTGAGCTCCATGAAGAGGTCGACCGAGTTCCCCTCGACCCGCTCGACGCGGCTCTCCACCGTCATCGGCATGAACTCGCGGTAGCCGTCGTAGTCGGTGATGACGTCCCACACGACGTCCGGCGGCGCGTCTACGAGGCCGATGGCCCGAGCCCGCGCCCGGTCGGAGGCCGTCTCCGAGGAGACGAGGAGCTCGCCGGACTCGAGCCGCCGGCGGTCGGCCTCCGTGAGTCCCGTTTCGGGGCGGTTCACTTCCGATACTTGAGGTAGATCTCCTTGAACCGCGGGTCGTCGCGGACGGCCTTGAGGTCCCCGTCGATCATCATCCACTCCCAGTCGGCGTAGCCGTTCTTGGCAGCGTCCTCCAGAGAATGAAGCGCGTCGTCGACCCGACCGAGCTTCGAGTAGCTGCACGCGAGGTTGTAATGGGCCATCTGGTTCGTGGTATCTAGCTCGACCGATTTCTGATAGTGGACGAGGGCCTCGTCTTCCTTCTTGATGAGCGAGTGGTAGAGCCCCAGTGTGCCGTGGATCTGGGACTGCTGGGCCGCATCGGGAGTGCGCTCGAGCGCCATCTTCATCTGGTCGATGTCGGACTGGACGACCGAATCGTCGCCCATGCGATAGAGGGCGACGCCGGCCTGCATGCGATGGTTCTCGTACTTCGAGTCGTTCGCGATCCGCCTCATGCGATCGGCGCCCGACTTGTCGGCGATCTCGCCCAGGGCCTCGATGGCGAGGTGACGCATCTGCCGATCGGTCGTCGTCTCGAAGATGTCGAAGAGCGCATCCATCGCGCCCGGGATCTCCTTCAAGTCCGCGAAGCGACCCTCGAAGAACCCCTGGTCCCCCGAGTCCGTCATGTGCTTCTGAAGGGCCTTCTCCACGGCCTCGCGGGTGGCGGCGTCGGGTTTGGGGTCCGTATCCGTCCCGCCCGGGATCTCGATCGGCTTCTCCTCGGCGATGGGGAACGCGGGGTCGCGCACGGGCCCGAGCCAGACCGTCTCGGTTCCCTCACTCTCGCGCTTCACGTACATCTCCGGCCCCGGACGGCAGAAGTAGGCCGTGGTTTGGCCCACCACGACGAGAGGCGCGTCCGGCTCTTCCTGGCGGGTTTCCTTTTCGATCACGAACTCCAGGAGCGTCACCCGGTGGAGCGGACAGACGCGCTGGCCGGCCGGGTCGGTCGATGGAACGCTCCTAGCCGGGACAGGCTCGCCGGCGAGAATCTCGCTCTTCCGCGCCTTCCAGACGGTTTCGAGGATCTTCTGCAGCTCCTCGCGGTCGGTCTCGTCGGCCATCGCGCCGAGGGGGACGAGGATGCCGAGGGTTACCAGGGACGGGATCAGTCGCCGCATCGTTTTCTCTCCTACAGTCGGCATGATCTCTCCGAGCCTTTTCTGATCTCTTGCATGATATCCCCGGGGAAGCGTGCCGTATAGAAGTCGTTGCAGGAGCGCACGCCTCGCTGTCCGTCCGGCGGCGCTGGGTCCTCCCCGCAGTCTCCACCCGTGCTATCATCCGCGTTCCGGAAGCCCCGATGCGACCACGGAGGACGAAAGAAAGATGATCCGACCCGAAGAACTCCAAACGATCGCCGTTGTCGGCCTGGGAAAGATGGGCGCGGACTGGGTGACCCAGCTCCTCGAGGGCGGATACCGGGTGATCGGGTTCGATGCCGAGCCGGGCGCCAGGAAGAGCGCCCGCGATCGGATCCGCAGCGGCCTGGAGTGGGTGGAGAAGAAGAAGAAGGCGGGCGAGCGAGGGTTCGCCGCGGGGGCCCTGGAGCGGTTCCAGCTCGCCGACTCCGAGGAGGCGTTCGTCTCCGCGGCCCGCGACAAGGCCCAGGTCCTCCTGGAGGTCGTCTTCGAGGACCTCGCCCTGAAGTGCGACCTCTTCGCCCGCGTCGTCCCGAAGCTCCCGGCGGAGACGGTCGTCTGGACGAACACGTCCTCACTCTCGATCGAGGCGATGGGTCTCGCGAGCGGCAGGCTCGACCGCTTCTGCGGCACCCACGGCATGAACCCGGTCTACCAGATGCCGGCGGTCGAGGTCGTCACGCACCGCGAGCTCGAACCGGCCGTCCTCTCCTTCACCCTGGCGGTCATGGAGAAGATGGGCAAGATCCCCTTCGTCGCGGCCGACGTCCCCGGCTTCTGGGTGAACAAGCACCTCGTCCCCTTCATGCTGGAGGCGATGCGGGCCCTGGAGCGCGGCGAGATCACCGTTGAGGACGGGGACAAGGGCCTCAAGAACTCGCTCGGCCACCCCCAGGGGGTCTTCAAGCTCGCCGACTACATCGGCGCCGACACGATGTACCGCGTGGCGATGGCGATGTACCTCGCGACGCAGGATCCTCGCTACTACCCGCCGGCCATCCTCGCCCGGATGTTCCAGAGAAAGGAATTCGGCGTGAAAACGGGGACCGGGTTCTATAGCTGGGAAGGGGGAAAGCCCGCCCTTGCCCGGTCCTTCGCGGACTTCCGGATCAAGGACTCCGGAACCCTCCTCTACGTTTCGGCGCCGTGACGATGAAACCGGCGACAAAGACGAAGGTGAAGCCGAAGAAGAAGAAGGCGACTCTCGCGCCGGCCTCCCCCGCGGCCCTGAAAGACCTCCCGGCCCGAGACCGGTCGGTCCTGTCGGCGATCCGGGAGGAGCTCCGCCGTTCGATGAAGGAACTCCGCCTCGCCGGCCACCCGCGCCCCTACCTCGTCACCCACCTCGTCAAGCTCAACCACGTGGCCGAGGTCTGGGGCAAGTACGGGTCGATCTTCCACTCCCGCGAAGGCAACCACTGCGTGGTCTACACCGAGGTCCGCGTCGGGAGCTACC
>JACQVV010000492.1 GCA_016209595.1 Planctomycetota bacterium
ACCCCGGACTGTCCGATGAGATACCAGGAGCGCCGCCGGCACCGGGCCACCACTGCGAGGCGGATCTCGGCCGAGGTCTGCGACTCCGCCCGGCCGGTCGCCGCGGCGATCGCCTCCCGGTCGGCATCCGTGAAGAACGACGCGGGATCGGTGGGCGGCGCGAGGAGGCGGAGGATCTGGCGGAGGACGCGCTCCAGGCTCGAGTCGGCCCCGGGAGCACCGGGACTGCCGGAAGTGGGGACCGCCGCGGCCGCCGGGGCGGCGGCCCGGGGACGGGGCGCCGGGGCCACGCTCTCCACCGCCGGTGGCGGGCCCTGATTCGCCGCGGAGGGCGCGCTTTCTTCTGCCGGTGGCGGGCTCGGATTCACCCCGGGGGGCGCGCTTTCATGGGGCGATGGCGGGCTCTGATTCACCGCGGGGGGCGCGCTCTCCCGGGCCGGTGGCGGGCTCGGATTCACCGCCTGGGCTGCCGCCGGCGAGGGGCTTTCACTCTTGGGATTCGCCTCTTCTTCCGGATTCTCCTTCCTCTTCTTCTTTCGGCTCATCGCTCTCGCCTCACCACCGGCTCGACGCCCCGCCGCCGCTCGACCTGCCCCCGCCGCCAGACCTGGAACTCGATCCCGAGCTCCAGCTCGACGACCCCGAGCTCCAGGACGAGCTCCGGGACGACGAACTCGAGCCCCAGCTCCAGCCCGAGGATCGGCGGCCGCCGCTTCGGCCCTTCTCGCCAAACCACCAGGTCTTCCAGCCCCTCTTCCTTTTTCGCAGAATGAACCCCAGCCCGCCGAAGAGGACGAGCGTGAGGAGGACCGTGACGGCCCCCCATGGCGCGACCAGGTGCGTCCCGAACATCGCGTTGATGGCACCCCCAAGGGCCCAGGGGTAGACGAGGCCGCTTACGATGAGGCCCGGGACGAGCATCTCGCTCGTCATGGCCGCGAAAATGAACCCGAGGATGAGGAGGGTGACGATGAGGCAGGCCGCTCCCGCGATCCGGTCGAACCACGGGTCCGGGCCGGGGAACGCGGGGAACTCGGCCGGCTCGGCCTTGTACTCCCCCCGAACCGCCAGGACGACCTTCTCGCTCACGAGGTCGAGCCCGGCGTGCCACTTCCCCTCGCGGAAGCTGGGCTTCGCCTCCTCGAGGATCCGCATCGACAGGATGTCGGTGAGCCTTCCTTCGAGTCCCCGCCCGACCTCGATCCGGGCCGCGCGGTCCTCGACCGCAAGGAGCACCAGGACTCCATTGTTGTTCTTCGCGGACCCCAGCCCCCATGTGTTGAACACGCGGTTCGCGTACCCCTCGATCGTCTCCTTCCCCTCGAGCGACTTCAGCGTGAAGATCGCGATCTGCGTCCCGTCCGAGTTCTCGATCTCGCGGAGCCTTCCTTCCAGGGCCTTCTCCTCCTCCGGCGTGAGGAGCTCGGCCTGGTCCACGACCCAGCCGAGCGCGGGAATCGGGAGCTCCTCGGCGCCCAGCGAGCCCGCCAGCGCGAACGCGGCGAGGAGGGCGGCGGCCCGACCCGGGATCTTCAATCCAGGACCACCTTGGGCGCCCGCTCGGCGCCGGGGTCCGCCTCGAAGGGCTTCCTGTGCTCCTTGTAGGGATAGAATGGCATGAATCCCCAGGTGTCCACGTGGGCGTTGTATTCCGCGACGGCGTGATTGTAGTCCTGCCGCGCGATCGAGATCCGGTTCTCCGAGCCCTCAAGGATCGCCCGCAGGTCGCGGAAACTTTCGCTCGCGGTGATGTCGGGGTAGTTCTCGACGACCACGGAGAGGTAAGTCCCGATCTGCGTCGAGAGCCCCCCCATGAGCTTCATGAAGGCCTCCGGGTCATCGGCGAACTTCGTCCCTTTGAGCGCCGCCACGGCCTTCTCGACCACCGCCTCGGCGTTCGCGTGCCGGGAGCGCGCGATCTCGGAGAGCACGGCCTGCTCGTGCTGGACATGCTTCTTCACGGTCGCGACGACGTTCTCCACGAGGTCGAGCCGCCGCTGGAGCTGCGCCTCGATGTCCGCGTGGGTCTTCTCGACCTCATGGTAGAGCCGGATGTTCGTCCGCCGGATCGAGAAGAGGGAGAGGACCCCGACGAGGACGACGACCACGATCGCCACGACCGAGAGGACGAGGGCGGCGAGACAACCCTTCATGCGGTCTCCTTCCGCTGGATTCGAGGAGGCATGTTAGTTCTTTCCGCAGAGCCAGAGCAAGTGGAGATTCGGCGAGACCCCGGAACTAGAGAGGCGGGGAACTCCGCGGGCGAGCAGGGCTACGTCAAAGTCGTGGGGACCTGACGCGGCTGGAACACAGGCAACAGGCAAGAAGAATAGAGA
>JACQVV010000515.1 GCA_016209595.1 Planctomycetota bacterium
ACCCAGACCGGCTCGCCGCCCGAGGCGGACCAGACCCGGGCCGTCTTGTCGTCGGAGGCGGTGAGGATCCAGTTCGCGTCGGGGCTCACGGCGGCCGAGTTGACGGCGCCCTCGTGCCCGCGAAGGACCGCGGCAGGTTCGCCTCCCGAGGGGGACCAGACCCTGGCGGTCCTGTCATCGGAGGCGGTGACGATCCACTTCCCGTCGGAGCTCACGGCGGCCGAGTTGACGGCGCCCTCGTGCCCGCGAAGGACCTCGGCCGGCTCGCCTCCCGAGGCGGGCCAGACCCTGGCCGTCTTGTCGTCGGATGCGGTGACGATCCAGTTCCCGTCTGGGCTGAACGCGGACGAACGGACGGGCTCTTCGTGCCCGCGGAGGACCGCGGCGGGCTCGCCCCTCGAAATGTCCTCGACCCTTGCCGTCCCATCCAGAGACGCCGTGAGGACCCGCTTTCCGTCGGCGCTGAAGGTCGCGGAGGTGACAACGCCCTCGTGCCGCCGGAGGACCGAGACCGGCTCGCCTCCCGTGGCGGGCCAGACCCTGGCCGTGTTGTCCTGGGATGCGGTGACGACCCACCTGCCGTCCGGGCTGAACTCGGCCGAGAGGACCCAGCCCTCATGCCCGCGAAGGACAGCGACCGGCTCTCCGCCCGAGGCGGGCCAGACCCTCGCCGTCCTGTCGTACGACGCCGTCACGATCCACTTCCCATCGAGGCTGAAAGCGGCCGCGTTGACGGCGAGCTCGTGTCCGCGAAGCACCACGACGGGCTCGCCGCCCGAGGCTGCCCAAACCCTGGCCGTATGGTCCAGCGATGCGGTGACGATGGACTTTCCGTCGGGGCTGAACGCGGCCGAGTAGACGGCCTCTTCGTGTCCGCGAAGTACGGCGACGGGACGGCCCCCCGAAGCGGGCCAGATCCTTGCTGTCCTGTCCGCGGACGTGGTGACAATGGACTTTCCGTCGGGACTGAATGCTGCCGAGCTGACGGCCTTTTCGTGTCCGCGAAGGACCGCGACGGGACGGCCCCCCGAGGCGGGCCAGACCCTGGCTGTCCCGTCCCATGACGCCGTGACGATCCACTTCCCGTCGGGGCTGAAAGCCGCGGAGGTGACGGGGCCCTCTTGCCCCCGGAGGACCGCGATCGGCTCGCCGCCGGAGGCGCGCCAGACCCTCGCCGTTTTGTCGTAGGACGCGGTGACGACCCACTTCCCGTCGGGGCTCTCTGCGGCCGAGGTGACCGGGCCCTCATGGCCGCGGAGGACCGCGACGGTTTCGCCGCCCTTCCGGACGAGCCCCAGGGCCTCGGAGAACCTGCCGAGCGCCAGCGGACTCGGGTCCTCGGCGTACGAACTTGCCGCGAGAGGGAGCGCGCGATGGGGGCGATCCTGCCTCAGTTCTTCCGAGGCCGCGAACAGCACGAGGCGCGCTCTCGCCCGGCGAGCCTGCGCGCGAGCCTCCATCTCCTCGAGAGTCGCGCGGTCGAGAGCATGGGAGCGTTCCTGGAGCGCCCTCTCGGCTCTCTCGCCCTCCACGAGCGCCCTCTGGAATGCGCCACGCCAGAGGAACGCGAGGATCGAGATCACGACCGTCGCCGTGAAGAGGACCGCCAGACCTCCCGCCTTCGCCGGCTCGCGGCGAGTGAATCGGACGGCACGTTCGGCGAGGCTCGGCGGGCGCGCGAGGATGGGGAAACCGCGCCCGTGGCGTTCGAGGTCCTCGGCGAGCGCCCGTGCGGACGAGTAGCGCTTCCCGGGCTCCTTCGCGAGACACTTGAGCGTGATGGTCGCCAGGTCGCGGTCGACCTCGCGGTTGATCTCCTGCGGCGGCGTCGGGTCCCGGAAGCACACCTGGCAGACGATGCTCGCGGCCGTCGGGCCGAGAAAGGGGGGCTGACCGGCGAGCGCCCTGTAGAGGATCGCTCCGAGGGCGTAGATGTCGGTCGCGGGGCCGAGGGACTTCGTCTCGCCGCCCGCCTGTTCCGGGGACATGTAGGCGGGCGTGCCAAGGACGGTCTCGGAGATCGTGAGCGTCTTCTCCTCCTCGAGCCGGCGGGCGAGGCCGAAGTCCATGAGCACGGGTTCGCCGTCCGGCCGCACCATGACGTTCTGCGGCTTGAGGTCGCGGTGGATGATCCCGTTCTCGTGGAGATGATGGACCGCCCCGGCGATCTTCGCGACGAGGGCGACCTTGGCGTGGGTCGCGAAGTCGCCCTTCTCGAGGCGCCTCTCGAACGTCTCACCCTCGACATGGTCCATCGCGAGGTAGAGCCGCCCCGCGTCCTCGCCGACCTGATGGACCCGAACGACATGAGGATGCTGGAGTTTCGCCGCGACCTGGGCCTCGCGCAGGAACCGCGCGCGATCCGCCTCGGAAGCGAACCCGGCGGCGGCGATCACCTTGAGCGCGACCTTGCGGTCGAGCGCCGGGTCTCTTGCGAGGTAGACGACCCCCATCCCGCCGCGGCCGAGCTCGCGCAGGAGCTCGTAGGAACCGATCCGCTCGGGCCGCGAGATTCCGCCGGCGGATCCGGCAGGGGTCCCTCGAAGTCGATCCTGGGTGCGGTCGCTGTGCGGGTCCATCCGGGCCGCATGATACCGTCGCGGGCCTGTCGCTTGAGACCGCGCCCCACGTCGTCCAGAGACCGATTGCTTCGTAGGCGGGTCGGGAGGGGTTTGAATTGGCTGGCCGCTTTGCGGTGGAGAGTGTGCGACAAAGGCAGCTACTTGCTACCCAGCCTTGGCCGGTTTATGTTTCATGGCCGCCGTGACACTTGAAGAGCGCGAGAGGATCGGCCGGTTCCGCCGCAGGGTGATCGAGGACGCCGACTACCGGCGCCAGCTGGCGAGCGACCCGGCGATGGCGCTCGCGGAGCTCGGAATCGAGATGCCGCCAGGCGCCGCGCTCGCGTCGCTCGATCCGGCGTGGCTGGAGGAACGCGCGGCCCAGATCCGGACGCTCCTCGGCACCGGCGTCGAAGCTGCCTGGCGCGTCGAGGCTGGCGCTGGCGATGGGGGGGCGCCTTGAGGCGCGACAAGGTCCTCCTCGTCTTCATGCCGTTCGGAACGATCGAGATCCCTCCCCTCGGCGTGGGGCTCCTCAAGGCGGCCCTCGGCAGGGAGGGAATCGAGTGCGACGTCCGTTACTACTCGCTCGACTTCGCCGCCCGGTATCTCCCGGCCGAGCCCCGGCGGGCGGCGGGCTACCTCCAGCACCTCCAGGCGCCGCGGGGCCTCGCCTTCCACGGCGAGTGGCTCTTTGCCCGCGTCCAGTTCCAGAGCGTTCGCGACGCGCCGCCTCCCCCGCCCGCAACGGGGAAGAGCACGAGAACAGCCGAGCTCGCCCGCGAGTACGAGGAGGTCGTCGAGTGGGTCCACCGGACGAAGGACGAGATCCCGGGCTTTCTCGACGCCTGCGTGGAGGGCGTGCGCTGGGAGGAGTACGCAATCGTTGGCTTCTCCTCGTCATTCAGCCAGAACCTCGCGTCGCTCGCGCTCGCCCTCGAACTGAAGCGCCGCCACCCGGAGATCACGACCGTGATGGGGGGCGCGAACGTGGACGGGCCACTCGCGCGGGCGACCGTGCGGCTCTTCCCGCAGATCGACTTCGCTTTCCCCGGCGAGGCCGACACGGTCTTCCCGGCCTTCGCGAAGCGGATCCTCGCCGGCCGGGACGCCCG
>JACQVV010000494.1 GCA_016209595.1 Planctomycetota bacterium
GCGCGCCGACGAAACAACCTAACGGAGTCGGTTGTTGAGGAGGCGCAACGCAGCCTGGCGGCGCCGCAGCCGGCCGAATGTAGCAGTTATTTCCTCACAGCCCCATCGCTCGCGCTCGCCTTCAAAGCACTTTTCCCAGAGGCTGCTAGCCTTCGACAACAGGCACGATCGACTCCGGCGGCAGACCCGACAGGATCTCGTCCGCGGCGACCCGGAGCGCCTCGGGGTCGCGCGACTCCAGCGTGACGAGCACCCGGTAGCGCGGGTGCGCGAGCTGCGGGTAGGAGCCGATCGCGACCTCGGCGAAGCGGCGCTGCGTCCGGTCCAGGAGCTCGGCGATCGCGGCTTCGTCGAGAATCGTGTAGACGCGGGAGACGTGGAAAGGCCGGCCGCGGAAACGCTCCGCGATGGCGGCGAAGCACCTCTCGAAGAGTTCCGGGATCCCGGGGAGGATGTAAACGTTCTCGACGCGGAAGAGGGGCAAGAGCCCGTCCACGAGGAGGAGGAGCTCGGCGCCCTCCGGGATCTCGGCCATCCGGAAGAGCATCTCGTTCGTGCGATTCCCGAAGTAGGCCTCGATCGAACGGGCGACATCGGGATGGCGCACGACCCTCTTGCCGAGCGCGCGCGCGATCCCCGCCATCGTGACGTCGTCGTGGGTCGGCCCGATGCCCCCCGAGGTGAAGACGTGGTCGAAACGGCTCGCGGTATCCCGGACGGCGTGGGCGATCTCCTCGACGTGGTCGGGGAGCGTCCAGATCCGCCGGAGCGAGACTCCCATCCGCCGGAGCTCGCGGATGAGGACCTTCGAGTTCGTGTCCTCGACCTTTCCGGAGAGGATCTCGTCTCCGATGACGAGGAGGGCGGCCGTCGGATCGCTCAAGAAGCACGTCTCCTTCCACCCAGAGGATAGTCGGGCGTCGTGCGAGTCGCAACGCCGGGGGTCCCAGGGTCCCGGCAGAGTCGCCCGATAACCTGTAGGGCGGGGGCTTGTCCCCCGCCGTCTTCGGCCATGCCCCGGGCTTCGGCGGGGGACAAGCCCCCGCCCTACGACTTTGTCCGTCGCAACGCCGGGGGGGGGACGAGATGAGGTTGACCGGCTGCCGCGGTCGTGCGAGCCTGTCTCCATGCGAGGATCGATCGTGGTTTTCCTCGTCTTCGCGGTTCCCGCTGCCGCGGGCGCCGACGAGCGGGCCGACGCGGCCCAGAAGGTGAGAGAGAACCTCGCGGTCTACGCTTGGGACGGGACCTCCCTCTACGAGAACGCGGTCGCGGACCTGGGCTCGCCGAAGCCCGCGATTCGTCGCGCCGCGGGTTTCTATCTGGACGAGCTCCTGGCCGCCCTTTCCCAGAACGAGGGGATCGGGCCCACGCCGGACTTCTGGCTCCCGTACTGGCGGGAAGGGCCGGGAACGACGGCGCAGGAGATGAGGAAAGCCGTGGCAAGCGCCCTCTCCGTCGGGCCGCCCGCCAAGGAGTCGCTCGCCGCGATTCGCCGCCTCCTTTTCGATGAGCGCCTGCCGGCGGCCGCGACGTCCGCCGCCCGGGCCCTGGCGCGGATCGAGGGAGACGAGAGCGGCGCGATGCTCCGCGAGGTGCTCGAACTGCCGCACCCGGTCGAGGACGCGCTCCTCGTGTCGCTCGACGAGGCCGGGAAACGGAATCCCCCGGGGACGGACGGCGCGCTCCTCTCGCTCGCCCTCCACCACCGGCAGCGCGTTCGGGATCTCGCCCGCGCGCTCCTCGCCGCGCGCGGCGTCTCCGCCCCTCCCTTCGACCCCGCCCGCGCGTTCACGGTGAGCCTCGCCGGGATGCTCGAGACGGTCCGGGGGTATCCGGCGAGTCCCATTCCACGGGACGCGTCGTTTGCGCGCGTGGTTCCGGCGGGAACTGGATCGTCCGAAATCCGGGGGTTCCTCCTTCCGCAGGCGGCCGAGGGGACGATCCGGCTCCTCACGGTCCACCTGGCGGAGGTCGAGGTACCCCGCGACGGGGCGGCTGTCGTTCCTGTCTCGATCGACGAGGAGGTCGAGCGCGTGTCGCGGATCCGGGCCTCTCCGGGAGCGGATGCCGCCTTCTCGGAGAAGGGCGCCTCCAGCGCCGAATTCGAGCCTCACGGGCTCTCGGCCTGGGAGGTCACGCTCGCCGCGTGGCTCCACGGCCGCGGGGATACGTCGCGGGCGGCGGCCGTTCTTTTCCCGGCGCTCTCACGCGTCCCCGACGACCGGTGGACCCTCGACGTTGCGCGCGACGTCTGGGGCTTCGTGCACTTCCGCGCGATGCTCTGCGCCTTCGCCGGTGACCGGGACGCGGAGCGGGCAGGGACAATCGCCCGCCACCTCGCGAGCCGATTCCGCGAGTATCGCTACGCGCCGGTCGCCGCGAAACTCGCCCGCGAGCTCGAGGAGCGCGCCCGAGAAGGGGAGGACCTCCGGCTCCCGCCCGAGGACGAGTGGATCGCGATCTCCCGGGAACTCGACCGTCGCGAGACGATCCTGTGGCTCTGCCGGCGGCTCGTCCTTTTGAACGCGTTCCAGGAGGTCGAGGCAGGCGATCTCTCGTACGAGGAGGCGCAGTTCGCCGAGCCTCGTGGCATGACCGACGGAGCTTGGTGCCGACGGGAGGGGAAGACACTCGTCATCAATCCCCTCGTGGAGCTTTTCCGGCTGGATCTCGCGCCCGCGGAGCTCGCGATCGTCGCGGATTCTCTCGCGGATGGTTCCTACATTCCCACAGTGAGCTTCTGGCGCGACGATTACCCCGGTCGGACCCTTCATCAGGTGAACTGGGTGGTGGCGGCGCTCGTCTCCCGGGTCGCGCGGAGGGAGCTCGTTCGCGTGGTCGACCTGGCGAGCGGCGACCCGACGAAGGTCGAGAACGCCGTGCGGCGGGTTCGGGAGTGGGCCGAGAAGAACGCGACCACGCCCCTCCGGGAGATCCTCCTCTCGGCTGTTCGCGAGGCGCGCACCTGGCAGGATGTAGAAAAGGTCGTCCCCGAGCTCGCCCAGCGGAAGATCGCCGAGGGGGCGCCGCTCGTCCTCGCATGGCTCGACCGTCCCGATTCGATCGACCCGATCCGCGCGGCAGCGCTCGCGGCCGCGTCGCTTCTCGATCCGGACGCCGCCGCCGCCCGGGCCCGGGACTTTTCCGACCACGCGGACCCGGGTCTCGCGGCCGTGGCGGGGCTCGCCCTCCACCGCGCGGGGGAAGTCGAGACGGGCCTCGCCGCGACCCGGACCGCCCTCGCGCGCGCGGGCGACCGGCCGCTCGGTCTTGCCCCGGAGCTCGAGAAGGCCGTGCGAGCGCTGGTAGCGGAGCGCGAGGAGAACCGGTAGCCCCCGCCGCGATCCCTGGTTATAATCCCACATCATGGACCGGCCTGTCGTGATTCGCCTGGGGGAGGAGCTCCGCAAGGCATCGGGGGCGCTATCGGAGGCCGCGACAGCGCTCGCCCGGATCGCGGAGCTCCTGGCAGACCTTGCCGTCGAGAGAGCGGACACGGGGGGCACGCAGCCACTCGCTCCGGTTCCCACGTCCGCGCCGGCTCCGGCCCCCGCTCCCGTTCTCGCCCCGGCCCCTTCCCCCGTAGTGCGAGCGGAGGCCCCCTCCCCCGCCGCGCGGTCGGAGGCGCCCGCCGAGGCCCGTCCCGGTGCGCCGACATCCCCGCCGCCCCGGCCGGCGCCGGTCCGTCCGCTCCCCGCGCCGACTCCGTACGTCGGGCCCCCGAAGGACGCCATCGATTCGCTCGCCGACGAGATCGACGAGGCGATGCCCTACCTCTCTTTCCTCACTCGGCGCCAGCGGACGGCGCAGGTGGCCTCGTGGGCGGGACGCGCGCGGGCGATCCAGGACCCCGTCCGCGACCGGGGCGAGACCCTCCCGGGCGACCGCGCCGCCGCGCTCCGCAGCGTCTTCGGACGGCTCACCCGCGTCACCCGCGAGATGGACTGCGGGTGGGTGGACGCCCTCTCGCAGGACTGGTCGATGGACTGGGAGGTCTACTCCGCGTATCACCGGGCGATCGCCGCGGCGAACTACCCGGACCTGCCTTTGGAGCGGGAGCAGGAATACCACCGGGCCATCCTCGCGGGCCTCTACCTCCCGCAGCGGCGGCTCTCCCCGAACGACGCGGCGACCGCGATCCTGGAAGCGCAGCAGGTCCTGGCTCCCGACGACCCGGACCTCGCCAAGGCGATCGAGCGCTTCGGGCGGCCGGACTCTACGAGCCTGCGGAGCCTCGCCACGCGGCGCACGCGCCGGCTCATGCGCGAGGACGGACGGCCCGTCGACCCCAAGGAAGAGATGCGGATGGCCACGAAGCGCTTCGTGCCGGACACGGTGCTCGCCATCACGCGGGGGAAGCGGGCGCTCATGGCCGGCGGACAGGGGGCGCGCGAGGACCACCGCCTGGCCCTTGTCGAATCCCTGGATCTCGCGGAACTGGAGTGGGTGACCGTGGAGAAGAAGCAGTCCGCTCCCTTCCACCGGCTGGAAGAGAGGATCCAGGCGGGGACGTACGACCTCGTCTTCTTCCTCGCCGCGCACTCCAACCACAACTCCGGAGCCTTCGTTCGCGCCTGCAAGGAGCGCGGCGTCCCCCTGGTCTACCTGTCGCGCGGCTACAGCGTCACGACCGTCGTCCATGAGGTCCAGGAACAGCTCCTCCGGCCCCAGAACGTCGCGGAGCCTACGTAGCCGAACCTACCTAGAGAGCCCCGCCGCCCGCTTGAGAGCCCTGGCGCAGTGGACGCGAACGAGATGCAGCCGGTACTCGCCGCTCGCGTGCATGTCGGAGAGCGGCTCGAGAACGCCGTGGGAGGCGAGCGCGGCGGCGGCGACGATCGAGGCGTCGTCGAGCTTCTTCCCTGCAAGCGCCTGCTCGGCGGCCGTGGCGCGGTAGGGCCGGTCGGCGACGCCCGTGACGCCGATCGCCGCCTTCTTGCAGACCCCCCCTCCGCCGTACTCCAGGACGACCGCGACGCCGGCGAGCGCGAAGCCGGACGCGCTCTGCCTCGCCTTCTGGTACGCGGCGCCGCCGGGGCCGGATCTCGGGATCTGGACCGCGAGGAGGATCTCGTGAGGCGCGAGCGCCGTGGACATGAGCCCCTTGAAGAAGTCGCGGGCCGGAATCGTCCGGGGGCCCGGGGGGGAGGCGGCGACGAGGGCGGCGTCGAGGGCGAGGATCGCCGCCGGCCAGTCGGCCGCGGGGTCGGCGTGGGCGAGCGAGCCCCCGATCGTCCCGCGGTTCCTGACCTGGCGGTCGCCGATCGCGGCGGCGACCTCAGGGAGGAGGGGAGAGACCTTGGCGAGCTCGCTTGAATCCTCGATCGAGGCGTGCGTCGCCATCGCCCCCAGAACGATCCCGTCCCGGCGGACCTCGATCCGGGCGAGCTCCGGGATCTTCCCCAGGTCGACGAGACGCCCCGGCGCGGCGAGCCGGAGCTTGAGGATCGGAAGCAGGCTTTGCCCCCCCGCGAGGAGCTTCGTCTCGGAGAGCAAGAGCGCCTGGAGGGCCTCGTCGAGAGTTTCCGGCAGGACGTAGTCGAAGGGGGCGGGAATCAAGCTCTTGCTCCAGTCCGCATGAGCCGCCAGAGCTTCTCCGGCCGGAGAGGCATGTCGATGTGACGGACGCCGAAGGGCGCGAGCGCGTCCACGACCGCGTTCACGACCGCTGGGGTGGCGCCGATCGTTCCCGCCTCGCCGACCCCCTTCACGCCGAGAGGATTGACGTCGGTCGGCGTCTCGGTGCGGTCGGTCTCGAAGCGCGGGCACTGCGTGGCCTTCGGGACGGCGTAGTCCATGAGGGTCGCCGAGAGGAGCTGCCCCGCGTCGTCGTAGACCGCCTCCTCGAACAGGGCCTGTCCGATCGACTGCGCGATGCCGCCATGGATCTGGCCGTCCACGAGGAGCGGGTTGATGACCTTCCCGCAGTCGTCCACCGCGACGTAGCGTAGAAACCGGACGTCCCCGGTCTCGCGATCGACCTCGACGACGGCGACGTGGGTCCCGAAGGGGAAGGTGAAGTTCTTCGGCTCGAAGGCGTAGGTCGCGGCGAGCCCCGGCTCGAACCCGGCGGGAAGGGATCTCGCGTGGTAGGCCGCGGTCGCGAGCGCGGAGAGCGACATCTCCTTCTGGTTCGCCCGGAAGACTCCGCCCGAGAACTCGACCGATTCGGGGCCGCCCGCGCGGAGGAGGTGCGCGGCGAGGGTTTTTGCTTTCTCGACCACCCGTTCCAGCGCCCGGTAGACCGCGGTTCCGCCTACGGCGGTGGCGCGACTCCCGAACGTCCCGATCCCGTACTGGACCTCCGCCGTGTCGCCGTGCTTCACGACCACGTCGTCCATCTCCACGCCGAGGAAGTCGGCCGCGATCTGGGCGAAGCTCGTTTCCTGCCCCTGGCCGTGCGGCGAGGCGCCCGTGAGGACCGTGACCTTTCCGGTGGGCTCGATCCGCACGGTCGCGCTCTCCCAGCCGCCCGCGGCCATCGCCGCTGAGGGACCCAGGGCGCAGATCTCGACGTACGTGGAGACGCCGATCCCCACGAGCCGGCCCTCTCCGCGGAGCCGCGCTTGCTCCGCGCGGAGGGCCTGGTAGTCCACTTTTCCAAGCGCCCGGTCCATCGCCTTCCCGTAGTCCCCCGAGTCGTAGGTGAGGCCGGAGGCGGTCTTATAGGGGAACTCGGACGGGGCGGGGAAGTTCCGGCGCCGGATCTCGACGGGGTCGGTTCCGAGCTCGCGGGCCACCATGTCCACGAGCCGTTCGATCTGATAGGTCGCCTCCGGGCGACCCGCGCCGCGGTAAGCGTCCGTTGACATCTTGTTCGTGTAGGCGCCCCGGAGCGTCATCTTCATGGCGCCGATCTTGTAGCAGCCGGGAAGCATGAGGCCCGTGAGCGTCGGGATCGCCGGGGTCAGGAGCTGCGGGTAGGCGCCGATGTCCTGGATCGAGTCGTATCGGACCCCGAGAATCCGCCCGTCGGCGGCGACCGCAGCCTCGATCGTCCCGATCTGCCCCCGGCCGTGAATCGTCGCGGCGAAGTTCTCGCGGCGGCCCTCGATCCACTTCACGGGGCGCGGCGCGAGCCGCATGGCAAGGAAGGCGACCACGATCTCCTCGGCGTAGACGTTGAGCTTCGCGCCGAAACCCCCTCCGACCTCGGGCGCGACGACCCGGACGCGGTTCTCGGCGACGCCCAGGGCGCGCGCGAGAGCGGTCCGCACGAGGTGGGGAATCTGGGTCGAGGTCCAGACGGTGAGCTGCCGCTCGCCCGGGTCGAAGACCGCGGCGACGCCGCGGGTCTCCATGGGGACGGGGATGAGGCGCTGGTGGACGATCCGCTGGCGGACGACCTTGGCCGCCCGCGCGAAGGCGGCGTCCACGTCCCCGCCCGCGACCGACCATTCGAAGGCGAGGTTCGTGCCGAGTTCCTCGTGAAGGAGCGTGGGGCTCTGGGCCAGGGCCGACTCCGGGTCCACGACGGCGGAAAGTGGCTCGTAGTCCGGGGCGACCGCCTCCGCCGCGTCGCGGGCGGCGTACCGGTCCCTCGCGACGACCGCCGCGATCGGCTCTCCCACGAAGCGGACCTTGTCCCGGGCGAGGGGGCGGTGGACGGGCGTCTTCTGTCCGGCGAGCGCCGCGGCGCAGGGGACGTCTCCCACGCGCGCGAGGTCGAGCTCCGGCGAGGCGATCGCATCGAGGACTCCCGCTCCCGAGCGCGCGGGGGCGAGCTCGACCCGCGAAAGGCGCGCGTGGGCGTGGATCGACCGGACGAACTCGACGTGGAGGACCCCGGGAAACGGGAGATCGTCCACGTAGTGCGCGAGGCCCCGGATGAGCCGCGGGTCCTCCGTCCTCTTCACCCGGCGTCCGACGTAGGGTTCGCGCGGTCCGGTCATCTCGTTTCCCTGGCCGCGCCACTGGCGGCGGCGTGGCGGACCGCATCCACGACGTGCTGGTAACCGGTGCAGCGGCACAGGTTCCCCACGAGGCCCTCGCGGATCTCCTCCTCCGAGGGATCGGGATTTCGCGAGAGGAGGTCACGGGCGGCGAGGATCATCCCGGGCGTGCAGAACCCGCACTGGAGGCCGTGGCACTCCCGAAAGCTCTCTTGGAGGGGGTGGAGGCGCCCGTCCTTTTCCAGCCCCTCGATCGTCTCGACCTCCCGGCCGTCCGCCTGGACGGCGAGGACCGTGCAGGACTTCACCACGGCGCCGGAGAGCGCCACGGTGCAGGCTCCGCACAGGCTCGTCTCGCAACCCACGTGCGTCCCCGTGAGCCCCAGGACGTCCCGCAGGTAGTGGACGAGGAGGAGGCGCGGCTCCACGTCGCTCTCGTGACGCACGCCGTTCACGGTGACGGTGATCTTCATCCCGATTCTAGCTCGGACAGGAATTTCGCGAACGGGTGGCCTTGCATCGCCTGCCGCCCGTGCGGCGCGACGACGAGCTCGCACTCGGGGCAGCGCCTCGCGCCCTCCGGGATCTTCGCGCCGCAGGCGCCGCACTCGTTTTCGGCCGTGGCCGATTCCTCGTCGAGCCCGTAGTACTGCCGGGCGAGCTCGACCGCCTCCTCGAAGCGACCCTCCGGGACGATCAGGGCGAACCAGACGGACGCCACCTTGCCCCCGCGAGGTCCCTTCTGGGCGACCGTCCCCTCGCGGTCGCAGGGGATCCCCTTCTCCTCAAAGAGCGCCTCGATCTCGGCGCAGTCGGAGGCGTCGAACTGGAAGATCTTCCGGGTGGGGCCGATCAGGCCCCCCTCGACGTTGGTCGTCTCGGGGCTCTCCAGGGGGGGCGCCGGCCGGTCGGGGAGCTTCGTCGTGTCCCCCTCATCTTCGTCGTCCAGCGCGGCTCCCGGGAGGACGAGACGCACCTCGGGCACGCAGTCGGCGCACACCTCGACCCAGTCCTCGTAGCTTTGACCGCACTTCGGGCAGTGCTTCATGAGAAGACCTCCGGATCCACCTGCGCGTGGCCCATCATACTGCGGCGCGGGAGCTCGGTTGAGATCTCATCCCAAAAACGCTCCCGGGCGGTGAAAAGTCAGCCGCCTGGCGAGTGTGTCCGCGGAACTTGCCGACGTGGGTCCAGGTATGTCACAATGTGTCCTGCGGTGTTCCAGGATTCCGGTGTGATGGAGGCAGGAGGAAGCGATGAGCGCGGCGAATGGCGGGAAAGGGGCAGACCAGCCGGACTCCGATCCGCGACTTCCCGCGTATCGCGAGGCCACGCGGAGGATCGCCAAGGGGTTCCTTCCGCCCGAGATTCCCATCGGGGAGCGCGACGAGATCGGCCTCCTGGGCGAGGAGATCGCATGGCTCGGCCAGGCAATCAAGGGCCGCTTCCTGACATTCCGGAGGCTGAACGATCTCGTGGAGTTCGCGAGCTCCGGCGACCTCTTGAAGGAGATTCTGGACCGCGTCTTCGAGTCCTTCGGCAACCTGATCCCGTTCGACCGGATCGGAGCGGCCCTGATCGAACCGGGTGGAGAAACGGCTCGGTCGATCTACGCCCGATCGAAAGGGACCGAGATCCATATCCCTGTCGGCTACTCGGCACCACTCGCGGGGAGCTCTCTCGCGCAGATCGTTGCGTCGGGAAAACCCCGCATCATCAATGACCTCGCGGCCTACCTGGAAGAACATCCGGATTCGGAGTCGACAAGGCACATCCTTGCCGAGGGGATCCGCTCGAGCCTCACGTGTCCCCTTTTCTCACGCCGAAGGCCGGTCGGCTTCCTCTTTTTCTCGAGCCAGAAGCCCGGCACCTACTCCCATGAACACACCGACATGTTCATCCTGATCGCCGGGCAGATCGGCAACATGATCGACAAGAGCCTGCTCTACGAGGACCTTCTCGAGACGAAGCGGAAGCTCGAGGCCGCGAACGCGCAGCTCGAGCGCCTGGCGTCCCTGGACGGGCTGACCGGGATCCTCAACCGGCGCTCGTTCGACCAGCGTCTTCAGGAGGAGTGGAATCGCGGCATCCGGACGCGGTCGCCGATTTCGGTGCTCTTCGTCGACATCGATCATTTCAAGAACTACAACGACTTGCACGGGCACCTGGCAGGGGACGACTGCCTGAAAACGGTCGCGAAGGTGCTCGAATCCTCGGTGAAGCGGAGCGCGGATTTCACCGCCCGCTTTGGAGGGGAAGAATTCGTCGCCGTCCTGCCCGGCGTCGAGCTCGAAGGGGCGTGCGATGTCGCGCGCCGCATCCGCAGGGATCTCGAGACGCTTTCCATCCGTCACGGCGCGTCTCCCGTGAGCGAGATCCTGACGATCAGCGTGGGTGTCGCGAGCGCGGTTCCTTCCCGGTACGAACAGCCGGAGGATCTCGTCGCGAGGGCGGACGCGGCGCTCTACAAGGCCAAGGAGAACGGCCGCAACCGCGTCGAATGCCCCCTCGCGCACGAGTCGCGGGAAGAGATCTCCACTACCCCGCCGACTGCCGCCGGCGGACGGTGACGTAGAGCGCGAGCCCGAGGAAGACGATCCCGGTGAGGACGAGGAGCGCCGCGCCGAGGAAACCGTAGGCCGCGCCGTAGGCGAGGAGGTGCCCCACGACGTCGAGAACGAGCGTCGCGGCGGATAGGAGCACGAGCGTTCGGCTGCCGAGTCGCGTGCCCACGAGGACGCCGAGGATCGTGAAGACGCCCAGAACGACCGCCACGTCGGGCGACGGCGTGCGGTCGATGAGAACCGGGAGAGCCGCGGAGGCGTAGAGGACGAGGAACCCCGCGATCCGGAGCGCGTCGAGGGCCCGCTTGCCGAGATCCTTCCGGTTCGCCTCGGCGAGGGCGAGGATCGTGAGCCCGATCGGCACGCCGTAGAAGCGGGCGTCGAAGATCTCGCGGGAGAGCCAGAACGAGAAGAGGGAGAGATCGAGAAGGCCCGCTGCCAGGAAGAGGAAAGTCCTCCGGCGCGACGCGAGCCAGATCATGCCGTAGTGGACCGCGGCGAAAAGAAGGAGCGTCGTCGAGGCGAGCGTGGCGCGCCAGCCGCCGGGGACGAGGAGCGGGGGCGCGAGCACCGGGAGGAAGAGCCCGTAGTGCGAGAGCGGCCCCACGAGGTTCGCGTGTCGCGCGCGGTCCGGGATCCGGGAGATCTGGTAGGCGACGATCGCGACGAGGACGAGAACGTGCCCGTCATAGCCTGCGAGAAACTCAAGGACCCCCGCCTTCGCCCGGAGGTAGAAGAGGGCGAGGAGCACCGCCGCGCCCAGCGCGTAGACGTGGCGGCGCCGCGTCGTTCTCCTGTACCGGTGGACGAGCCCTCCCGAGAGGCCGACCAGTGCGGCGAGCGTGAGCGCGAAGTTCGTGGGGTCGACCGCCGCTGCCGGCACGGTGAGGGCGCCGGCGCCGGCGAGCGCGAAGGCGAGCCAGAACGACCAGTCGGCGACCGAGCCCAGGACCGCCGCCGTCTCGCCGGCGAGCCCCTCCCGCCCCGCGAGCTTCCGCGCGACCGTCGCGAGGGCGAGCCCGACGGCGAGCGTGGCGAGGGCGAGGAGGGGGAGGATCATCTGAGGGGGGTTGTCCTCCTTGGGGACGAGCCAGAAGATGAGCCAGTAGATCCCAGCTAGGAAGAGAGCACCGTAGACGTAGCCGAGCAAGGCCCGGCGCCGGGCGAGCGAGAGAGCGAGGGCGACGAAGCTCGCCGCGAAGAGGGTCGCCGAGGTGACGGGCGTGTCGAGACGCCCAAGCGTCGCGAGGACCCCGGCGCCAGCGAGAAGGGCCGGATAAAGGTGGTAGAGGAGCGCCCTCTCCCGCCCGCGGTCGGGGCGGAAGAGCCCCCAGGCGACGACGCCGGCCGCGACGAGCGCGAGGTCGATGTGCGGGAGCTGGGCCTCTTCCCAGGCCACGTCTTCCGAGAGGAGGTGCCCCACCGGGGTGGCGAGACCGGCGAGCGCGAGGAGGAAAAGGTGGAGGTAGTAGCGCGCGGCGATCTCCCCGACCCGGCGCGCGCGGAGGACGCCCGAGGCCGCGAGGCCCGCGGCGGCGGCCGAAAGGACGGCCGCGAGGTGCTCGCCTCGATAGAGTTTGAGCCAGCTCGGGGTGAGGTCCCAGCTCGCGAGGGAGAGAAGCGACAGGGCCCAGACAGCGGCGAGCCACGCGAGCGCCGGTGCGAGGACGGCATGGCAGACCCTCGCGAGCGCGCGCCGGAAAGGCTCCCAGCGGCGGCGCCCCGCGAAGAGAAGATCGAGCGCCGCGGCGGCCGCGACAATGCCCGCCATGGCAGCCGGGCGCCAGGCGAGCGGGACCTCGAGAATCCGGACGAGGACATGCGCGTAGAGGGCCGCGAGTGAGAGGAGCCAGGCGAGATCGGCCCACCCGGCCGCGCGCTCCCGGCGGACCGCTTCGAGCGCCGCCTGCGTCGCAAGGAGGATCGCGGCCACGAGGTCGAGCGAGAAACGCGATGCGGCGGCTGGCGCGCCGAAGAAGTAAACGTAGCCGAGGAGCGCCAGGGCAAAGCCCCCGAGCGTCGCGCGGAGCGCCGGCGCGGCCGACGGGAAGCTCCCGCCGCCGGCGGCCGCGAGCCGCCGGGCCGGAAGAAAGGCCCAGAGCAGCCCCCACGCCGCAACGAGCGGGGCGTATGCGTGAGACAGCGCCCAACCGTACTCGGTCTCCCGCCAGAGGGCGAGCGAGACGAGAGAGAGGAGGGGCGAGGCCATGGCGAGGTACGCCGCGATCCACCGGATTGCAGTTCCCGCCGGACGCGCTGGGTCCGTGTCAGGGGTCGCGCTCGCGCGGCGCCGCCATGCCTGCCACACGTAGAGCGGGAGAAGAAGAAGGAAGCTTGCCGCGCCCCAGATGGGGCTCCCGAGTTCCGGAAGGAGCGGGCGGGCGAGGACGAGCGCCGCGAAGTAGGCGAAGAGGGCGAGCCCGAGAGCGGTCGAGTACCCGGCGAGCGGCAGGGGGTAGAGGGCTCTCGACCGCGTTCTCGCGAGCACCCTTCCGAGCGCGAGGAGAACGTAGGCGAAGAGGGCGAGCGAGAGGCCGTGGAAGAAGAAGCCCTGCCCCGGAAACGCCGCGAGCGAAAGGATGGCCCAGGCGCCGTTCGCCGCGAAGGCGGCGAAGTAGGTCGCCTCGGGCTTCCTCCAGAGCGGCACGCCGAGGAATGCTACGAGCGCGACCTGGAAGACCTCCCACGCGCCCAAATACGAGACGCCGCTCGCGGGGATCTCGCGCGCCCAGAAGATCGCCCCGAGCGCGAGGACGACCGGCAGGAACCCCGCGACCGGGCGGGCGAGGACACGGAGGAACCGCTCCCGCGTGCGGAAGGCCCGGCCGAGGACCCACGCGGCGCCCAGGAGCCCCCAGGCCCAGCGGTCGAGGAGGAGGCCGTGGAGCGTGTTCCGCGTGCTCGAAAAGTCGAAGCCCACGAACGCCCGGTCGAGCGCGGCGGTGAAAGCCGCGAGAGCGAACCAGGTGGTGACCGGCTGCGAGAGGACGAGCGAGATCGAGAGCCCCGCGAACCCCGCAGCCGCGAGCGCCGGCCAGGGGAGCGCCCCCAGACGAGCGCACACGACGAGGCCGACCGCGAGCGAGAGGGGCGCAAGGACGAGACGAAGAAGGAAGGCACCGCGCAGGAGGTTCGCGCCGGCGAGTCGCAGAAGCCGCCTTGGCGGGAGGTGCGAGAGCGAAAACGCTGCGAGCGCCAGGACGAACGCCTGCCAGGAAAGGGCCGTCCCGAGGTAGAGGAGAAGCCCCTCCAGGGCGAGGAGGGGAGACGCGAGGGCGAGCGCCCCCGCGACTTGTCTCTTCCCGCGCTTTCGCGCGATGTAGCCGAAGAGAGGCGCGAGGAGGAGGAACCCCGCCATCTCCCAGAGCCCTGTGGGGAGCCACCCCTCGCCGAGGACGCGCCCCGCCCTTTCGACTCCGACCCACGAGGCGGAAACGAGGGCGAAGAGATAGGCGAAGAGGACCATCCCGAGCCCCACGGCGTAGCGCCGGACCGGCGCCTTGTAGAGTCGCGCGAATGGGGCGAGCATCCTCGATTTCAGGGCGGGGAGCCCCTCTCCTGCCGCGACGAGGATGTAGTCGAAACCGACGAGCGCCATCGCGTAGAAGGCGAAACCCCTGTCCGGCCAGATCGCGGCGACGAGGACGAGAGCCGCGATCGTGGCGAAGAGGAGCGCGACGTGGGTCGCCTCCTCTCTCCGCGCGAGCGGCACCGCGAGGAGGACGAGGAACGCCGCCTGGAGGAGGCCCCACGCCGCGAGCGAGGTCGCGCCCTCGAAGAGGACGTGCCCCGTCCAGAAGACGCCAGTCGCGAGAGAAAGGACCGATACAGCGAGGAGAAGCGGGACCGCCAGCACTTCTCGGAGCAGCTTCCCACGACTTGACGTGCTGGTGCCCTCGACCGTCCACGCGGCTCCCAGAAACACCCAGGACCATGCCGCGAGGAAGAGACCGTGCTCGATGGTCTCGGACGTGAGACCGACCGTCGCCCGGTGAGCCGCCGCCGTGAGGAGGGCGAGCGCTAGGCCCGCGAGCAGCGGCTGGCGGTACTCGAACGCGGCAGCCATGGCGAGCGCGCCCGTGGCGGCCGGACCGTACCAGCGAATCGATTCGTGATCGAGGAGGACGAGTCCCGCGAGGGCGGCGGTGGAGACCGCGAGAAGCGCGAGCGCGCCGTTCGCGAACGCGCGGCCGGCGGGCCTTCCCCGGGTCGCGAAACTCGCCCCCTGCCAGACGATGCCCGCCGCCCCGAGGAGCGCGGCCTGGTCGGCCGGAACCCACCCGAAATGCCGGGAGACGTACCAGGTCGCGAGCGAGAACGACGCGACACCGAGGTAGTGGAGCCAGGGGAGGTCGAGGAGGGCCGCGGTGGCGAAGAAACCCGCGCCGTAGAGGGGAAGGGTCGCGATCTGCGGGCGGAAATCCGAAAGGCTGGAATTGACGAGCGCGAGAAGTCCGATCGATACGGCAACGAGCCACCCCACCGTGGCGCGGAAGAACGCGCGGTCCTCTTGCCCACGAAATCGTCTGGCGAACCAGACGACCGCCGCCACATAGGGGAAGAGCGTGATTCCGTAGTAGGCGTACGGGATCCTTCCTCCACCGTACCCGAGCTCCTCGCTCGCGGCCGACCGGAACTGTAGCAGGATCTCGCGCACCGGAAGGGGGCTCTCGAAGTAGGCGACGAGCCCCGCGGCCATCGCGAGCACGGCGAAGAAGGGCTTCCGGAAAGCCCGAGCCGAGCCGGCGTAGACGGCCGCAGCGAGCGCGGTCGTCGCGAGCACCGACCACTCGCTCGCCGTCGAGACGGCGAGCGCGAGAACCGTGAGCGAGAATCCGAGGATCGAAATCGGCGTCACCCGTGCGCGTTCGTCCTTGCGGGGGAACAGGAGCCCTACTTCCCGGTCCACGAGGAGCGCCCCCAGGACGAGGAAGACCGTCGAGTAGAGCCCCGGGTTCACCTTGTAGCCCGTGCCGAACGCGCGGAGCGCGGTGTGGACGAGGAGCCCGAGGTAGGCCACGGAGACGACACCGGGAAGGAAGTAGCGGGCCAGGAGCCCTCCCGGCCGTCCTCTCTCTCCCTCCCCGGCACCGGTGCGGACGAGATAGGCGGCGACGAGAATCACGAGCCCGCCGTAGACCATGGGGACGTGGCGGGCTGTCGTCTCGTAGGTGAGGGCAGGGGCGACGGCGTGGAGCGCACCCACCACGACGAGAAGCCCGGCCTGCCAGAGCCAGTTTGCGACCGGGGCGGCGGTCCCCTGGACGAGGGCGAGCGCCGCGACGAACGCGGCCGCCACGAGCGCGAGAAGCGCCGCAAAGCCGACGTTTTCGTTCCCGAGGCCCGGCACGGCCTGCCCGGCGACGACGAAGAGGACCGGCGCGACGAGGTTCGCCAGGAGGAAGCATACGAGCCCCTCCCGCGCCAGGTCGAATCTCCTGGCAAGCAGCCATCCCAGGCCGGCGAGGAGCGCGCCGAGGCCAGCGAGCGTCCCCAGGACGATCACGTAGCGGATCTCTCCAGCGAGCTCCCGCCAGGTCGTCGCGGCGAAATAGATCGCGCCCGCGAGGATCAGGAAGCCCGCGACGAACCAGAGGACGTTCTCGAAGAAGATCGAGCGGACGGCGACGAGCCAGCGTGGCGCCGCGCGCGGGGGCTTGGGTGGAGCTATCGGCCGGGACGCGGCCGGGGCCGGTGTCCCAGGGACCGGGGGCCGTGGCGCGATCTGGACCCACGGCGCGGGGGGGGGCGCGGGTGGCTGCGTGACCGGCGGCGCCGGAAAGACCGGCACCGGCGGGGGCACTGGGCCGGGCGCCGGAGGGGAGACGGGGCGAGCGGTAGCGGGAACGGGCTGGACGGCGCGGGCCGGCTCGACGGGTCTCGGCGCGGGGGCGGCCGGCTCCGGCGCGAGCTCGACCGTCCCGAGGCTCTGAATGTCGAGTGGCGCCGCGGTGGCGGGGGCGAGCTGGTCGTCGGGGAGGAAGACCATCTCCGCGGGGGTGTCGAGTGCGGCCTGCCGTGCCTGGGCCTCCAACCGCTCGATGTGGGCGAGAGAGGTCGCGCCGAGCGCCTCGGCGAGCGTCCGGTCGATCTCGCCAGAGTCCCGCGCCGCCTCGATCCGGGAAAGGAACCGCGCGGCGCCGCCCACCCGGTCGAGCTCCCTGGCGTCGAGCATCCGGTGACACCCCGGACATTCCAGGGCGTCTGGAAGGAGTGGGTTCTTGCAGTGGTAGCAGCGGCGCATCGAAAGGCTTTCCGACTCAGGTCCCCCGTGGTAAGACCTTCGCTTCCGCGAAACATTCCCGCAAGAAGAAAAGGAGGACTCATGGGATACGGGCGCTGGATGATCTGTGCCCTCGCGCTTGCCGGCCTCGCCTTCGGCTGCGGCGGCGGGGAGGGCGACTCGGGTGCGAAGGATGACGGGAAGAAGAGCGAGGGAGACTCGAAGGGGACGTCCGACAAACCCGCGGAGCTCAAGAGGGACCTCGCGACCCCCTCCGGCACCGCCAGGACCTTCTTCGCCGCCTTCAAGGCGAAAGACAAGGTCGCGATCTCTGCCTGTGTCTCCGACACGGCGGCGGGAGACGTCGGCGCGTTCAAGAA
The DNA here is from genome assembly GCA_016209595.1 of Planctomycetota bacterium. GTDB lineage: Bacteria > Planctomycetota > JACQVV01 > JACQVV01 > JACQVV01 > JACQVV01. Next base: position 17,063 of record JACQVV010000494.1, read on the forward strand.
ATGCGAGTTTCCCCCGGAGGAATTCGACGCCATGTCGAAGGAGTTCGGCACCGGGGCCGTGACTGGCGAACGGATCGACGGGGACCGCGCCGAGGTCGACGTCACCTGGAAGAACGAGGACGGCGACGAGCAGAAGGAGAAGTTCAAGCTCGCCAAGGAAGGAAACGACTGGAAGATCGTCGACTTCTGAACGGACGAGCGTCCGGCGATAGGATAGAAGGGTCTCGGGCGCTAGCGGACACACGGGCTTCAAGGGCCGGGGAGGGGAGCCATCCGAAAGACGATCGCCGAGGACTCGTGCACGCTCGCCGCTCCCGCGGAACGGGTCCTGGCGGCGCTTCTCGACCTTTCGAACTACGGGAAGTGGTGGCCCCGACAGGTTCGGATCCAGACCCTGGAGTGGCGGGAGGGCGGGGAGGGATCGGTCTTCCGGGTCCGCTATCTGGGCGGCTCCTTCACCGTGCGAATCCGAGAGGTCGACCGGGAGGCCCTGCGCGTGGCGACGGACTACGTCGAGGGGGCCCACCGCGGGGCGGGGGTCTGGACGATGGAGCGTGCGGAGGGCGGCACGCGCCTGTCGTACTCGGTCGACCTGGAGCCGTACGGCCTCCTCGCGCGCCTACTCTCCAATTTTCTCGACTACCGCCGGCTGCACTCGGCGGGGATGCGCGAGATCTTCCGGAACCTAGAGTCGTACCTCCGCGGCTGAAAGAGGCTACTCGCCGCCGGAGGCGCCCCTCGTGAGGCTCCCGGACTGGACGCTCGCGAGCCGGAACGAGCGCACGGTGTTGGCCCCGCCTTCGTCCTGGGTGACGCGCGGCTCGGGAATCGCGTAGCTCGCCATCTCGACGAGGAGCGACTCGCCCCGGCGCTCGAACCGCGAGGCGATTCGCGAGGATCCGACCTCGAACTCCCCGTAGAGGACCTCGCCCACGAGCGCCATGTCGATCCGGATCCCATTCTCTTCGTCGAGGACGAAGCGACCGCGCTCGGATGGGGCGGCGACGAGCCGGTAGTCGCGCACTTCCTTCTCCTCTCCCTCGCCGTAGACCATGGTCCACGTCCAGGCGGCTGCGCCCTCAACTGGCGCAACCCGGAGCTCCATGGCGAAGTCGCGGGCGCCTCCGCCGGGAGCGGCGAGCCGGCAGGTGCCTTCCCACTCGCCTTGCCAGGCGGTCGGGAGGGCGGGGCCCTCACCATCCTGGGCGGCGGCCGGGGGGGCCCCGGCGAGGTAGAGGAGGGCGAGGACGAGAGCTGCACCGGGGGTTCGAGGCATCGTGGCGACTCCTTCGAGTTCGAGCGGGAAAGCCGATCCCGAATCGCGGTTTCCAAACTAGAATAGCGTGTACCGGGTTTTCCCGCCCTAGCGGGCCCAAGAACCAGCACCTTTCTCGACGCCCTCTCCCATGGCCACGGATCGCCACGAGCCTCCAGGCGCGCGGGAGCTCCGGGCTTGCCCTCATTGCGGCGCGAGGCTCAACGTCTCGCCGGTGCCCTCGGGGAAGCGCCTCCGGTGCCCGAAGTGCAAGAAGGCGCTCCGCCTCGCCCCGAACAGGAACCACCTGAAGGAGACGTTCTGGGGTTCCTCGATCCGGCAAGACGTCGTGGAGGAGGAGGAGCCGCCGCGAGCCGACCTCCCGGAGCCGGCCGGGCCGGCCGCCCCGACAGCCCCGCCCGCGGCAACCGACGACGTTCGGACCTCGGTCTTCCTGAGGAAGGACTTCCTGGAGACGACGCAGCTCAACGAGTTCCTCGACGCGCTCCGCGGACCGGAAGCCAACGACCTCGACCGGCAGATCGCGAGCATGTTCGGAAAGAAGATGGCTCTGGAATCGGCCGACATCGAGGAGATGAAGGTGAGCTCGACCGGTTCCGGGGTCCGTCCTTCTCTCGCGGAAGACGCCGGAGGTCCGGAGTCGCTCCTATCGGATTCGCCCGATGGTCCAGCCCTGACCGCGCCCGCGCGGGACGAGATCGAGGACCGGCTCCTGGAGATCCTCGTCCAGGCGGGACGGCTTTCGTCCGAACAGGTCGAGCGATGCCGGGAAGCGCAGGAGAAGGCTCGGGCGGGGAAGCGCGTGGGTCTTCCCCTCTCCCACTACGCGGTGAAGCTCGGGCTTGTTTCGGGGCAGGAGCTGGTCGAGCTCCTCCGCCGGATGGCGCCCGTCCCGGGAACGGGGGATGTCGTGACCGGCCCAGAGCTCCGCCGTGCGCTCTCGCCCGCAGGCCGGATGGCGAGCGGCATCCAGATCGGGAACTACCGCGTCCTGGGCGAGATCGGGCGCGGCGGAGCGGGGAGCGTCTTCCGGGTGGAGGACGTTCGGGACGGGAGGGTGCGAGCGCTGAAGCTCCTGCTCTCCGCGAGAGACTCCGACGAGCGAGCCCGCCACCGCTTCCGCCGGGAGATCGAGGCCACCCGGATGCTCCAGCATCCGAACATCATCCGGATCTACGACGTCGACGAGCATCAGGGCCTCCCCTATTTCACGATGGACCATGTCGAGGGAGAGACCCTCCAGGCGATCCTCGACAAGAGGAAGGGTCGTGCCGGGGAAGACCCGGGGCTCCGGACGCTCGTCAAGTTCCTCGCCGAGATCCTCGACGCTCTCGCCTACGCCCATTCTCAGGGGATCGTCCACCGCGACGTCAAGCCATCGAACATCCTGGTGGACCGCGAGGGTCGCGCGCGGCTCACCGACTTTGGACTTGCCAAGCGGACGCTGTCGGGGAGCCTTCTCACGAGGACCGGGGACATCATCGGGACCCCCTTCTACATGGCCCCGGAGCAGGTGAAGGGAGAGCAGGGGTCGATCGGTCCGGCGAGCGACACCTATGCCGTCGGCGTGATCCTCTACCAGTGTCTCGCCGGCCGCCTTCCGTTCGAGGCGAGGTCCTCGGAGGATCTCTTCCGGCAGATCTGCGCCTCGGAGCCAATCCCGCCCGCCAAGCTCGCGGGATGGGCAGCGCCCGAGCTCGAGGCGATCTGTCTCAAAGCCCTCGCCAAGGACTCTGCCCGGCGGTACGCCCGCGCGAGCGAGTTCGCGGAGGAGCTCCGCCGTGCCCAGGCGGGCGTGCCGGAGGAACCCGCGCCCCCGCGTGGGCTCTCCGAGTTCTGGAGGAAGGCGAGAGTGAGGCTCCTCGCGGCGGTCGCGGCTTTCCTCCTCGTGGCGGGGGGATTCGCGGCGGCCGTCTACCACGAGGGCCCTCGCGAGGTTCGGCCCCCGCGCCCGGCTTTGGACATCGACAAGGTCCTCGCGGAGGCGAGGGCCGAGGCCGCCGCGGGTTGGCGCGATCGGGCCGTCGCGCTCTGCGACCGGGCGATCCTCGCCGACGCGGACAACGGCCCGGCCTACTTCCTCAAGGTGGAGATCCTGCTTGCGGGGGGGACCCAGGAAAGAGAACGCGCGGGAACCGCGCTCGAGGCGCTGCTTGCCCGGAGCACCTCTCGCGCGGAGGCCTACCATCCGCGCGCCTATCGGCTCCTGGGGACCGTCCACCTGACGGAAGAGAGGTGGAGTGCCGCCGTCGCGTCTTTCTCCGCGACGATCGCGCTTGCCCCGGAGGACCGGGAGGCGCACGCCGGGCGCGCCGAGGCGTACGCGCGTCTCGGGCAGACTTCCCGCGCGAGCGAGGACCGGCGCCGGGCGAGGGAGCTCGGCCGGCGCGCGGTCGAGGAGATCGTCCGCGAGGCCCGCGCCCTCTCTTCGGCAGGCGGCGGTCGCGAAGCCGCGATCGCGAAGCTCCGGGAGGCGCTCGCGATCGACCCTGCCGACGAGGCGGCCGTTTCGATCGCGGGTTCGCTTCTCGTCGCCGAGGGCCGGCTGGTCGAGGCGCTCGAGGCGTACTCGGCCGCGGTAGAGTTCGCGCGCGGCCCCGGACAAGGCGGCGCGTCGCTCGCGCCCTTTCTTTCCGCGCGCTCCGAAACGCTTCTTCTTCTCGGGGATCTCGCGCTCGCCCGGGAGGACGCGGAGCAAGCGGTCGAGGCCTCGCCCGCGGACCCGGCCGCGCTTCTCGCCCTGGGGCTCGTACGATCGGCCGAGGGACGCTCCGGGCTCGCGCTCGCGTCGATCGAAAAGGCGGCCGCGGTCCGGCGCGACGACCCCGCGCTCCTTCGTTCCCGGGCCCAGGTCCTCTTCGCCGCGGGGCGCTTCGACGAGGCCCAGGCGGATCTCGACCGCGCGATCGCGCTCGACCCGTCGGACGCCCGCGCCCTCGCGCTCCGCGGGAGAATCCTCCTCGAATATAGGAGCGACGCGCGCGCGGCGGAGAGTGACCTCGCGGCGGCCCTTGCCGCCGGCTGTCCGGACGAGGCGAGAGTCCGACTCGACCTTGCCCGCGTCCGGGCCGCGTCGGGCCACGCGGTCGGCGCGCTTCGTGACGTCGAGGAGCTCCTGCGCGCCACGCCGGACTCGCCTGAGATTCGCCTGGAACGAGCCGCGCTCCTCCGCACCCTCGGGCGGCCGGCGGAGGCCCTGGAAGAGGTCGAAGGCGCCCTCTTGCTCGCGCCATACCTCGCTCGGGCGTACGCCGAGCGCGGCTACGCGCGCCTCGCGCTGGGGACGCCGCTGCCGGCGGCGGCCGATTTTGGCCGCGCGCTAGCGGCCCAGCCGGGCGACACGGGGGCACTGGAGGGGAGGATTCTCGCCGAGCTCGCATCCGAGGGCGACATCCCGGCGCTCGCGATGGACGCCCAGGCCTGGACCGAGTACCTCGGCATGGGGCCCGCCGGCCCGAGGCCGGAGCTCTTCGGCCCGACGAGGGAGGAGATCTTCTTCGAAGCCTTCGGCGCCGGCCGCCCTGTTCCGGACCCGAGGAGGCTAGAGGAGCTCGCGCGGGGAGCGCTCTCCGAAATCGAGTTCGTGCGCGAGGCGTCCATCCAGGCGCTCGCGGTCGCGGAGGAAGAGGCCACGCGCGCGCTCGAGAGGCTCTGCGAGGGCCTCGCCGCCGACTCCAGCCCGTCGGTGCGCGCGAGGGAGGCTCTCGCCGCTCTGGCCGCCCAGAGCGCGGCGGCCGAACGCCGCGCGCTGGTGCGAAGTCTCGCGATCGTGTATCACGGAGGCGACCTCGAAACCCTCGCGCGATGGAGGGCTCGACCCGACGACGTGTTCGGCGCGCTCGCGGGGATCGTCCAGGACGGAAGCGAGCCGGTCTGGGCGCGGCGGCTCGCCGCGCGGGCCCTCGTCGGGCTCCGGCACCCCGAGGTTTTCGAGCACCTGGTGTCCTGGCTGTCGTCCGGCTCCGTGACGGACGATCGGGTCGCGATCGTCGCTGGAGAGCTCCTCCGGTGCGGGTGGATGCTCACGTCGGAGTTCGCCGCCTCGCTCCTCGACAGCGGCGAGCCCTGGGTGCAGGCCGAGGTGCTGTTCTGGGTGCCGGCGGCCCCGCCGGTCGTTCGTTTCCTCTCGGAGCGACTCGGAAGACGCGACCCACGGGTGGAGCTCGCGATCGCCTGGTATCTGGCGAAGAACGGCGAGGAGCGCGGCTTCCCGATCCTCGTGCGCGCCGCCCGCGACCCCGACGAGCACGTGCGCCGGTTCGCCGTCTGGGCGCTCGGGCAAGTGCCCGGGGGCGCTGCGCCCGAGCTCCTGGCCCGCGCGCTCGCCGACCCAGACGCCGCGGTCAGGCGGCAGGCCGCGGCCTGGTTGGCGGTCCGCGCCGACGCGTTTCCCGCGGAGAGGCTGCGTCTCGCCTTCGCGAACGACATGGACCGGGCGGCGCGAACTCTTGCCGGCGTCGCGCTCGGGACGCTCAAGGACGCGGACTCGATCACGCCGATGGGAGAGGTCCTGTCCGATCCCCGGCGGACGCTCCTCCTCCGGACGGTAGCGGGGAGCTTCTACCACCGGCTCGACCGCTCGATCCTCTGGCAGGGCGGGGACGACCCTCGCGTGTCCGGCGAAGGTTCGGATGGGATGGCGTTCACGACCCTGGCGCACGCGCTCCTTGCCGGACGAGACGCCGGGGAGTCCGTGGCTCGACTGCTTGGCGATGCGGAAGGGACCGTGCGCGCGGCGGCCGCTGTGGCGGCGCGCTCCGTTCCCGGTCCCGAGGTGGCGCGGAAGCTCCTTTCCCTCCTTTCCGACCCCGACGAGCGCGTCGCGACCGCGGCCGGCGCCGCGCTCGTCTACCAGGTCCACCTCCACGGCGAAGCCATGCCGGACGTCGACGCGCGCCTCGCGTCCGGTTCCCAGGCCGCTCGCCGGGGGGCGGCACGGGCCTACCGGGTTCTCGCGACGGACCAGTGGCCCGACGTGGCCTCGCGCGGCGGGCCTGCCGCCTCCCTGGAGAACCGCCTGGAGCTCCTGGCCCGCGCGATTCGCCTCGCGCCGGGGACGGCCCTCCCCCACCGTGACCTCGGCCGGGTTCTGGCCGGGACCGGGCGGCTCGAGGAGGCGGTCCGGGCGTACGAGGAGGGGGCGCGGCTCGGCGACGCCGACGCCGCGTTCCACCGGGAGATGGGGGACGTTTTGGCCAGGCTCTCGCGCTCCGAGGACGCCATCGCCCGCTGGGGGCTCGCGGTCCGGCTCGATCCCTTCGATCTCGCGGCGAACCTCTCGCTCGCCCGGCTCCTTCTCGACGCCGGACGGAGCGAAGAAGCGCTCGTTCAGATCAGGAGGGCGAGGGCGATCGACCCGAGGTGCCTCGAGAGCTACCTCCTGGAGGCCCGCTACGCGTACGCGGTCCAGGGCGCCGTCGCGACGGCGAAGTTCGTCCACGTCCTCCTGGAACTGGGCTGGTTCGATGCCTCAGGGGAGCTCCACTTTCTCGCGGCCCGTGCGGACGCCGCCCAGTCGCCGGCCGACGCGACCCATTTCATCGAGCACCTCCGGAAAGCGAAGGCGGCAGGCTTCGACATCCGACAGGGAGCCGGGATGAAGGAGTTCGAACCCTACCTCGGGCGCGAGGAGGTGAGTGCCCTCTTGCGGGGCGAGTAGGGCCTACCTCGCGAAACGAAGCGCCAAGCGCTTCCCGGTGCCCCCGGTCGTGAGAAGAAAGGAGAGGATCTTCCCCCACGAGCCCGCGGGGAGGTTCGACGAATAAAGGCGCTCCTCGACCTTCTGGATCGCGAGCTCGACGTCCGCGATCTCGATCCGGGGGCGCCCCAGGGTCGCGGCGCGCGCGCGCGCGGCGAAGACCAGGCATGCGTGGGCGGCGAGGAGGAAGTTCCAGCCGGCCACGTAGGAGAGCCCGTGGAAAGCTCGCCCGAAGTGGGTCCGGCCCCAGATCCGCGCCTTGTAGTAGCGGACGAGGAGCGCGGTCGATTCCTGGTCGAGCTCCGCGGAGACCTTCCTGGCCTTCCGGCGAGAGACGCGGCCGATCTCATCCAGGCGGAGCCGGCCGGGCAGCCGGGCGGCGAGCCGCAGGGCAAGGCGGACGGGGGCCGAGCGCCCGCGACCGGGAGGGGCGAGGTACGCGAGGAACGCGGCCAGAACCGCGCGGTCGGCGAGCCCCAGGCGCGGCGGCGGGGTCGCAAGCGCCTCGAGCACCCGCCGGCGCACGGCGGCTCCGTCGATCCCCCGGGCCACCTCCTCGGGCGAGCCGTAGATGTAGACGTACTTCATCTCGTCCAGGAGCTCCGCGCCCTCTATGAGACGGCCCGACAAGGGGAGCGCGCCGTCCTCCAGGGAGGAGAGAAGAGCCTCGTCGATCCGGTCGATGTCCTTCCAGGAGAGCTCGTAGGAGAGATGGAAGGGAGCTCGCGGAAGAGGCTCGATCCGTTTCGCCTGCCGGTACGCTTGCGCCATCCCCCGCACCAGGTCCTCCTGCCGGACGACCGGCTCCCCCTTGTTCGCGAGGATCGTGGGGCAGCTGAAGCGCACGCCGACCCGGACCGTCGGACCGCAGAAAGCGAACGTGTAGGGGAAGATCCGGCAGGTGAGCGGTTTTCCGCAGGCCCCCAGCCGTTCGTGGATCCGGCAGCGACCCTCTTCGGAGAGGAAGGCGCAGGCGCCGGAGCGGACGAGGGGCGTGTGGGGCGCGCCGCCGAGCGTCCGGGCGATCGGCTTCTCCTTCCAGTCCTCCCCCGCGTAGCGCGCCAGTTCGGCGGGAAGAAGAGGGACGTCGAGCATCCGGCAGCAGCGGGTCGAACCCTGGCAGGTGAAGTTCTGCCCGGATGGGAGTTCGAGGCGGGGGGACTTCGACATGGGAGAAGTTCATGGTAACCTCAGGTCCAACTCAGAAGTCAGAAAGCAGAAGGCAGAAGTGAAAACAACAGCGGGTACGCCTCCATGAAAATCTTTCGCCTCGCCTTCCAGTTCATCCTCTTCGGCGGGTCGCTCGCGGTCCTCATCGGGGTCGCCGTGGCGATCGGACAGCCCAAGCCTCCCCGGACCGACCCCGACGAGGGCGAGAAGGGACCTCTCGTCTGGGTGCGGACCCTCGAGCGGGAGGAATACGACGGAGGGAAGATCCTGGCCTACGGCACCGTGCGGGCCCCGCGGGTCTACGCCGTGCGCTCGATGGTGGGGGGCAAGGTCGTCGAGGTCGCGGAGAACTTCGTGGAGGGGCGCGTCGTCCGGAAGGACGAGGCCGTCTGCCGGATCGACGAGGCCGACATCAAGGTCGCGCTTGCCCAGGCCCAGGCGCGGATCGCCGAGATCGAGGCTTCCAAGGCGAAGATCGAGGTCGATCTGGAGCCGCTCAGGACCGAGATCGCCCGCCTCGCCCAGGAGAAGATCGAACTGGAGAAAGACGTCGCGGTGAAGCAGCAGGAGATCGACCGGGCGAAAACGGACGTGGAGACGCAGAAGAGGCTCTACGAGAAGAACGCGGTCTCGAAGGCCGTGGTCGACGCCGCGGAGTCGACGTTGAACCGCCACGAGCAGGCGATCCTCGTCCCGAAGAGCCGGCTCGCCCAGCTCCCGCTCCTCGTGCAGGCGCAAGAAGCCCAGATCAAAGCCGTCCAGGCGAACGAGGGCGTGCTCGCGGCGCAGCTCGACGCGGCGAGATCGAACCTGGAGCAGCAGCAAACGAACCTCACCAGGACGAGCGTCCCGAGCCCGGCCACGGGAGTCGTGCTCCGGCGCGAGCCGGCGACGGGGCTCACGGCGAAGCAACTCTCGCAGGGAGACGTCGTCCAGTCGGGCCAGGACCTCGCCTGGGTCATGCCGATCGACGAAGGGCTCGAGATCGCCGTCTCGATCGATGTGGACGACGCCTTCTTCATCCGCGGGATGGAGAACGTGCGCGGACTGAAGCTCGAGCCCGGCGTGGACCCCCGTGCGATGCTCGCGCTCATCCCCGCCGTGGTCGTGCGGTGGTACGGAAAAACGGGTTACTCCTGGAGCGGGAAGATCGACCGCTTCCTCTCGGAACTCAACGCCGAGACCCGGACGCTGACCGTCGTCGTCAAGGTGGAAGACCCGGGCCGCGAGCTCCTTCCGGGCGAGAAGATCCCCCTCACGGTCGGCATGTACTGCGAGGTCGAGATCCCCGCCTCGATCGTGCCGGACGCCGTGGTCCTCCCGCGAAGCGTGCTTCGGGAGGGGAGCCGCGTCTTCCTCGCCACGAAGGAGGACCGGCTCGCGGTGCGCGAGGTGAAGCCCGTCCGTATGACGCGCGAGCACGCGATCGTCCTCACGGATCTTTCGGCTGGAGAGCGCGTCGTCCTCTCCGACCTCCCCAACGCGGTCGAGGGAATGGCGATCCGGACGCGGGAGGAAAAGGCCGGGAAATAGGGATCTACTTCGCGAGGAGCTTCGCCTGCTGCGCGATGTAGCGGCGCAGGATCGGTCCCTCCTTCGACTTCGGGTCGGCCTCCAGGTATATCTCGAAGTCGCGGACGGCGAGGGCGGCGTCGCCGGCGGCCGCGCGGGCCTTCCCACGGTGGAGGTAGGCCCGGGAGTCCTCGGGAGCGAGCGTGAGATAGGCCGAGAAGTCGAGAATCGCCCCGGCGTGGTCGCGGAGCGCGAGACGGACCCGCCCGCGGTGGAGGATCGCCTCGTGGAGCTCGGGGTCCGCCGCGCAAGCGTCCTCGAGCGACCGGAGCGCGCGCTGGAGGTCGCCCAGGGATTCAAGCGAGAGGCCGCGGTAGAGAAGGGCGCGCGCGTGGTTCGGGCGCCGCTCGAGAGCCGCGTCATAGTCGGCGACGGCGAGCTTGTGCTTCTTCTTTCTCCGGTAGGCGTTGCCGCGAAGGAAGAGAAGATCGGCGTTCTTGGGCGCCGCGACGAGGGCCGCGGAGAGGTCCTCGATCGCGCCCGCCGCGTCGTCGAGTGCCAGCCTCGCGGTGGCGCGGCCCTTCAGAGCGAGCAGGTGATCGGGTTCGGCCTCGATCCGCGCGGAGAAGTCGCTCGCGGCGGCCTCGAAGTTTCCCGCCTGGAGCGCGGCCCAGCCGCGGTACTCGCGGTAGTCGAGGTTCTCCGGCTCGATCTCGACGGCGCGGTCGATCGAGGCGTAGGCGGCGGTCCAGTCCCCCATCTTCCCGCGCAGCATCCCGAGCGCGAAGTGGAGGTCGGCCCTTTCCGGCTCGCGCCGGAGCGCCGCGAGGTGGGCGACCGCGGCCCCCTCCATGTCCTCGGCCTCGGTCTTCGCGGAGGCCTCGGCCAGAAGCTCGTCCACCGTCCCGAAGCGCTTGTAGGTCCGGGTGACGAGACCCGCCGGCGGGACTCCCGGGGCCCCGGGCCGCTCTACCAGGCGGGTCCCCCGGGGCGCGAGGCGGGCCAGGGTCTCGCGCCGCGCGAGATCCCGCGGGATCGCGGGCGACGCCGCGACCGCCGCGATCTCCTCGGGTAGAGCGACCGGCTCGTCCCTCCTGTGCTCGTCCTCCTCGATCTTGTGGACGCGTTGCGTGGCGGGCTCGACCTGTTCCGGTGTCGGCCAGACCCCCGTGAAGACCCAGCGCATGAATCGGCGGCAGGTGTTTGTGACCGAGAGGAGGGCCGGGATGAGGAAAAGGACGAAGACCGTCTCGAAGAGGACGCCGAAGGCGATCGAGATCGCCATCGGGATGAGGAACTTCGCCTGCCCGGAGGTCTCCATGATCATCGGCGCGAGCCCGGCGAACGTCGTGGAGCTCGTGAGGAAGATCGCCCGGAAACGCTGCCGGCCGCTCGTCCTGAGGGCTGAGTCGAGGGTCTCGCCGCGCGCGAGACAGTCGTTGATGTACTCGATGAGCACGATCGAGTCGTTCACCACGATCCCGGCGAGTCCGACGAGGCCGGCGATCGACATGAGCGACAGGTCGTGGCCCAGGAGCCAGTGGAAGAGGATCCCTCCGAACATGGACACGGGAATGATCGACATGATGACGAGGGGCTGGATGAACGAACGGAAGATGAGCGCGATCACGATGTAGATCAGCGCGAGCCCGATGTAGCTCCCGGTGATGAGCGAGGAGAGCGAGTCCTCCATCTGGCCGCGCTGGCCGGCGAACTCCCAGCGCACCCCCGGGTGGCCGGCGAGGAACTCCTCGACGTAGGTCTCTTCGAGGTCCTTCGCGATCTTCTCCGCATTGGTCTTTGTCTCGTCGAGGCCGGTCGTGACGCTGATCGCGCGATTCCGGTCGACTCGCTGGATCGAGACGAGGCTCCGCACGAGTTTCCGGTCGGCGATCGTCTGGATCGGGACGGGCGCGCCCGTGGGCGAGCGGATCTCCAGATCGTCGATATCCCCCGCGTGCTTTCGCGAGGACTCCGGGAGGAGCACCAGGACATCGACGTCCTCCCGGCCCCGCTGGACCGAGACCGATTTCGCGCCGAAGAAGGCCTGCCGGAGCTGAAAGGCGAAGTCCTGCACGGTGATCCCGTAGGACGCGGCCTGGACTTTTAGCGTGTACTGGTACTCGATCTTGCCTTTCCTGTCGTCGTCCACGATGTCGACCACGCCCGGGTAGGTGGCAAGCTTCGCGCGGAGATCCGCGGAGGCCCGCCGGAGCTCCTCGGTGTCCTGGCCAACGAGGCGGATCCCGATCGGCGCCTCGGTTGGCATCACGTCGATGATTCCGTAGTTGAAACGCTCGACGTCAGGAACGTCCCCCACCTTCTCGCGCCAGCGGGCGATGATCTTGCTAGCGACGAGCGGGCGGCCGAGTTCGCTTGGCCGCACCATCACCATGACCTCGCCGAGATGGCTCCCCGTCGCCCCCCCGAACCCCGTGCGCGCGCCGGAGGTCGAGAAGACGTGCCAGATGATGTCGTCGCCGTGCTCGGCTCTCACCTCGGCGTTCACTTCCTGGATCGCTTCCTCGAGCCTGTGGACGACCACGTCCGTCCGCTCGACCGAGGTCCCGGGCGGGAGCTCCACGCGACAGCGGATGAAGTCCGAATCGATCTCCGGCATGATGACGAAGGCGACGTGGCCGCCCGTGACGAGCGCGAAGGTCACGGCGAGCGCCCCGAGGCAGATGCCGATCGTCGCGCCCTTGTACTTCAGCGCGAGGTCGAGAACCGGCTGGAAGAGGCGCTCGAGGAACCAGGTCATCCCCCGGTCGACGGCACGGCGGAAGGCCGGCCACCAGCCCTGTTCCGCCTTTTTCCGGTCCTTCGGGAGGCTATGGGCGAGGTGGTTGGGGAGGCTGAACATGCTCTCGATGAGGGAGACGGTGAGCGCCCCTCCCACGATGAGGGGCATCACCCGCATGATCTTCCCCATCTCCCCCGCGACGAAGAAGACCGGCAAGAACGCGGCGATTGTGGTTGCCGAGGAGGCGATCACCCCGATGAGGACCTCGTTCGTCCCGTCGATCGCGCTCTCAACGGCCGGCTTCCCGCGCTGGTAGTGGGAATATACGTTCTCGGCGATCACGATCCCGTCGTCGACCAGCATCCCCAGGACGAGGATGGCGGCAAAGGTCGAGCTCATGTCGAGCGTGCCGCCGTAGACGTGGAGGATGACGAAGGTCCCCAGGAAGGCGACGGGAACCCCCCAGGTCACCCAGAAGGCGAGGCGGAAGCCTAGGAAGACAAGCAGGATCACGAAGACCCAGAAAAGCCCCTGGAGCATGTTCACGTAGAGGAGCTTCAGGCGGTCCTTGAGGAGCGGCGAGTAGTCGAGCCAGATCTCCAGCTGGACGCCTGGAGGGAGAGACTTCTTCTTCCTGTCCACGTACTCGCGGACCTCTTCCGCGATCGTGATGAGATCCTCCTCGCTCGTCTTGTTGACGTTGACCTGGACGGCGCGCGCGCCGTAGACGCGTGCGTGGGGCTTGCCGTCCACCGTTTCCCGGACGTCGCTGAACCGCCCCCGGATCTCGTCCTCGTCGAAGTCGTCCAGGACCCGCGCGACGTCCCGGAGCCGCACCTGGCTTCCGTCGGGGCGGGCGATGATCGGGATCTCCTCGAACTCCCGGGCAGCCCGCCGCTTTCCGACCGTGCGAATCGTGACCTCCCCCCCCTCGCTCCGGATCGAGCCGGCGGAGAGGTTCAGGCTCTCCGCCTGGATTCGCGAGACAACCTGGTCCAGGCGGAGTCCGAGCCGCTCGAGCTCCTGTTGCGAGACCTCCACCCGGACCTCGTACTCGCGGACCCCCTCCACCTCGGCCTGGGTCACCTCGGGGAGGGCGAGGACTTCTTTGCGGACCTCCTCGGCGAGGATCTTGAGCTCGCGCTCGTCGGCCTCCCCGTAGATCGCGATCTGGAGGACGGGGGTGAGCGTCTTGATCTGGGTGACGGTCGGCTTCTCGGCGTCCTCGGGGAACTCGACCCGGTCGATCTCGGTCTTGATCTCGTCGATCGCGTCCTGGATCGTGCGGATCTCGGGGTCGATCTTGGCGACGACGATCCCGACCCCCTCCTGGGCTGTCGATTCGATCTTCGTGATCCCCTCGATCCCCTCGATCGCCTCCTCGACCTTGACGCAGATCCCGTCCTCGATGTCCTCGGGACTCGCCCCCTTGTGGACCACCATGACCTGCACCCGGTCGAGCGCGAAGATCGGGAAGGTCTCGCGGTTCGTCCGGGCGAAGTAGTAGAGCCCGAGCCCGATGATGGCGGCGGCAAGCAAGTTCGCGAAGACGGTGTTGTGGGCCGCTCTTCGGATCATCGGCGGGGGTCCTCGTGTGTTGGCCGGGCGCGCCTACGGCGCCCGGGGCGCCCATGCTAGCAACCGCAGGAAGGGTCCGCTACTCCTTGCCCAGCTCCTTGGGTTTTACGAGGAACGAGAGCGTTCCTTTCCCGGGGGCGACGTCCTTCCAGGCATCGATCGCGAGCTCGATCGCGGCGAGCGCCGCCGTCGGGAGCGCCGGCGACTCTCCGGTGAGCTTCTCGACCAGGTCTTCGAGATCGGGGTTGTGCCCGACGAGGAGGACCCGGGAGTGGCGGTCATCGAGCCCGGCGATGACGTCGAGATGCTTCTTCGCGCTCGTGAAGTAGAGGTCCTTCTCGCGGAGAACCTCCCCTTCGTACCCCATCGCCTCAGCGGCGCGCTTGGCCGTCTGGCGAGCGCGCTTGGCCTTCGAGGAGAGGACGAGTTCGGGAAGGAGCGCCCGGCGGCGGATCTCCTCGCCCATCTTCTTTGCGGCGCGTTTGCCGCGCTTCTTCAGGGGCCGGTCAGGGTCGGCGAGAAACGGGTCCTGCCAGCTCGACTTCCCGTGGCGAAGGACAAGAAGGGTCTTCATGGTGTCTCTGGTCGCCTCCTTAAAATCCTCTGGAGCGGCGCCGCCGCCATGCTAGACTATCCGCGACTCGTGCGACAACCACTCTGGACCGTTGAGGGAGCCAACATGTCGGAAATGAGAATGCCGAAGGGAGTGAGGAAGATCACCGTGGTCCAGGGCGACAGCGCGACCGTCGTCTTCGACAAGGCGGGCGGTGGCAAGAAGAAGAAGAAGGGGACGAAGGGTCTGAAACTCGCCCGGAAGAGCCTGCGCCGCATGGCGAAGGCCGCCCAGACCGTCTCGACCGAGCTCGTCGATCGGATGGACCGCTCCGACGAGAAGAAGAAGGACGGCTGGGTCAAGGACGCCCCGAAGAACGTCTTCAAGGCGACGAAGAAGGGCCTCAAGGAGATGCGCAAGGCGCTCCCGATCTAGCCCCGAACGAAATCGCGGTGGATCCGAAAGCCCCTCGCGGGGCGGACAGATCCACCGCGCCTTGTTTCGGAACTAGTTCAGCCCGGGGATCTTCATCGTCCCTTTCTTCTCGCGAACCACGACGATCACGGGCTGGGCCGCCCCGGTGATCTTCCCCGCCGTCTTGAGCTCCTGGATCACCGAGCTCACCTCGTCCATGAGCTTTCCCTGGCCCTTGCGAAGCTTCTTGATCTGCTTCCACTTCTTGCGGCCGAGGTCGACGACGATGTGCGAGCCCGTGGCCGGAGCGCTTGTGCTTCCTTCCTTCGTCATGGTCGTATCCTGATCCATAGAGTTTCGAGGGACGGTCCCGTCAGCCGTCGCCCATTGTAGCGGCACTCTTGCCCTTCGCAACGGCCTGTTCATGACGCCTTCCCCGCCGGACGCCGTCCCGCTCCCACTCGCGAGAGACACGGTCCACCTCTGGTACGTTTTCCTGGAGGAGCTCGGGGTGGAGGAGCTCTCCGCCTGCCGGCGGATACTATCGCCCGACGAGCAGGCGCACCTCGACCGGCTTTCTCTGGAAAAGGTTCACCGCCAGTTCCTCGTTACCCGAGCTCTCGTCCGGAACGTGCTCTCCCGCTATGCCGCGGTCGACCCGCTGGCGTGGACGTTCGCGAAGAACCGGTACGGGTGCCCGAGGCTCTCCGGGCCTCCCTGGGTCCCGCCGCTTTCGTTCAACATCTCGCACACGAACGGGCTCGTCGCCGTCCTCGTCGCGCTCGACCGCGAGGTGGGAGTCGACGTCGAAGACGCGAAGCGCTCAGGGCAGACGGTCGAGATCGCCGACAGGTTCTTCTCGGCTGTCGAGACCGCCGAGCTCCGGTCGCTCCCGGTCGCCGCGCAGCGGGAACGGTTCTTCGAGTACTGGACTTTGAAAGAGTCCTACATCAAGGCCCGGGGAATGGGGCTCTCGATTCCCCTCGACCAGTTCACTTTTCATCTCGCGGCGGGGGCGAAGCCCCGCATATCCTTCGACTCGCGCCTCGCCGACGATCCTTCAAGCTGGCAGTTCGAGGAGCTCCGCGCGTCCGCGCGACATCCGGTCGCCGTCGCCATCCGGCGCCGGGGCGAGCCCGATCTCGCCATACGAGTCCGGCGGACGCTACCCGCCGAGTCGATAGTTCCTGGTGCGTAGTTCGAGATCGGCCGGAAGAATCACTATGAGGAACCCAGGAAACCAGGAATCGGGCTGGCTTTTCCTGAGTTCCTGGGTTCCTTAGAGCTATTTCGCACCAGAAGCTAGATAAGGAGAGGAGCGACTCCAGACGGACGAGACCATGAGCCCATCGGGACCCGACCAGCAGGCGCCGGAGGAAGTAGCACCCCTTCCCGGGGCCGCCAACCGCGCCCGAGACCGTGACGGCGCATGGACCACGGCTCTCGTGACCGCGATCATCGTCGACATGGCGCTCACGGTCATGCCCTGGGAGTCGCTCGAGGCGATGGGGTTCTCGTTCGCCATGGGGATGGTCGCGGGAGCGCTGGCGTTCCTCGGTGTCCGCCGGGGCGGCCGAGCGCTCCGCGCCACGCTCTTCGGCGGCGCGATCGGTGGAGTCCTCGGAATCCTCGCCTCCGGGGCCCTCCTCTATCTCCCGGCGTTCTCAGAGGACGAGACGCGCCCCGTGGACTGGATCCTGGGGGCTGTGATCCTCGGGTTCTACCTCGCCGGCGGGATCTGGGCCGGATTCGCCACGCGCGAGCGTCGCTCGAATCCGCCCGGCGCGTAGAACTTCAGGGCGCTCCGGTGGGGGGAGGGACGCTCGACCGCCGTTCGAGCGCCAGGCGGATCGCGGCGGCGAGAGCCTCGGGGGGAAAGGGCTTCCTGAGGAGGTGGTCGGCGTCGGCGAGGATCGCCCGCTCCACGGCCGGACTCAGGGAGCTCCCCGTGACGACGAGCACGGCGGAGCGCTCCCAGCCGGGCACTTCCTTGCGCTGGCGCAGGAACGCGAGGCCGTCCACGCCCGGCATCTCCAGGTCGAGGAGAACGCAGTCCGGCCTGCGAGCCCGGAAGAGATCGAGCCCCTTGCCGCCGTCCGCTGCCTCGACGACTTCGGCGTGGCCCATCTGGAGGATAAGCCGCTTGAGTAGCGCCCGGATGGGCGCCTCGTCGTCCACGATGAGGAAAAGCACGCTCGGCCGCTATCTATGTTCGCCCGCATTTTGCGAGCGAGCCGCGATCTTTTCAATCTCGATTCATGGAAAAATCGACGTTCAGTCCGCTTTACGAGGCGTTCCGAGCCCATCTCCTGGCCCTGCGTCTCGCCGCCGGTCTGTCGCAGAGGGAGCTCGCCATTCTTCTGGGCCGGGAGCGCTCGTTCGTGGCCCGGATCGAGCAGGGAGAGAGGCGGGTCGACCTCGTGGAGTTCTACTGGATCTGCCGCGCTTGCGGGATCGACGCCATAGCCGTCGCCCAGCACGTCATGCGCGTGTTCCAGGAGACGGAGGGACGGTCGGCCTCGGCGCACGGGCCGGAACGAAAGCGCCGGCTCGCCGATCCCGTGGACGAGGCCCTCGTCTGGGTGCGCGAGCACCGGTCATCCTACGCGGGAGGCGACGGTCCGGGGGCCGTGACGCCCGGACGAGGCAAGCGGAAATCCTCCCGCGCGCGCGGCCGGGGCTCCGAGGAGTCGTAGCGACCCGACGTAAGGACGTCGCTATCATGTTCGCTTTCCCGATCCCGGGAGAAGCGATGTCACAGCGCCGGGCAAGTTGGACCGCGGGCAGGAACGCGTGACCCGTGGCCGCATCGTGATCGCCCTAGCGGCGCGCTTCGCCGGAAGCAAGGAGTAACCTCATGGTTGCATTCGGAGCGGCTGTTCGGGACCATCCGACGAGCCGGCAGCGGAGAATCGGGGATTCTTGAAGGATCGAGGAGCGGTCGAGAACCTCACCTGGGGTGAATTCCGGCAACCGACATCCGAATGTAGGGGCCGGGCTTGTCCCGGCCCGGACGCGGCGGGGGAC
>JACQVV010000498.1 GCA_016209595.1 Planctomycetota bacterium
CCATGCAGCCGATCGAGCCGTCGAGCCGGATGTAGGAGAGATCGTGCTTCGATGCCTCGATCTCGGCGGGCTCTTCTTCGGCGAGGTCTCGAAGCTCCAGGACCTCGGGGTGGCGGAAGAGCGCGTTGTCGTCGAAGTTCATCTTGGCGTCGAGGGCGAGGACCCCGCCCGACTTTCGCGTGACGAGCGGGTTCACCTCGACGAGCGAGGCGTCGAGGTCGAGGAACGCCCTCGCAAGGCCTGTCACGAGGTCGGAGAAAGGTCCGAGGAGCGCCCCGTCAAGCCCCAGTGCGTAGAAGAGCGAGCGGGCCTCGAACGGGGCGAGCCCCTCCATCGAGGAAAGGTGGACCTTGTGGATCTTCTGCGGGAACCGCTTCGCGACCTCCTCGATCTCGACGCCGCCCTCGCTGGAGGCCATGACGACGGGCGCCTCCTTCGCCCGGTCGATCGTCATCCCGAGATAGAACTCCCGGTCAAGGTCGATCCCCTCCTCGACGAGCACGCGATGGACCTTGCGTCCCTCGGGTCCCGTCTGCGGCGTGACGAGCGGTTTCGACAGGATCTCCCGGGCGGCCTTTTCGGTCGCTTCGCGGCTTCTCGCGAGCTTCACTCCGCCCCCCTTCCCGCGGCCGCCCGCGTGGACCTGCGCCTTGACGACGGCGAGGGGGGAATTCAGCTCGTCATGAATCCTGCCCGCTTCCTCCGGCGTCACGGCCACCTTGCCTCGTGGGACCGGGATCCGGTACCGGGCGAAGATCTGTTTGGCCTGGTACTCGTGGATCTTCATGGTGGGTGCCTTCCTGTCGGCGCGTGGAGACAACTTCGCGTGCGAGGTCGAGGTAGTCCTCGGCCCCGTGGGATTTCGGAGCGTACTCGAGGATGGTCTTGCCGTGGCTGGGCGCCTCGGCGAGCGCGACGTTCTCGCGGACGACGGTCCGGAAGACGCGGTCGCCGAAGTAGTGGCGGATCTCCTCGACCACCTCCCGGGAGAGGTTCTTGCGCCCGTCGAACATACAGGCGATGACGCCCGTCACCTGGAGGGTGCCGTTGATGCGGCGGCGGACGAGGTTGACGATTTCGAGAAGCTTCGACATGCCCTGGAGGGCGAAGAACTCGCTCTGGAGCGGAACGAAGACCTCGCAGGCCGCCGTCATCGCGTTCATTGTGAGGATGCCCAGGGACGGCGGGCAGTCGATGAGGACGAAATCATAGGGCTGAGTCTCCTCCGCGAGGTAGCGGTCGAGGGCCTCCTTGAGGAGCCTCTCCCGGCCGACCGCGCTTGCGAGCTCCACCTCGACGCCGGAGAGGTCGATGTGCGAGGGGACGACGTCGAGCCGCTCCCGCGTCCCGCGCAGCACGACCTCCCGGACGGGGACGTCGCCCATCAGGACGTCGTAGATCGTCCGGGCGAGCGCGAAGATGTCGATTCCCATGTGGACGGAGAGGTTCGCCTGCGGGTCGAGGTCCACCAGGAGCACCCGCTCGCCGATCTCCGCCAGCGACGCCCCGAGGTTGGCGGTGGAGGTCGTCTTCCCCACGCCCCCCTTCTGGTTCATGAGGGCGATGACGCGCGTCGGCAAGTCCGGTCCCGGCGAGGGTGGTGATGGAGGGAGGATGCTAGCGGGGAAAGGACGCCCCGTCAACGCGGAGGGCGGCTAGGTCCGGCCTCGCGAGCTCGCCATTTTGCAGCGCGACTGCTATCCTCCGGTCGTGCAGATCTTCCAGGCGCGAAGCGAGTCGTTTGAGGCCCGCTGGCGGGCGATCCGGGGGCGGCAGGAGGGGCTCGCCGGGGAGTTGACACCCGCACAGATCGATCGGAGCACCGCGGTCTTCGGCGGGCCGCTCATCCCGAGGGACGCCGTGCGGCGCATCCTCGCCGACGTCCGGCGAGAGGGGGACGCGGCGGTCGCGCGCTACTCGCTCGCCTTCGACGGCGCCCGGCTCTCTCCGGGCGACTTCAGGGTCTCCGCGAAGGAGATCGCCTCGGCCGCGGCCTCGTTCGATCGAGGCACGCTCGCGGCCTTCGACCGGGCCCGCACCAACCTCTCCGCCTACCAGAGGCACCTTCTACCGCCGCCGCGGGATCCCTTCGTGGTGGGGGGAAAGACGATCCAGATTCTCGTCCGGCCTCACCGGCGGGTAGGGATCTACATCCCGGGCGGGCTTGCGGCCTATCCCTCCACGGTGCTTCACGCCGCCGTCCCGGCACAGGTCGCCGGCGTGAAGGAGATCGCGATCTTCACGCCGCCGGGGCCGGACGGGAATCTCTCGCCGGCCGTTCTCGCCGTTTGCCACCGCCTGGGCCTGACAGAGGTCTACCGGGTGGGGGGCGTCCAGGCGATCGGGGCAATGGCGTACGGGACCCAGACCATCCTGCGCGTCGACAAGGTCGCGGGCCCGGGGAACCTTTTCGTCACACTGGCCAAGAAGGAGGTGTTCGGCGACGTCGACGTTGATCTCCTGGCGGGACCGACCGAGGTGCTCGTCCTGGCCGACAACTCGGCCGATGCGCGGCTCGTCGCTGCGGATCTTCTCGCCCAGGCCGAGCACGACGCCCTCGCGAGCGCGGTCCTGCTCACGCCGAGCCCGGAACTCGCGCGGGCGGTGGCCGCCGAGGTGGACCGGCAGCTCGCGGGGCTCGAGCGGGAGAGAATCGCCCGGCCGTCGATCGAGCGGTTCGGGGCACTCGTCGTGACGAAGGACCTCGAGGAGGCGGTCCGGCTGGCCGAGGAGTTCGCCCCGGAGCACCTAGAGATCGTGACTCGCGACCCGCACGCGCTGCTGGATCGATTCTCGAACGCGGGCGCGTGCTTCCTCGGGTCCCGGAGTCCCGAGGCGGCGGGGGACTACCTCGCCGGGCCGAGCCATGTCCTTCCCACGGGCGGCACGGCGCGGTCGTTTTCCGGGCTCTCCGCCCTCTCCTTTCTGCGCCACCGTGCCGCAATCGAGTACGACGCCGAGGCGCTCGAGCGGGAAGCCGATGCGATCGAGACCCTGGCCCGGACGGAGGGGCTCTTCGGGCACGCGCGGTCGATCCAGATGCGGCGCGATCCGAAGCGTGGTCGGAGCGAGGTGGTGCTGCTCGTCTCCATCGCCGCCGGGATCGCCGTCTGCGCCCTTCTCGCCATCTGGGCCTCGGGGGGGAGGAGCGCGCGCGAGGAGGGGCCGGCGTCCGGGAAGAACGCGTCCCCTTCGACGGACCAGGACCCGATCCTCGCGGCCTTCGCGGGCCTGGAGCTCGAAGCGGGGCCCTCGCCCGAGCCCTCAGCGCCGGGGGCCGGTGTCCGCGAGGCCCTCGAGACACTCCGCGCGAGGAACGCCCGACTGGGAGAGGGGCGCGGCGCTTTCGTCCGCGCCCATCTTTCGCGTCCCCTCACGGTCGAGGAGGCGGTGGGCGCCGCGCGCGAGGCGTGCGCCGGAGTCGATCTCCTCGTCTGGGATCCGAGGAGGGCCTTTGAATCGCTCGTGGGCGACCTCGACCGCGGCCTTGAGTGGGCGGCGGAGAAGGGCCGGGACGACTGGCGGATCGCGCTCGCGGGCGCGGCGGCCACCCGTTCCCGGGAGGGCTTGACGGCCGAGGAGTCGGCGGAGCTCGCGAAGATCCTGGGTGGGCCGGCCGGACCGGACTCGCCAAAGGCCGGGTTCCTGACCGCCCTCGTCCAGCTCGCGGCGATCGACAGGACGATCGAGTTCCTCTCCTCGAAAGGCATCTCGACCGCCCGACTCCGGGAGTGGGCGGCCTCGCTCGAGGAATCGGAGCGGCCTGCTGCGCCGGTGGATCTCCTCGCCCCGCTGTACCAGGCCGGCGCCGGGGGACCCGCCGTCGCAGGAGGGGAAGGGCCGAAAGACCCGCTCCTCTCGAAACTCCTGGGCGAGGGAGCGCCCGACCCCGAGGTCCGGCGAGCCAGGGCGTCGCGGGAGTACGAGGAGAAGTGCCGCGCCCTCGTCGCGACGCGAGGCGAGTTCGTGGAAAAGCACACGCCGGCCGCGCTCACGCTCCTCGATGCCGCGCGGGCCGCCCGCGAAGAAGCCGATCGCGAGCCGGCCTTCGTGCCGCTGCCCTTCGCCCGATTCCGTGAGATCGCCCGCCAGGCCTCCGTCCTCTATCGAGCCGCCGCGGCGAGGGGAGACGAGGATCTCGCCGTGGTCGTGGCCCTCGGAACCGGGACGGTGGTGATCTGGAACCATGTCTACACGCGGGGCCGGCCGATCGAGGACGCGGTCTCGGCCTACGAGACGCACATCGCCGAGGAGATAGGCTCCGCGCGGGAGGACCTCGCGCGACTCGCGGACCTCCTGAGCCGTCCCGCGGTCCCCGCAAGCGCCAAGGGGCTCTTCCTGGAAATGCTCCTCGAACACGCCTTGATCCACCGCTCCATTCGCTACCGCAGGGGGCACGGCCTGCCCGACGAGGTGGGGGGGAACTCCTTCGATGAGAGGGACTACGTTCGCCGCTACCTGGAGACCGGAAGATGAAACACTTCGCGCTCCTTGTCAGGGGGAGGGGAACGGCCCCCTCCCCCCTCCAACGGCCGGCACGCCGTTCGCGGGGCGAACGGCGCGCCAGCCGCCCCCTCCCCGTCCTTCTGCTCGCACCCTTGCTCGCGGCGGGCTGCGCGAGGACCGAGATCACCGAGGACGACCGGACCGAGATCTACAACGTCCTCGAGCGACAGCAAATGGCCTGGAACGACGGGGACGTCCGCGACTTCATGGACGGCTACCTGCGTTCCGACGACACGGTCTTCGCCGGCGCCGGCGAGTTCCACCGGGGCTGGCAGACGGTCCTGTCCCGATACGAAAAGGCCTACCCCGCGGGACGGATGGGCCGCCTCTCGTTCGGCGATCTCGAGATCGATTCCGCCGGTCCCGACGCGGCGCTCGTCCTCGGGCGCTGGGAGCTCCAGGAGGCCGATGGAGCTGCGGGAGGCGTCTTCACGCTCCTCTTCCGGCGCGCGGATGACGGCTGGCGGATCGTCCACGACCATACGACGTCCAGGCCCGAACCGAGCCGGTAACCGCCCGCGCCGACGAAAGCTCGATACCCGGAGCTCGGGAACCCCCTCATCGAGCGTCGTGATGCCACTGCCCGTCTAGACGCTCCAGAGGCAAACCGTCTTGTCGTACGAGCCGCTTGCAAGCCGATTCCCATCTGGCGAGAAGGCGACGGACGTGATAGCGCCGGTGCGTCCGCTGAGTGACTGGCCTTTCCCGTCAGCCTTCCCAACGGACTCTATTTCTCGTATGGGTTCCGCGGGCCGGCGGTCTGGAACCGCGCCGCTGTCGCGCGAGCTTGCCTTCGCGCGTGCTCTACGCCGTGTGCGCGGGCCCGCCAAGAGCGCGAGACCTTCCATCGCGCTCGCCAGGCGATCGGCCTTGTCGAATTCGTATGCCTTCTCGAAGAAGCGGTTCAGGGCGGGCGACTCGGCGTTGAGATTGGCGCGTCCCCTCGGGATCCTGCCGCGCAGGAGCTCGAAGACCGTCACTCCGAGGGCGTAGAGATCGGCCCTCTCATCGAGGTCTTCCTCGAGTTCCTGCTGCTCGGGAGCCATGTAGTCGAGCGTCCCGCCGGGGCTCTGGCAAGAGAGGGCCCGGGAGAGCGAGAGAGATCGCGCCGCGCTCGCCGCCAGGCGTCCCAGGCCGAAATCGAGGATCTTGACCGTCCCCGTCCCGGGGTCGCCCGCGACGATCAGGTTGTCGGGCTTGAGATCAAGATGGAGGACTCCCTTCGAGTGGGCGTGCGCAAGGGCGTCCAGGACCTGAGGGAGCACGTGGAGGACCTCTGCCTCGCCGAGGGGACCCCGCTGCGAGAGGATCTTCCGGAGGGTCTCGCCCTCCACGTACTCGAAAACCAGGTAGGGGTGCTCGGGATGCGCGGGATCGACGTGCTTCAGTTCAACGATCCCTGGGTGGGAGAGGCCCACCAGAGCCGCACCTTCCTTCAGGACCCGTCGCGCCTGGCTCGCGTGGTGAACAACCTTGACCGCAACCCGCTGCCCGACGGCATTCCGGCCGAGGTAGACCGTTCCGAAGCCTCCGGTCCCCAGGTGCTTCTCCAGCCGGTAGCCCCCGAGCTCGGTCCCGGTGAGATCCTCGGGGGGGCGCGGGAGATCGACCGGGACCGGTTCACCTCCGGCGCGGGCCGGCCCGTCCCGCTCCACCTCGGAGGCCGCCTTGTCGAACACCTCCCGCACCGCGGCGTCCGCCACGTGGACCTGGGTCAGAGCCGGCTGGGAGAGAAGGGCGCGACTGAGGCGTGCTTCTGCGAGCGCGAGCGACCGGACCGCGAGCTCGGCCGCCGCCGCGTTCTTCTCGTCGGCCCCGGCAAGATCCTGGCGCATCCCATGGATTCCGCCCGCGATCTCGTCGAGGACATCGAGCTCCGACTTCCGCCCCGCCCACCTCTCGGCGATCCCGCGCGCGAGCTTGTAGACTTCCTGGACCCCCAGGCCCACCAGGGTTCCCAGCACTGCCTCGACGAGCATCCGAGCCGCTCCCTCTCGCCGCCCGCCGTGCATCCGAGAAACCCATCCTGCCGCACCGAGGGCGACACAGGCATCCTACGCCTCCAGCGCGGGCTGGGGAAGAGCGTCGCCCTGCGGCCTCTCGCCTTGCGGAGGCTACCCGTCGCGCTCCGCGTCGGCGAGGGAGAGAGCGCCGTCGGGCGTCTCGACGCCGAAATGGATGCCCCGCTCGGCCTGCGGCACCTGTCCCGCCGGTAGAGTGCTTCAACGGCCGCATGTAGCATATTTGGCTGGCGTCAAGGAATTCCTGGCCAGGGCGCGGGGGGAAGCGCGGCAGAAGATCGTGGAGGTCATCCGGGTTTTCCGAAGGGAGGACTTGCTGTGAGTCTCCAGAACTCCAAGGCGGGGAGGACTGCTCCGGACGACGAACCCCATCCGGAGTACCCCGCGCTCTCGCGAGCCGAGGTCGCGGCGCTGCTCGATGCGATCGGTGACCATTCTCATTCCGAGAACTGGCGGCGCTTCAACGAGATCTCCCGGCAATTTGAGATCGAGGACTCTCTCGCCATGTCGCCGGAAGAACGGCTCCTTTCGTGCCTCTGGTACTCTGGCGAGGACGAGACCGCACCCGCCCCTTCCTCGCCCCCTTCAAGAGGTCCGGCGTAGCAGGTCGCTGTCCTAGCAGCCTGTCGTGGATAGCGCTTCGAGGGCGAGCGGGAGCGATTTCGGCCGAGATCGAGGCGCGAGGGCGCGAGGCGTAGCCGTGCTACGCCGCGCCCGAGCAACGAAGAGATCGGCCGAAAGCGCCCCGCGCAGCCCGAATGGCTATC
>JACQVV010000522.1 GCA_016209595.1 Planctomycetota bacterium
CTCCCCCGCCGCCCGCTCCCGGACCGACGGGCCCGTCCATCCCCGGCCGGCCGCCGTCCCTTGCGCGGGACTCCGGTCTCCCCGCCCCGCCTCCTCCCACGAAGAAGAAGAAGGAAGAGGACGCGGACGACGAGGGCGCCCTCCCGAAGTTCTGACCGATCGGGAATGAGGGACCTGCTCCGCGCTCTCCCGCTCGTCACCCTCTCCCTCGTCGCTCTCCCCTCATGCGCCGCCCAGGAGGACAGCGTCACTTTCTCGGTCTCGCCCGTCGACCTCGAGCACGTCCGGGAGATCGTGCCGCTCGGAAACCTCAACCCCCCCGGCCACACCTTCCCCACCGACCATGTCTACTTCTACCTCGACGATCCAGAGCGCCCGCGCGATGTGGTCGCCCCCGCGGCCGGGGAGGTGGCGTGGATCCACAGCTTCGAGGAAGCCGACGCCAAGATCGTCGTCCGCGCGACCGCGTCTTCTTACTACTACGTCGGACATGTCGCGCCCGATCCCGAGATCCGCGCCGGAAGGACCGTGGCGGCCGGCGACCGACTCGGCACGACGAGCGGACGATCCTACGCTCTCGACCTCGGCGCTGTGGACGAACGCTTGACGCTCTCCGGCTTCGTTCGCCCCGAGCGCTATCCGGCGGACACCGTCCACTGCGTATCGCCGCTCGCCCTCTTCTCGGGGCCGCTCCGCTCGCGTGTGTACGCCCTGGTGCGCCGGGAAGGCCAGGACAAGGACGGGCGGATCGACATCGACCGGCCCGGGACCCTCGCGGGGAACTGGTTCCTCGAAGGGCTTCCCCCCGGACCGGAGAGCTTCGCCCAAGAGAACTGGCAGAAACACCTCGCCTTCGTCCGCGACGTCCACGACCCAGGCATCCTCCGGGTCTCCATCGGCGGGACGATCGCGTCCGCTGGAACGTTCGCCGTTTCGGGGAACGCGCCGGATCCGACCGATGTCAGACCCGAGACCGGCGCCGTCGTCTACGAGCTCCTGGACGCGCGTTTCCCGGGAGCCTGCGCTGGCCGCCTCCGCGTCCAGCTCCTCGACAGCGACCGCATCCACGTGGAGCTATTCCCCGCCAATAACCCCGCGGATCAGTTCGGCGCCGGAGCGCGGGTTTACACGCGCTGACAGCTTCCGGGGGCACTCTCTGGATTTCCGCATCCCGCACGCGCATCCTTTCTTGACACGAGGAGCGACCCAAGGCATTGAAGAACTTCCCGGTTTTCGAGTGGATGGCAGCAGCGGCCCTCCTCTTCGCCGCCCTGCCGGTACAGGCGGACGAGTTCGCGGAGCTCTCTCGCGATTTCTCGGGGTTCGACCTCGATCGTGACGGGACCGTGGAGATCGAGTCGCTCGCGCCCCTGGCGGGCGTGGACCCAGGAGCGGCCGAGGGGCCGCTCGTTCTCGTCCTCGTGGAGGCGCGCCTCCTCGCGCCCTCGCATCTTCCAGGAACGGGTCCCGAGAGAGGCACGCGAGATCCGCTCGACCTCGTGCCCGCCCTCTCCACCCTCGCGGGCGACCTGGCGAAGGAGGGCTGGCGGCCGCGGGTTCTCTCTGCCGCGCTCTACGCCGGGGAGCGCCACCAGGACGGACGGACGCTTCTCGCGCTCCGCGAGTTCTTCCGGAGGGTCCGCGCCCTCGACCCTTCCTTTGCGGGGGCGGTCCTGGTCGGGGCCTTCCCCGAGGCCTTCCTCGTCAGGAGCTGCAACTGGCGGAAGAAGGAGCCGATCGTCCTTCGCGCTGGATCCCCCGACGAGAAGCGCTTCGAGGAGCCGGTCGATTTCCTCCGGACCATGCCTGAGGAGGTCGCCCACCGATGCGAGATCGTTCTCTGCGACCTCGACGGCCGCTGGGAGGATCTCTACACCGAGCCGCGCGAGCGGATCGCATGGACGATCGGGGTCTATCCCGGAGGAGTGCCCGCGAAAGGAGGGGTGACGAGCGCCTGGGAAACGGGGAGCTGGACCTTCCAGGACTTCTTCCACGCGAACGACGGGCGTCTCGAGGTGCGCGAGGTCCTCGCGCCCTCCGGCGAGGTGACGGGGCTTCATCTCGTCCCCCTCGACGACTGCGTGGACTGGGAGTGCTCCGAGGCCGACCTCGCGCGGCCCAACCGAATCGCGAGGCCCGAGATCCTCGTCTCGCGCGTGAACGCGCGGGGAGTCGCCCGCCGTCCCAAGGCGGGTCTCGCCGGAGCGGACGGCGAGGGGCTCCTCGACGAGCACGGCCGGCCTCGCGCCGTGCGTTTCGAGTCGCCCGAGAAAGTCCCACACTGGCGGGATGGGATCTGGGAAGCTGACACGATCCTGGAGAAGCGGCTCCTCCTCGAGTACTTCGAGAGAAACCACCGCTACCGGACGGGCGAGCAAGAGGTCGCGTGGCGCCCCGCCTCTCTCGCGTGCGGCCTTCCCTCGGGCTACGACGTGGTCTCGCTCGCCCGGCCCGAGTGGAAGGACCTTCCCCGCGAGGGGCTCGATGTCTCGGGGAATCCCGGGCTCGCGGAGGTCGTGAGGTGGCTCCAGCGCCCGGCCGTCCTCCGCACGATCCGCGCGCACAGCGACCGCTGGGGGTGCGTTTTCGAAGCAGGCGACGCGGGGTCGCTCGATGAGGTCGCAGGAGGAACGCCCTGGTCCTGGACGCCCCGAGGCGCCGAGCTCGTTCCCTCGCTCGCCGCCTCCTCGGGCGGCGGAAAGCTCGACTTCTTCCTGCTCCGCACGCTCTGGGAGAACCGGGCCCTGCCGGAGAACGCTTCCTTCTACATCCACACCGGCTGCGAGTCGATCTCGCCGGGCGGCGCGGCCGAGCTCCCCTACAGCCACCCGGGCTACGGAGTCATCCAGGGAGGCGAGGCCATCCTCTTCTACGCCCAGGGGCTCGCTCTCGTCGGACGCGCGAAGGTCTTCTACGACGAGCCGCGGGGGTTCTCGGAGGCTCTCGCCGAGGGGAGGACTTTTGGCGAGGCGTGGGCACGCTACTTCGAGATCGAGTCTTCCGCCGCGAGCTGGGACGAGGTGGGCGGCGACATCGGCCGGAAGCGGGCCTATTTCTGGAGCGCGATCGGAGACTGGACGCTCCGCCTCCGCGGGCCCGAGAAGGCCGGTGGGGGATAGCAGTCCGGAAGGAGGAGAAACCGCATGCGCCGCTTCGTGGGCACCCGGCCGATCGGCGTCTGGATCGCGCTCGCTTCAATACTCTTCCTGCTCGTGTTCGGGATCGGGGGGCAGTCGCTCTCGCTCGTCTCCTGGGATCTCGCCTGCCGTCTCGGGCTCCAGGAGAACAGATTCGATGACCCCGACGTCCTGGAGAGAGCGGCGGCCCACTTCGAATGGGGCTCGTGCGCGGCCGATGTTCTCGTCGTCCTGCCCCTCCTTATCCTCGGATTCGTGGGCGTGGCGTGCCGCCGTCACTGGGGCGCGGTCGCCGCCCTGATGGCCGCGGCATGCTGGATCTACGCCTTCTTCGACTACACGGTCGATCGGTACTCCCTCGCCGTCCGCGGCGGGCTCGTCCCGTGGGAGAAGTACTCGGGGATCGTGCTCGCCTACGGTCTTCTGGGCGCGCTGCCGTCCGCCCTCGTGGTCGTCGGGATCGCCGCGAACATGGACCGCTTCGCGGCCAGGCGTCCCCACAGCCGCATCGTACGGAGTCCGGGGGACTCGTTACCCGGGAGCCTGCTGGAGGACCTCCTGATCTGCACGGGCCAGGTCCTCTGGAC
>JACQVV010000502.1 GCA_016209595.1 Planctomycetota bacterium
GGATGGGGAGGGGGCCGCTGGCACGACCCTTGCTTCGCAAGGGGAGTGCCGGCGGTAGGAAGGGGGAGGGGGCAGTTCCCCTTCCCCTGACAGGGAGAGCATAGTCTTCTTCCCCGCTCGCGATCAATCCTCGGCGGGCGAGGGATGGAAGCGGGCGAGGAGTTGTCCGGCGCGCTCACGGACTTCGGGGTCGGGGTCGCCGGCGGCGTCGAGAAGGGCGGGGAGCGCGGCGACCCCGAGAGAGGCGAGTTCCTCCTGGGCGCGGCTCCGCGTTTCGTACGACGGGTCGCCGAGCGTCGAGACGAGCTGCCGGATCCGTGCCGCGAGGTCCGGGTCGACCCGGATCTCGCGCGCCCGAAGCCTCCACACTCCCTCGTTCAGGGCCCCATACGCGCGGCGGACGACGTCCTCCACGGTGGCGAAATCCCGGTGCCTCGTGTCGCTCCAGTAAGAGAGATCGGCCGCCCCGACTCCCCGGAGGGATTCGACCTCGCGCCGGAGCCGCAGGAACAGGTGGCGATCGAGCCACTCCACGTACACGCCTCGCTCGACGTGGGCCTCCAGGTGGGGGAGGCACTCTTCGACCTCCGAGTACGCGGTTCCCTGGAAGTAGCCGGCGAGCTGGCGGCGCTGCTCGTCTGTTTGCGGGGCCATGGTCTGGGCCAATGCCGGTCCCTCATAGGTGAGTTCCAGGAGGCGAACCGCACCCTCGTCCAGGAGGTCGCGCTCGACCAGGGCCGAGAGACCGCGGATTTTCTCCTTCACACCCTGGAGCCGCCCTTCCAGCTCTCGGTAGGTCTCCTGTTCGAGCCCCATCCGCCCGTGTTCCGAGAGGAACGCGCGGTAGGACTCGTGGGCGGCGAGGAAGGCCTTCCACTCGGGCGATCTCTCGTAGCCGACCTCATCCGCGGGCGCGGGTCCGGCAAGCGATGCGAACAGGATGACGGCGGTGAGAGTCCTGACGAAGCGACGCATGGGTTCTCCTCCTCGTGTAGAGCGGGTACTCCTTTCCGAGAGTACGCGCGAGGAGGGTCCCCGTTGCGCAACAGCAGTGTAAAAGGAGGCTGCTATCGTCCCGAGCCGGTGGCGAGGTTCTCGCGAAGAAAGGTCGCGGCCCTCTCGATCGCGCCTGGGTGGAGGACGGTCGCGATGTGCCCGGTGCCCTCGACCTCGTAGAACTCGGCCCGGATGCCGGCGGCACGGAGCGGGTCGATCATCGCCCGCAGGCTGTTCGACCGGACGACTCGGTCTCTCGATCCGTTGAAGAAGAAGAAAGGAGGCTCATCCCCGGAGACATGGACCACCGGCGAGGCGGCCCTGTAGACATCGGGGATCGCGCCGGGCGGTCCGCCCAGAAACTCCTGGAAGGTGGCCGACCCGCGGAGGTCGAGGGGCGCGGCTCCCACCGAAACGGCCTGGATCCTCGTGTCGGACTCCTCGCCCTCCTGGACGCCCTCCAGGCCGTCCCCGGGTCCGGCAGCGCCGAGAAGCGCGGCAAGGTGACCGCCCGCGGAGTAGCCGTGCGCCCCGATCCGCTCCGGGTCGACCCGGTATTCGGCGGCATGGGCTCGGATCCAGCGGACCGCCGCCTTGCAGTCATGAATTTGCGCCGGCCAGACGTGGCGAGGGGCCAGGCGGTAGTCGATCGCGAAAGCCGCGAGGCCCTCGCGGGCAAACCACCAGGCGTGGAGGGCGAGCTGCCGCCGGGTGCCCGATCGCCAGCTTCCCCCGTGGATCACCACGACGGCCGGAAAGGGTCCTTCTCCCTTGGGGAGATACGCGTCGAGGAGGAGATCCTCGCCGTCGGGGCTGCAGTAAGGGATGTCCAGACGAAGCGAGACGCCGTTCTGGCCGAATGTGGGAACGGACAGCGAAAGGAGAAGGCCGGCGAGCAAGGGAGCGGCTCTCATGAGTTCCTCCTGTGGGCAAGAGAGAACACTACCCGCTCAGGGTCCGCAACGCGACCCCCGCCAGAGCGCTCCCCAGGACGACGGGCACCACATCCCACTTCCAGCGCTCCATCCCCACGAACGCGACCACGGCGACGACGACGGCGAAGAGGTTCACCCCTCCCGACTCCGGGAAGAGGACATGGCGCCCGAACCAGATCGCCAGGTTCGCGATCACGCCGACCACGGCGGCGGTGATTGCAGTGAGAGTCGCCGTGAGTCGTGCAACCCCCCTCCACTTCTCGATCAAGGGAGCGCCGAGGAAGATGAAGAGGAAGGAGGGCAAGAAGGTCACCCAGGTGGTGAGGACCAGACCCAGCGTGGCCGCGAGGAGGGGAGGGAGGCCTCCGGAGTCGTGCCAACCTCCCATGAAGCCGACGAAGGCGAGGACCATGATGAGCGGTCCCGGCGTCGTCTCGGCCATCCCGAGCCCGTCCATCATTTCTCCCCGGTCGAGCCATCCGTGGTCCTCGACCGCCCGCTGCGCGACATAGGGCAGAACGGCATACGCCCCGCCGAACGTCACAACCGCGGCCTTGCTGAAGAAGATCCCCTCCTGGAAGAGGATGTCGTCCGTCCCGCGCCAAAGGCCCACGGCCGCGACCGGAGCCCACCAGAGAGATAGACAGAGGACCGCGACGATCGAGGCACGGCGCCAGGAGGGCCGGGCAGGCGGCGACGGTTCGTTCGCCTCCTTGCCAGCGCCGTTCGCGCGACCCTTGCCCGCGGCGAATTTCGACGGGGCGAGGCGCCCTCCGGCGAGCCCCAGAACACCTGCGCCCAGGATGACCGCGGGAAACGGAGCGTGCGCGAAATGGAGCGCGGCGAAGGCGAGCGCCGCAACCGCCCAGAGCGCGGCGTTCCGGAGGGCTTTCCGGCCGATCCGGATCGTGGCCGAAAGGACGATCGCGAGCACCGCCGGCTGGAGGCCGGCGAAGGCCGCCGCCACCCAGGGCACCTCGCCTTGCGCGGCGTAGAGCCAGGAGAGCGCCCAGAGGATCACCACGGAGGGGAGGACGAAGAAGGCGCCCGCGACGATGCCTCCCTTTGCGCCATGCAGGAGCCAACCCGAATACGTCGCGAGCTGCTGTGCCTCCGGTCCTGGAAGCAGCATGCAGTAGTTCAGCGCGTCGAGGAAGCGGGACTCGGAGATCCACTTCTTCCTCTCGACGAGCTCACGGTGCATGATCGCGATCTGGCCCGTCGGCCCGCCGAAACTGATGAAGCCGAGCTGTAGCCAAAAGCGGAACGCCTCGCCAAACGTCGGGCCTGCGCTCATGCTGTTTTTTCAGTTCCGCATTCCGAGTTCTACGGGGCACGCCTCCAGACCGGCGCCTCGCCGCGGATTGCCTCTGCGAGGGCGTCCCGGAAATCTCTCGAATCGGCGAGCCGGCGCCGCTCGTCGAATTCCAGAGAAAGCCCGAGCGCGGCGAGCGCGGCCACGAGGCGTTCCCGGTCGCCCGGACGGACGTACCCCTCCGGGTCGAGATAGGTCCACGCCCGCTGGAGATCTCCGGACGAGTTCCCCCCGTACGTGAAAATCCCTTCCGGGACGGCCACGTGCACGGAGAGCGCGATACCGTGCTCCGCCGCTTGCCGGGCGAGCAGCGCCGCCCCCATGAAGTCGGTCCGGCCGGGCGGGCGGGCCCAGAGGCCGGGGGTCCGCTCAAGGATCGCGAGGCGATACTCGCTTTCGGTCCCGTGGGTCATCGGCCGGTAGCGCCGGGCGGCCTCTACGAGCTCGCCGGCGACCGGGTGGACGTGGTAGATCGAGGCCCGCTTCTCGCCGTTTTTCAAGTACTCAGAAAGCCGCGGCCAGGGCACGTCGATCGTCACCCGGTCGATGCCCTCGCCCTTGCCCACGTCGAGCCACCAGCCGGCTCCCTCAATCTCGAAGTGAACCCAGGCGTCCTCCAGGGCCGATCGGATCGCCAGGTCCATGAGGTCCCCTGCCCCCTGGGCCCGCGAGCGCGCCACGAGGGAATCGCCGGGCCCCGTGCGAGGAACGAGAGACTGCGCCGGAGCCCTCGGAATGCCGAGGACAGCGATGAGGGTGGCGAAGAGCAGCACCCGCGTCACGACGGCCCGCGGATCGGTCGCGCTGGGACGCCGGCCGCCGTGACGCCGCCGGGGACGTCGTCCACGACCGCCGCGCCCGCGCCGATCGTCACGTCCGGGCCGATCCTCACCCCCTGGATCGCGCTCGCGCCGATCCCGATCATGGTCCGGTCGCCGACCTTGACGTTCCCGGCGAGGTGGGCCCCTGGGCAGACGTGGATGAAGTCGCCGAGCTCGCAGTCGTGGTCCACGGTGCATCCCGTGTTGAGGATCGCGCACCGGCCGACCCGGGCTCCGGTCACCACGATGGCGCCGGCCGAAACCATCGCGCCCGGACCCAGAACGACCCCGCCGCCGATCGTCGCGGACGGCGCGACGATCGACTCGAGCTCGAGTCCCGATGCGACAACGCGCTCCGTCACGCCCTGCCGGAGGCTGTTCTCGCCGACGGGGACGATTGCCGCGCAGAAGCCCTCGCCCCGGGCTCGATCAAGGAAGGCGAGGCCACCGAGCACGGCCACGCCGCCGATCGGGCCCCTTGCTCCGTCCCCGTATGCGTCCAGGAACCCGCCGATCTCCGCGAAGCGGCCTGCCTGCCTGAAGAGATCGAGGACGACGCGCCCCTGGCTTCCGCAGCCAACCAGGAGAACCGTGCCGGGCTCTCTCATGGGAAGTCGAGCTCCTTTTGGAGGAGGCGCTCGTCGATCGTGAGTTCCGCGAGGACCTTCGCGATCTTCTCGCCGGCGTGGCCGTCGCCGTAGGGGTGCGGGGCGCCCCGGATGCTCTCGCGGAACGCGGGATCGCGCGCCCGCTCGATCTGGCGGAGGATGTCCGAGGCGTCGGCCTTCGCGGAGAGGATGTTGGCTCCCCGTTCGCGCCCGGCCTGTCGGGTCCCGACCTCGACGAACGGCACCCCGAGCGCCGGGCACTCGATGATGCCGCAGGAGGAATTGCCGACGAGGGCAACGCACCGGGACAGGAGCCCGAGGAAAACCGGCCGCTCGATCGAAGGAAAGACACGGATCGTCCGCTGCCGCGCGGCCGCCATGAGACGTTCGACGATCGCCTCGTGGCCCGGGTCCGAGTTGGGGTAGATCGCCGCGGCGGCAAGGCCGGACTTTTCGGCGGCGGTCAGGAGCGCGTCGATCTCCCGCGCGGCCGTATCGGAGTGCGTCGTGTCCGGGTGCTGGAGGATGACAAGGAAGGGGAGCGAGGGATCCATCCCCGTCCGCTTCTCGATCTCGTCGGGCGTGGCGATACGTTCCGCTCTAAGCGCGTCGAGTCCTGGCGCCCCGACAACATGGACTCGCCAGGCCGCCTGGCCCATCCGCCGGATCCGCTCCGCAGAAGCCGGGGTGGCGGGAAAATGAACGTGCGCGAGCTGCGTGATCGCGTGACGGACGGAATCGTCGATCCCGCAGCGCGAGACGTCCCCTCCGTGGATGTGCGCGAGCGCGGTCCGCAGGTGGGCGGCAGCCACCGCCGCCGCGAACGGTTCGGCTCGATCCCCGAGAACGACGACGAGTTCAGGACGGAGCTCCTCGAAGCAGTCGGTGAACCCGCGGATTCCCTGCGCGATGGCACGGGCTTGATCGGCTCCGGACCGTCCCGGGTTCTCCATCGGGAGTTCCTTCGCCAGAGGGAACGCGGACACGACCTGCGCGGCGCTGTAGCCGAAACGCCGGTCGGCGTGCATCCCCGTGACGAGAGGCCCGAGGAGTTCAAGCTCCGGCCGTCCCCGGATCGCCTCCATGACCGGCTGGAGAAGCCCGAACTCCGATCGGGATCCGGTGATGACCGCGACGCGCCGCCGGGTCACTCGAACATCTCCCAGGAAAGCGCGGTCCCGGCCTCCACGTCCCTGCGAGGCCGCTTTCCGATCACGCGCGGGAGGTCGGCGGGGGGGATCCCCGTCCCGGGGCGGAGGATCGCGAGGGCGTCCTGCTCCACCGGTTCTCCCGTAGTCAGGCGCCTTCGCGCGACGACGCTCCTTCTGGCGACCCGCCGGACGTCCTCCTCGCAGGGGCGGGGTCGTTTCACGCCGTCGCCCAGAGCGCATTCGACGGTGCGAACCGCCCGGACCATTTCGTAGAACTCTTCGGGCTCGGAGCTCGCCGCATGGTCGGGTCCTGGCAGGTCACGGTCGAGCGTGAGGTGCTTCTCGATCACGCACGCGCCCAGGGCGACGGCGGCGGCGGCGCAGGCCGGACCGCGGGTGTGGTCGCTGTAGCCCACGGGGATCCCGAACTCGGCGGCGAGGGTCCCGATCGCGAGGAGGTTCGCGTCCTCGACCGGCGCCGGGTAGGCGGAGAGACAGTGGAGGAGGACGAGCTCACGCCCGCCGCCGTCCCGGAACGTCCGGACGGCGGCACGGACCTCGGCGAGGTCGCTCGCGCCCGTCGAGAGGAGAAGGGGGAGGCCCGTCCTCGCGGCAGCTCCGACGAGCGGGTGGTTCGTGAGTTCGCCCGAGCCGAGCTTCACGGCCTTGGCCCCGAAGCGGACGAGCACCTCCAGGCTCTCCTTGTCGAAGACGCTCGCCAGGAAGAGAAGCCCTCGCTCCTCGGCTGAGCGGGCGAGTTCCCTGAACTCCTCGGGAGGAAGCTCCAGGCGCCGGAGCATCTCGTACTGGTCCGCGGAGTCGTCTCTTGCCTGGTAGCCGGCCTTGGGCGCGCCGCGGACAACGAGCGAGTCCGCGCGGAAGATCTGGAACTTGACCGCGTCGGCACCGGCGATCTGGGCCGCCTCGACCAGCCGGTCGGCCTGACCGGTGTCGCCGTCGTGGTTTACGCCCGCCTCGGCGATCACGAGGACGGAGTGTCCCGGACCGACCGGGTGGGAGCCGATCCGGACTTCAGGCATGGTCGCCATGGGAGAGGATCGCCTGGGCGAGATAGTAGTCGAGCTTCGAGTCGATCTCGACCGCCGGCTCCCCGGGCGAGAGGAGGCCGCGCCGGTCCTCGCCGAACCAGGCGTGCGGGCCGAGAGAATCGAGCGATTCGTCCATCAGGAGGTCGGTCCGGACGAGCACGAGGGCGCCATCGTGGTAGTAGACGGGGGGGAGATCCTGCCGCCGGAAGATCTTGTGCTCCTGATCAGGGGGAGGGGAACTGCC
>JACQVV010000511.1 GCA_016209595.1 Planctomycetota bacterium
GCTACGGGCCGCGAGGTCGCCGGCCCGAACGGGGAGCGTGGTCGCCCCGCGCGTCCCGGCGACTAGAAGGAGGTCCGCCTCGCGCGCCGCCGCGAGCGCGGATTCGTAGCGGTAGCGCTCCTCGTCGTAGCTCTCGTCGAACCAGAGGACGTGCGGGCGGGACCACCCGCCGCACGCCGGGCAGCGGAGGAGGTCCCGCTCGGCGCTCGTGAGCGCGTCCCCTTTCGCCTTGGCGGGGATCTCCTCCGGCACCGGGAGGATGGCGGCGCCACACTCGCTGGCGCAGCGCCGGAACGAGATGTTCCCGTGGACCTGGTAGGTGCGTTCGGGGGACGAGCCGGCCGCCAGGTGGAGGCCGTCCACGTTCTGCGTGAGGAGCCGAAAGCGATCGCCGATGCCGCGCTCCAGCCGGACGATCGCGTGGTGCCCGGCGTTCGGGTTGGCCGCGCGACAGACGCCGCGACGGTAGAGATACCAAGCCCAGACGTCCTCGGGACGCCGCTCGAACATCGCCCGGGTCGCCATCTCCTGGGGCTGGTAGACCTGGGCGCCGACCGTCCAGTAACCCTCCTTGCCCCGGAAGGTCGGGATGCCGCTCTCGGCCGAGACCCCAGCGCCCGTGAGGACAGCGATCCGGCCCTGCCGCCGGGCCACTTCGCCTAAGATCGCCGAAAGCCTTTCGTCCATGAGGGCATTGTGCGCCAGAAGCTCTCCGGATGGCATAAAATCAGCACGCGATGGATGGGTTGGCCTTGCAGGGTTCCGGATCGGCGTGCGGCGTGCGCCCCACGGGGCGGGTTGCCTTTGCGGTCATCGCAGTTCTTCTCGTGACGCCCGCGGGGGCCCAGGGACCATCGAGCGACAACGGCGAGGAGCCCGTTGCGATCGATCTCTTCGAACACGACGGCCTGAAGGACGGGTTTGCCTTCGTGGGACGATCGCTCGGCCCCCCGGACGGCACGCTCCTCTACGCGTGCCTCTCGCTCGATGGCCAGGACGGACCGAAGCTCCAGCTCGTTGTGAAGGAGGGGAGCTTCGAGGGGACGTTCGACACGGCCGGGAAGCGTCTCGCCCCGGGGCGCTACGTTCTCACGGTTGGGCTGCTTGGCGCGCAACCCTCCGGGATTGCGTGGTCGTGGGCCTCGGCGCACCAGGAGTGTCCCGATGCCGCGCGTTCGTGGGAGTGCGAACCGTCCAGGATCGAAGACGACCGCCGGCGCCGGCGCGAGGCGATCGAGGACGAGATGGGGCGGCTCCGGGATCTCCACGAGCGGAGTCTCGCGGCGAGGAGTGGAGCCGAGGACCTGGAATGGCTGGAGCCGCGCCTCTCGGAAACCCTGGGCGACGCGGGCAAGGTCTTTCGCGAGACATGGATCGAGCCCATGTTTCTCCCGCCGTTCGGGACGGCGATGGAGGCGGTGTCGAGCCTCTACCGAGAGCTCGGAACATTGCTCGGGACCTGTCGAGCCGAGGCGGACGGGAGAGAGCCGGAGGTCTCCTTCGCGCGCGTCGAGGGGCGCTTGCACGGGCTCGCCTGGCTCGTGCGGCGCGAGTTGGGCGATGGATCCGTGCGATCGTGGCCGCACCGGACACGTATCGCGCGAGAGCAGGGCGAGGTCGACCGTGGCGTCTACAGGAGCCGGACGAGCGGTTTCCGGATCGAGGTGCCACCGGAGTACTGGGGCTGCGTTCTCGGTGAATCCGATTCCCCGCTCAGGCTCTCGATGAGGATGACCTGGCCGGACGGCCATGCGGTCGAGTTCATCGATGTCTACCGGCACGAGTTCGCGTGGGCGCGCGATCGCGAGGAGCTCCTCGAGGCGTGGGAAGGCGTGGCCGAGGGGGAGTGGCCCCGATACCGGCTCCTCGAAAAGAGGAAGAACCCGGACGGCGATCTGGAAATCCACTTCAGGACGATCGGGCCCATGGGGTACGCCTTGCGCCTGGCCCATGTCTATCCATCGGAACAACCCGGTGTCGTGTTCGCCGTGATCGACTACGACCTCTATGATGGCCTCGTGCGCTTCTATGTGCTGGAGAATCGCCGGTCTATCGCCCACTCTTTCAGCGCCCGCCCATAGCGGACGCGGGACGCCGGGCTCCGCGTCCACCCACGGGACTATTCAAGGACCCACGGTCAGAGGGCTGACATAGAATCTACGCGCCATGGACGCGGCCGTGATCGCGCGTTGCGAGACGTGCGGGGCGAAGTACCGGATCCTCGATCCGGGAGGGAAGACCGACATCCCCTGCAAGAAGCCGGGCTGCGGTGGCCGGGTTCGGATCCCGCGGGAGACGCTCCGCATGGCGGACAAGACGCTGACGATGGCGCCGCCCGACGCGGCCGGCGCGCTGCCGCCAGGGATCCCTGTCGAGGAGATGCCGGAGGAGCTCCGCGAGGCGGCGCGCGATGCAAAGAAGCGCTTCGGCAAGTACGTGCTCCTCGAGGAGATCGGCCGTGGGGGGGCCGGGGTCGTTCACCGCGCATGGGACGCCACGCTGTGCCGCGAGGTCGCCCTCAAGTTCCTGACCTCGATGGGGGACGAGGACGACGTGGAACGGTTCCTGCGCGAGGCCCGGACGGCCGCATCGCTCGCCCATCCGAACATCGCACAGGTCTATGAGATCGGCGAGGAGGACGGGAAGCACTACGTGGCGATGCAGCTCATCGACGGCCACGACCTCGCGGACCGCCGCTATCCCGCGAAGCGCGCGCTGGCGATCCTCCGCGACGCGGCGGGCGCGGTCGAGTTCGCCCACTCGCACGGGATCATCCACCGCGACCTCAAGCCCCGCAACATCCTCCTCGACTCGCACGGGACGCCCTACGTCCTCGACTTCGGTCTGGCGAAGCCGCTCCGGACGCAGAGCCGGCTGACGAGAACGGGCGCCATCATGGGGACGCCGGCCTACATGTCCCCGGAGCAGGCATCGGGGGATTCCCGTCGGATCGGAAAGCGGAGCGACGTCTACGCGCTCGGCGCCACCCTTTACGAGATGCTCACCGGACGGCCCCCTTTCCGGGGCGAGACCCCGATCGTCGTCCTCGCCGCGGTCACGACGAAGGAGCCCGTTCCCCCGCGCCTCCTGTTCAAGGAGATCCCGCCCGAGGCCGAGACGATTTGCCTCAAGGCGCTGGAGAAGGATCCCGCGCGCCGCTACGCGAGCGCCCGGGCGCTCGCCCAGGACTGCGACCGGTTCGTGCGCGGCGTGCCGATCGAGGCGAAGCCGGCCTCGGTCCTCGCGCGCGTCTGGCGCAGGGTCCGCCGTCACCGGCCGGCGCTCGTGGCGACGGCCGTGGTCCTCGCCGCGGGAGTCTCGATGGCGCTCTGGTTCTCGCACAGGGAGAAGAAGCTCCGCGATGAGATGGCGGACCGGGCGCCATCCGGACCCGGTCCCGTGGGGTCCGACGCTGCCGTCGCCGCTCGCGGCGAACCCCCCCCGGAGGCGAAAGCGGCTTTCGACGCCGGATTCGCCCGGCTCGACGACGCGAGGAACGACCTCTACCGCCCCGGCGCGAACCTCGACTCGATGCGTGCGAGGCTCCGCGAGGCGGTCGGGAAATTCGACGAGGCGATCCGGCTCTGGCCCGCTGACGAGACCTTCTGGTTCCACCGCGGGCGGGCGAAGGTCCTGCTCCAGGATCTCGGCGGCGCGGCGGACGACTTCGGCCAGGCGATCGAGCGCCGCCCCCGCTACGTCCCGGCGAGGATCGAACGAGGCAAGGTGTTCCTCCGCATCCACCGCCGGGAGGAGGAGCGCCGCGGATGGCGCTGGGATCCCGCTCCATCGGACGCGGGCCAGGAACGGCTCGATGCGGCGCTCGCCGACTTCCTCGTCGCGGCCGAGGGAGGAGAGGGGCTCGAGCTCGATATGGGGAAGGCCTACCACGCCTTCGCCGGGCGCGACTGGGACCGGTGCCTGGAAATCCTCGACCGGCTGCTCGCCCGCGAGAACCCGGGCGAGGAGCTCCACTTCATGCGAGGCAGCGCCTACTACTGGTCGAGCCTCGCCGAGTTCCGGGGCCAGCCCGAGGAGCGCTCGCGCTACGTCCGGCTCGCGCAAGAGGACTTCCAGGCCGCGGTCGAGAAGCGCGCCAACTACGATGAAGCCCTCGCGATGCTCGGCGCGTGTCTCGCAGAAACCGGCGGGATGCAAGGGACCGACGAGATCTTCTACCGCGCGCTCGCCCTCAATCCGTCCGACCCGTTCGTGCGCGAGGTCCTGGGGACGCGCGCCCTCCACTGGGCGCGGCGCGAGCGCGGACTCGGGAACGACGCCCTCGCAAAGGACAGATACCAGGAGGCGCTCGCGCACCTCGATGAGGCCCTCGTCCTCGACGATGGCTACCTGCCGGCCCGCGCGACGCGCGCGGTCATCCTCTTGGAGACCGGGAGGGTCGAGGAGGCGGAAGCGGACTTCCAGAAGGTCCTGGCCGCGAACCCCCGCCACACGCAGGCCCTCGTGAGCCTCGCGGGGCAACGAGTGACCCAGAAGAGATACGAGGAGGCCGTCGAGCTCGCCGACCGGGCGATCGCTCTCCAGGGAAACAACTGGTACTTCCACTATGTTCGGGGCGTCGCCCACTCCGGTCTGGGCAAGAACGAGCTCGCCCGCGAGGATCTCCTCCGTGCGCTGGAATACGGTCCTCCCCGCGACCAGAAGGCGAAGATCG
The DNA here is from genome assembly GCA_016209595.1 of Planctomycetota bacterium. Lineage (GTDB taxonomy): Bacteria > Planctomycetota > JACQVV01 > JACQVV01 > JACQVV01 > JACQVV01. The sequence goes on from JACQVV010000511.1 coordinate 4,676, forward strand.
AGGAGTTCCTGAAGAAGCTGGAATGAGGAAACTGCGACCATGAGAACCGCCACGATCGCCCTCTCGGCCCTCCTATCGCTCGCGGCAGTCGCGGGCGCACAGACGAACCAGGCGGAGGCCATCGAGGGCGCGCGCGTCCGTGTCGTGCTCGAGACGACCTCGGACTGGACTCGCGTGCGCTTCCCCGAACCGGTCGAGTGGACCGCTCTCGACCTCGCGGCGTCGGGCGAGGGCGCGGAACGCGCGACGGTGGGCCCGCTCTTCGTCCACAAGGAGGCATACGACGAGTCTCCCGTGACCGTCGAGGCGACCCTGCTTCTCTCGAACGTCCCTGAGGGAACCTTCGAGATCGAGGTCACGAAGGGGGACGTGGGAGAGACGCGAATCGTCCTGTCGAACTCCAACCGCGAGGAGGCCGTGGAGGTCGCCCGGCTCGTCCACGACGGGAAGGTTCCCGGCGACCCGAAGAACCCGCGCGCGCTCTCCATCGAGACCGCCCGGCTCCTCGACGGCGGCCCCGTCCGGATCGAGATTCCGCCTCCCCGGTGCGCGAAGAAGGCGCTCGCCTTCTATTACCCGTGGTACGGCACTCCCCAGGGCCCCACCGGCCGCTGGTTCCACTGGGATCCGGCCGCCCGGAGGCATGCCTCGACCCACACGCCCGCGCGGGGTTATTACGACTCCCACGACCCCGAAGTCGTCCGCGCGCACGCGACCCAGGCTCGGGCCGCGGGCCTCGACGGGTTCGTCTCGTCGTGGTGGGGGCCCGGGGACTTCACCGACCGCGTCCTGCCCACGATCCTCGCCGAGTGCGAGCGGGGCGGGCTCGTCGCGACGGTCTACGTGGAGACCGCCAAGGGCGCCGAGGATCTCGCCCGCCAGCTCGAGTACGTTCTCGACACCTACGGCGGCCACAAGGCGTTCCTCAAGATCGACGAGAAACCCGCGATCTTCGTCTACGGCCGCGTGCTGGGCGAGGTCGGAAGGGAGGGAATCGCCAAGGCCCTCGCTGCCTTGCGCGAAAAGGGAAAGGAAGGCTTCTACGTGGGCGACTCGCTCGACCCTTCCTGGCTCGAGATCTTCCAGGGGCTTCACACGTACAACCCCGTCTTCGATGAGCCGCGCGCGCTCGGCTCGGCCTACCGCGGGACGGCCTTCGCCTGCCGCCGGCGCGAGGCGCTCTTCGCGGCGACTGTGGTTCCGGGCTACGACGACACCTTCGTCCGCGATCCAGGGGGAGAAAAGGGGCGCGACGAGGGGCGTCTCTACGACGCCTTCTGGGAGGCTGCCCTCGCGTCGCGGCCGGACCTCGTGCTCGTCACGAGCTGGAACGAGTGGCACGAGGGCTCGGAGATCGAACCCTCGACAGAGCTTGGCGAGGCGTATCTCGATCGGACCCGGCGATGGGTGGAAGAATGGAAGGGCTCCAAGTGAAGGAAGCTCGTCCGTGATGAAGAGAATCGTCCTCGCCTACTCCGGCGGACTCGACACGTCGTTCTGTCTCGCCTGGCTCCGGGAGGAGCTCGGGGCCGAGGTCCTGGCGGTGACCGCCGACACCGGAGGCTTCACGCCGGAGAGATCCGAGGAGATCGCCGCGCGCGCGATGGCGCTCGGGGCGGAGAGCCATATCTGGCTCGACCTCAAGGACCAGGTCTTCGACGATTTCGTCTCCTACATCGTCAAGGGGAACCTTCTCAAGGGGGGCGTTTACCCTCTCTGCGTCGCCGCCGAGCGAACGGCCCAGGCGCGTTCGATCGCGCAGCTGGCGCTCGAGCGCGGCGCGAACGGCCTCGCCCACGGTTCGACCGCAGCCGGAAACGACCAGGTCCGCTTCGACGTCCTCTTCCGGGCGATCGCCCCGGGACTCGAGATCCACGCCCCCGTCCGCGACCTCGGCTGGACCCGCGAGCGCGAGGCGGCCTATCTCGCGGAGCGCGGCCTGGCGCTTCCCCCGGGGACGAAGGAGTACTCGGTGAACGAGAGCCTCTGGGGGGTGACGATCGGCGGGAAGGAAACGCACGATCCGTGGACCGAGCCGCCCGAGGCCGTCTACCAGCTCACCCGGCCGCTCGCCCGGACGCCCGACCTTCCCCGCGAGATCGTCCTTGGGTTCGAGAAGGGGATCCCGGTCGCTATCGACGGAGAACGCCTCCCGGGACCCGAGCTCGTCGGGCGCCTGAACGCGCTCGCGGGAGAGCACGGCGTCGGGCGCGGGATCCACGTCGGCGAGACGGTTTTGGGGATCAAGGGCCGGATCGCCTTCGAGGCCCCGGCGCCCCTCGTCCTCATCCAGGCGCACCGGGAACTCGAGAAGCTCGTCCTCACCAAGTGGCAGGCGTATTGGTCGGCCCAGGTCGGCCTCTTCTACGCCCAGCACCTCCACGAGGGGAGCTACCTCGACCCCGTCATGCGCGACCTCGAGGCCTTCCTCGACAGCCTCCAGGAGCGCGTGACAGGCGAGGTGCGCCTCGCGCTCCATAAGGGGAACGCCCGCGTCGCCGGGGTGCGGAGCCCCCACTCCCTCTTCGGTCGCGGGGCGCGCTACGGAGAGGAGACCGCCCTCTGGGACGGCCGCGACGCGGCCGGCTTCGGCAAGATCGCCGGGATCTCCTCGCGAATCGCTGCCGAGCGGGACCGGACCTCGGACCCCGAGGGAGGCTAGGGTGCAAGAGGCCGACGTCCGGCGGCACCACTACGACTTCGCCCACCGGGTCCTCCCGCAGCTCGTCCACCGCGCCCCCCGGGAGTTCCTGGAGGCGGTCAGGCGCGAAGGGGATCTCTTCCTGAAAAGGGTCTGGGAGAACGCCGGGAGCGGTCTCCCCCTGGCGGAGAGGCTTCCCCCGTCCGGCCTCGCGGCCTGGGTGGAGCGCGCCGCGGACTCCGAGGTCGTCCTCGTGGCCCTCCCCGAGCCCGACGGCGCGACGGAGGCCCACTTCGTGGCGGCGGTCGTCCTTCCGGCGAAGAAGGGCTGGTTCGGGAAGGGGAAGGAGGGCGCGCGCTACCTCACGCTCGAACGGACCGAAGAGGCGGACGGCGAAGTCGCGACGGCGCTCGGCGAGTGGGAGATCGGAAGCCGCGGCGAGGCCATCCACAGGAACCACGGGACGGGCCCGCGTCCCGAACGCGCCGCGTTCCTCGCGGCGATCTGCCGGTTGCTGGTGTGAAACCGCGACCGGGATGAGGAGATCTACGCGGATTCCACGCAGAGAAAGGTCGAGGTCAGCGCAGGCGCCGGCCGGGGCGTCGGCGGATGCGGGGCGCACGTCGCCGGAAGGGCCGCAGCCCCCCGTCGCGCATATTGATGTCGAAGCCCAGGGCTTCGAGGGTCGTGGCGCCGATGGTGGGGACCTCGGCCTCCGGCTCGAAGGTTGCCACGCAGATCCGGGAGACTCCGTAGATCTCGATCCGCACGTGTCCCCAGCGGCGGCGGTGTGTCTTTCCAGCCCAGCTCTCGTAGGTCTCCCATCCCTCGGGATGGACGCCGATGTCCCGGAGGACACTCCCCGGGAACGCGCTCTCGGTCGAGCCGTTGTCCACGAGAGCACGAAGGGTGAATGGACGCTTGGCGTCCTCCACGCTGGAGAGCTCCACTTCCACCCAGATCTCGCGAGTCATGAGACGAAATCGTACGACATCCGGTCGATCGGAGCCACGTCGCTGGACGGTCGAGGATCGAACCGTTTCTACTTCGCCGCTTCGAGCCGGCCCTCGGGAACGAACCGCTCCACGATCCGTCCCTCCTTGACGACGAGGACGATCCGCGCTGTCGCCGAGAGGTCCACGAGCGGATTCCCCTCGACGAGCAGGAGATCCGCGATCCGGCCCGGCTCGATTGTCCCGAATCGGCCCTGGCGGTCGAGGAAGCTCGCGGCGCGGGAGGTGGCGCCGAGGAGCACCTCGGCCGGCGGGATGCCGCATTCCCCGAGGGCGCGGATCTCGCGGTGGAGCGAGGCGCCGGGGATCGCCCCGAGGAGCGGGGAGTCGGTTCCCGCGAGGAGGACGGCGCCTGCCTCGTGGAGCCGCCCGACGCTCGAGGCCCAGGTCGCCCGGTGGTCTGACATCTCGTAGAGGAACGCGGTGAAACCGGGACCGACCTCGCGGGTCGCGAGGTCGGTCCCGGTCGTGAGATCCGCGAGAATCCCGGGGTCCTCGATCTCGCGGTCGAGAGCGTTCGGCTTCCACTCCCCCTCGAAGAGCGCGACGTAGCCCTCGACCGACGCGAGGGTGGGCGCCACGCGGATCCGTAGCGAGCCCAGGATGCGCGCCTCGTCCTCTCCGAGCGGCCCGCCGAGGACGCCGTGCGCGAGGAGACCGACGCCGGCGCGCGCGGCGGCGACCGCGTCGGGGGCCTTCCGCACGTGAGCGGCGACTGGAAGCCCGCGCGCGCGCGCCCTCTCCACGATCGCCCGGAGCAGGTCGAGATCGAGCTTCGGCGCGCCGGGAGGAAGGTCGTCCAGGGCCACCTTGACGACGCCCGCCCCTCCGTCCGCGACCTCGTCCACCGCGCGGGCCCCTTCCTCGGGCGTCTCGATCTCGCGAGCGATACGGGAGAGCACGAGGGAGGAGACGGGCCAGGGAACGGTTTCCTCGACGACCCCGGTCGGGTGACCCCCGGGGGCGGTGAGCATGGGACCGGCGTAGAAGATGCGAGGGCCCGGGATCTCTCCGGACTCGACCTCCTCGCGGAGGTCCGCGAGATCCCCGATCGGTCCGCCAAGGTCGCACACCGTGGTAACGCCGGCATAGAGATAAGCCTGGAGGTTGTGCTCGGGATCGGGGAGCGCCCAGCGCCAGGGGGGCGCCGATGAGGCGAGGAGATGGACGTGGACATCCACGAGACCGGGGAGGAGCGTCCGGCCGCGCCCGGAGACGACGAATGCCCCCGGCGGGGGCTCGGCTCCGGTGGGGCGGATGCTCTCGATCTTCGCCCCCCGCACCAGCACATCGACGTGCTCGAAGCACTCGGGTCCCGTGGCGGGGAAGAGGCAGACGTCGCGGACGAGGATCGATTCCGCCTCGGGCCCCGGCCGGACGAGCTCGCGGTAGTCGGTGCATCCCAGTGTCGCCCCGGCGAGGGCGACGGCGAGTGCAACGCGGGACACGGGCACGCCTGCCGCTACTCGACGGCCTTCCGGAACTCCTCGTGGAAGTCCTCGTCGAGCGCGAGCCAGGCGGCGAGGCCCGGGAAGGGGACGTTCGACCGGAGCGTGACGCGCTCCTCGTCGGCTGTCACGGTGGCCGAATAGCGCGCGCCGGCGGGGATGCGCCTTCTCAACACCTCCTGGACCCGGGCGAGCGGTTCGAACTGCGAGCGCGGCCCGTGGAGGAAAGGCCCGACCTGGAGGGTGAAGAAGAAGCAGTTCTCCTCGTCCACGCCGTCGTAGCGAACAACATCGGCGATCGTCTTCCCGGTCGGCCGGCGGAGCTCCCGGATGAGATCGACCGAGCCGTAGTACGCGAACTCGTCATCAAGGGCATACCCTACCCGGAGCTGCACCTGCTCCAGCCCCTCGGGGAGCTTCCCGTCCCCCTTCTCGGCCGCCATCTCCGCGAGGTCGAGAAAGCGGATGGAGAGCCCGTCGTATTCGAGCGTCTGCCAGGGGAGTTCCTGCCGGGACCCCTCCTGGAAAATCTTCCGGTTGAAGGTCTCGATCTGGCGCCGGTCCTCCCAGTCGAAAATTGCCGCGATCCCCCACTTGCCGGCCGCGTTCGGGGCGACGAAGAACGCGAGCTCCTCGTCCACGGGGATCGCCGCGATCATGAAGTCGTTCGCGATGACGACGACCTCGTCCTCGAGTTGTGAAAGCCCCTCCATCAACTGCTTCGCGACCGGGGCCTCCATCCCCAGGTCCTCCACACGGACCCCCGCCCCCGTCTTCTCCTTGAGCCACTCGGAGAAGCTCCTGCGCGTCTCCTTCCCCCCCTCGTATCCGGCGACGACGGCGAGGGGCGCGCTCGCCGGGATCCGCTCCAGAAGCTTCTTCTTCTCGGAGTCGCGCACGAGAAAGGCCGGGATTTTCTTCCCCTTCGCCGCTCGGACCTCGACGACGAGCCTACCGTCCGCGGACACCGCGCCCGCCACGGAGCCGAACTCGTTCCAGGCGTGGAGCGCCCTCCTGTCGGCGTCCTTCCTCTCGCGCGCTTCCGCGAGGGCACGCTCCCGGTCGGCCGGCTCCATCCAGTCGAACGCGGGAGCCTCCGCTCCCTCGATCTCGCGGGCCATGGTCTCTCGCACGACCGCGAGGTTCGCGAAGAAGAAGAGGTCCCCCTCGGCGGCGAAGCGGCCGTGCGCTTCCCGGAAGGCCTCGGTGTCCGCGAGCGAATCGGAGAGGCCGTCCTCCTTCGCGCGGATCACGTCCGCGAGAGGCTTCTCGGTGCTCAAGACGACCACGTCCCCCATCGGCCAGGCAAGGAGCTGCGTGCCACCGCCGACCTTGGTCAGGTCGTAGACCTTCTCGCCCGAGAGGTCCTTCTCCGAGACGCGGCTCCCGAGCTCCGAGACGAGAGCCTGCCAGGGCTCGAGATCGGCCATCTCCACGAAGAGGATGACCTGCGGGTCGCCGGCCGAGACGCTTGCGAGCTCGCCGCGACCTCCCGCCGGCACGTCGGCCGGGGGAAGGACGGCGACGTGGATGGCGTCGATCGACTCGATGAGGTTCCTCGTGACGCTCGCCGGGACGCCGAGCTCCCCCCTTCCCGCTTCCTCGAGCGTCTTCGCGTACCAGCGGTCGAGCGACTCCTGGACCTCTCGGGCACCCAGGAGATCTTCTTCGCGGACGATGCGGTCCGAGAGCGTCCCGACGCCTGAGAGCCGGACGTAGGCGATGGCGTCCGCCGCGACGAGATCCGCGAAGTGCCGCGGCGTCGCGACCCATCGGAAGGCGAGATACCCGAGGACCCCGGCGGCACCGACGACGGCAATCGCCAGAAGGAGTCTGAAAAAGCGCATCCGGATCGTCTCCTGTCAGCGGGTGGAGAGGACGACCAACCTATCAGAGGACGCGGGACGGCGCCAGGCGGACACAGTCCACTTCGGGAAGCCGGGTGACTCCATTCGAGGACACTCCTGGGGCCCCGCACTCCTCATCGCGGCCCGGAATACGGGGGTTCCTGGCCGTGGCACGCGCCTTGCTCCCTGGGGCCTGGACCAACCCCGCCGCACGGCGCACCAGGACGGTGAATCATGTCCCGACCGACGAAACCCCAGGTCTTCGAGACGCTCCTCTGGATCCTCGTCGTCCTCCTCGTCGTCTGCGGCTCCTCGCTCTTCGAGACCGCCTGGTCGGGCCTGGGCGACGCCCTCCGGCCTCCGGACGCGAACCTGGCTTCCCCCGGACCGAACGCCGGTCCGGTCAGCGATCAGATCCGCAGCGGTGCCGAGGCCGGCGCTGTCCTCGGTGCGATCGTCGGGCTCTTCCTCACCGGGGTCTCGCGGAGGCGCTCGTCCCGGGCGTGAGCTCGCGGGGCTTCGTCTTGCCGATCGAGGCGAGCGACCGCCGGACGAGCGATCGGAGGAGCGAGTCCTCGCTCGCGCGGTAGAGTTCGACGAGATCCGGCTGCACGTCCGGGTCGAGCGTCCGGCCGAGGAGGATCGCGATGCGGCGTCGGGTCTCGTCGTCGCTTGCCGCCGCGGCCGCCGCCCGGAGCGCGGGAAGGACCTCCTCGCTCGGGAGAGCGGCCTGGACGATCTCCCAGGCGCGCCCCTCTCGGGACCCGTCGAGCCGCCCGTTCAGCGCCTCTTCGAGGAGGACGGCCGTCAGGGCCTCTCGGTCTCGCCCGACAAGCGCCCCAGCGGCGGCCTCGATCACGGTCGAGTCCGGATCGCCAAGGAACGCGGCGACGAGAGCCTCGCCCGTCCCCGGACCGTAGTCGGAGGCGAGGCACTGGGCGGCCGTCGCGCGCACGCCGTGGTCCGCGTCCGTAGCCTGGAGCGCGCGCTGCCGCTCGCGCGCCGCCGGAGGATCGAGACGGGAGGCGGCCCGGGCCGCCACGGCGCGCACCGCGGGCGAGGGATCGCACTCCGTGGCCGCGAGGAGCGCCGGCGCGAGCTCAGGCCGGCCGCTCCCCGAGAACGAGGAGGCGGCGAGCGCCCGGAGCTCCTCGTCGGGGGAGGCGAGGAGCGCGGCCAGCACGTCGGTCGGAGCGTCCAGCGAGAGGAGAAAGGCAAGGAGGTTCGTGACCTCGTTCCAGTCGGCCCGGGCGGCGGCCTCGCTCGCGCGAAGGGAGAGATCGTGGGCGTCCGGGCTCCCGGCCGGAGGATTCCATCTCCAGCCCTTCGAGTAGCGGCGCGGCAGCGTTCCCGTGGAACCGATCCGGGGCCGCGGCGTCTGGGCCCCTTCCGAATCCGCCGGACGCGAGTCCGCTCGCGCGGGATTCCTCGATCCGCGCGATCCGAAGAGCCCGATCGGAGCCGAGCCCGTCCCGCTCCCGCCGGCCGGAGACCGTTCGTCCTCATCGAGCGAAAGGGACGCCCCGCTCCCGTTCCGGAAAGAGAGGGCGAAAAGGCCGAGCGCGGCGCACGCGGCGGCCAGGACGGCGAATCGAAACCTTCTCGCCATGGGCCGGCGAGTCTAAGGACCGCTCGCTCCCACGTCAATCGGAACGGCCCTCGTGATCGCTCGGGGGGAGCGGAGTTGGCTTGTCCCGAGCTAGCTTGCCCCGAGCGAAGCGAGAGGGTTCTCCTTCAGGGCCGGCTCCGCAGGCTGATCCCGTCCACGGTCACGTCGAGCGGCGCGTCCATCGGCGTGTAGGCAAAGGCCCACAGGCGGACCTCGCCTTCCGGGCCGAAGGGGAAATGCTCGAGGACCGGGGTCCATGAGCTTCCGTCCGGGCTCGCATCAAACCAGTAGACGCCTCCGGAACGGCGAATCCGGAGCCAGGTTTCCCGTGCGGGCTCGGGGGCCGCCGCGACCACCACCGGCCACATCGAGCCGACGTCGACAGACACGGGCCCGGAGTAGAGGCGCCTCGCTTCCTCATCCGCGTAGAGGGAGCCCACGCCCAGGCGGCAGAAGACCTTCGATCCCTCGACGGCAATCCCGGCGTGATACGGCCAAGCCTGGCAATCGAAGTCGATCCGGGCCGAAAGCTCGAAATCGCCGGACGTCATGCCCAGGAGGAGGCGGGCCGGGTTCAGGTTCCCGGATCCCCACTGGCAGCTCGAACCGCGGAGGAGGAAGCGCCCCTCCCCGAGGGGCCTCACCTCGTTCCAGTCGGCGCCCGGGGAGGGCTCGTGGAGAGGACGGGCCTCTTCGAGATCGACCCCCTGGGCCGGCGGAACGACGAGGACCCCGCCAGGCCCCGCGGGCCTCCCGAGGAAGAGGATCCGCCGGAACGTCGGCTCGAACTTCACGACCTCCATCGTGAATGGCCATCGCGCGGCCATCGCGGGAATCGTGCACCCGATCTGCTGCCCCGGCAGGATGCCCGTCATGCGATTGCCGGCCCGGATGAGCTTCACACGCAAGCCCTCCTCCAGTGCCGAGGTCGGCACGAGCGGCCCGGCGGCGACCCGGGCGTCTCCCGGCGTGAGGTAGAAGGAGGTTTCCGTGCAACTCACCTTCAGGTCGGCAAGCCCCTCCAGCGTTCCGATCCGGAAGTCCAGGACCCACTCCAGGGGAGGCCTTTGGCGCTCGAGTTCCACTTCGACGACCTCGACATCCATGGCGAGGCAATGGATGAGACCTCCAAGCCAGCTCTCGGCCCCCCGGTGGAGGCCCCGGTCGACTCTCCAGGTTGAGTTCATGTAGGGGCACCAGTCGGCGAGTTCTGCCGGGTCTTCGAACCGATACTCGATCCGGACGCGCCCGTCCGGGAGATCGATGACGCGCCCTGCGTGCGGGCCTCCCTGAGCGGTCGAGACGACGTCGGGAAGAAGCCCCGCGGCCACCGGGTCGAACGTCGGATCCTGCTCGAGCACGGCCGCGAAGCTCGCGTCCGCCTCCTCGGTCCGTCCCTGGGCCCGGAGCGTCATGCCCGCGAGATAGAGGGCCCCAGCGTGGCGATAGGGTCCGAGGAGGACCTCCGCCGCCGCGGCATCGCCTGTCCGGAAGGCGGCGAGCGCCGGACCGATCTGCTGACGGGACGGCTCAGGCTTCCACCAGGACGCGAGGAGCGCCTCCTGGGCCGGGGTCCTTTCGGGGCCCAGAAGCGCGAGCACCGCATCGAGCGGAAGGTCCCGCCAGGGCCACGCCGCGCGCCAGCCGCCGAGTTCGACATGGAGCGCCTCCAGGCCCGCGCCCCGGATCGTCGTGACGAACTCCCCGATCCGAAGCTCCTCGCCGACTCGCGCACTCGCGAGCTCCGGCAACCGGTCGCGCAGGGCGGCAAGGACCCTCAGGTCCTCGAGCGTCCGTGGCGGCGCGGCCGCGGGGCATCTTTCGAGCGCGCGCACCGCATCGGCGGTCCTCCCGTCTCTCGCCATCCGGAAGGCGGTCGCCACGAGACGGTCGTTCGTGGCGCCGGCAGGCCGCGGCTCTGCCTCGCCGGACGGCTCGACGCGACCCTTCCGGAAGAAGAGGAAGGAGGTGGCGAGAGCGAACGGCACGAGCCCCGCGAGCGAGAGGAGGGCAAGACGCCTCCTCATCTACTTCGCCCCCGCGATCATCCGTGCCGCGCGCTCGACGGAAAGCGGCGGTCGATCCGGCGTGCCATCGGTTCCCCCCCACTCGGCCGGCAGGGCGAGAAGGGCGCGGACGCTCGCGAGATCGCCCCGAAAGGCGAAGCGCGGAAGGGCGAGCGAGGCGGAAGGCGCAATCATCTTCCAGCGATCTTCGATCGACTCGAGGTGCGTGTCCAGGACCACCTGGCCAGGGTGCTCGAGGGCCGCGGCGGCGAGAAGCACGGCGAGACCGCCAGAGGCCCCTCGCGCGTAGAGGTGGACCGGGGCGCCCTTCGGGATTCCGCTTCTTGCCAGCGCCGCGAGCGCCCGGGCCACGTCGCGTGCGCCGAGCGCCGCAGCGGAAGTCCCGAGGAGGATCGCGTCCGTTGCCAGGACGTGCTCCTCCAGGCGAAGATCCCCCGAGCCGCGGAGGTCGGCGAGGGCGACAGAGAGTCCGGCGTCCACAAGGGCCGCGGGCACGCCGCTATCGAAGCTCCCGCGAATCCCGGCCGAGGAATCGACCACGAGCACCCAGGGCGCGCCCTCGTTCGCCGATTCGATCGTCACGAGCGGAAGATCGGGACCCTGCCCGCCGGCAGAGCGCACGAGCCAGCGGCGTCCGCCCGCGAGGAGCCCTTCGCGAGGGACGAGCTCGCCGGCCGGGATCGATGCCCACCCGAGCCACTCCCGGAGCGCCTGGCGAGTCCAACCTGGCGCGCCCGCAAGCGCGCGGGCGACGGCCGCGCGGTTTTCGCCTTCCATGGTCTTGCGGCCCGCGGCCAGGAGTCCCTCGGGGAAGACCTCGAGCGCCGGATCCTCGGCGCCGAGGAGCGCGAAATCGGGTTCGTCACGCGCGCTCCCCTCGCCGATTTGCCGGCGGAGGAAATCGACCATCGCGATCCGCATCTCGCGGCCGTAGTCGTGACCGCCGGGAGCCTCGTGGTACGCGAGCCGCTCGGGCACGCCCAGGTTCCGGTAGATCGCGCGCGCGTCCTCGAAGGCCGCCCGCGCCCCGGCGACCGGGAAGAGGTTGTCCTCCGTGGCCGCGATCACGAGGAGGGCGCGCGGCGCGATCATGCCGAGGAGATCCCCGTGGTCGAAACGGGCCGCCACGCCCGGAACGTGGTTGCACGGACAGTGCCAGATCCCGGTCTCGAGAAACTCGCGGAACCGACAGACGTAGACCACGGGAACCGCGGCTCGGATTCGTTCGTCGAGACATGCGGCGTAGAGGGTGTTGAGTCCGCCCCCGGAGGCGCCGGTACAGGCGATCCGCTCCGGGTCCACGTCCTCCCGGCTCGCGAGGTAGTCGATGGCCCGGATCGTGTCCCAGACCATGTATGTGAGGTTCGACCGTCCGGCCGGGACGCCCGCGAAGTAGGCGTCGTGGCCGTTCCCCGACACGGCCCGTTCTCCCTGGCCCGCCGGGTCGTAGGCGAGCGCGATGAAGCCCGCGCGGGCGAGCGCGAGAGAGCGCGCCTGGACGAGCCCCTCGCCCTTGGCGCCGGGCCAGTGGCCTACCGGCGAGACCACGGCCGGGTACGGGGGCTTGCCCGCGGTGGGGACGTAGGCGTTCGCGGTCACGACGAACCCGGGGCGCGACTCGAAGCTCACGCGCTCGACTTTGACCCCCTCTCGAACGATCGACCCATGGAGGACCGTGCCCAGCGGGGTCCGCTCGGGCCAGGGGTCGAGAGCAAGGAGCCTCTGGAGCTCGCGGCGGGCTTCTTCGGGCGTTCCGGTCGCGTGCTTCTCTTTTCGCGCGGCCTCTTCGGCGGCGAGGAGCGAGCCCAGGACGGCCCGGCGGCCCTCCTCCTCGGACCCGAGTACAGCGGGACGCCTCCAGAGAGCGTTCGGGTCGTGCGTCCCGGCCGGGGCGATCCGGACCGCGTCCACGGCCTCGTGCCCGCTCCCGGCGTCGAGGATTCGGAGCCTGTGTTGGCCGGCCGCGAGATCGCACTCGCCGGCGAGCTGCCACGTGAATCGCCCGGTCTCGCGCGCGGCGTGGGTCGGCCGGAAAGTGCGCCCGCCCGCGGCCACGGCGAATCGGCGGTCCTCACCCAGCCCCTCGTAGGCGCGGACCCAGATGTCGTGGAGCCCCTCCTTCTCGATCCGGAACGCGGTCTCGATCGTCGCGCCGGCCGGGGCCCCATCCTCGCGGGTCCTCGCGCCCCACCCGAGGTATCCCGCGATGTTCTGCCTGAGCCGCCAGGGGCCCTCGAACGACTCGGCCTCGATATGGAGCGCCGCACCCGGGTCGCCCCCGGGCGACGGACGACCCAAGGCCCAGGCGAGGACGTTTGCCGCGACGTGAGTGGCCCACTCGTAGTTCCCGGAGATCGCGTCCCGCACCTGGAGAACCGCGACCTCTCCCTTCCCCACGGTCCGCACGAGGAAATGGGCGCCGCTCTCGCTCGCGAGGAGATCCTTCCAGCTCCCATCGTGAGAAAGGGCAGCGTCGGCGAGGCTTCCCTCGGGGAGCGGATCGCCGAGGTCCCGAACGAGGGGATGGCAGGAGTCGGCCGCACGGACTCGCGCGCCATCGGCATCGCCCAAAACTAGGCTCCCGGGCAAGTACCCATCGTCCCACCCGGCCGGGGCGTCGATCTGCCAGAATGCGAGCCGCAGGCCCCCTTCGAGGGCCGACCGGATCGCATCCTTCGCCTCGGTGCACCAGCGGGTCCGGATCGAGTGCTCGATCACGACGAGTCGCGCGCCCTCGAGCCTCGCCGGCACGAGCCCCGAGTCCGCCTGGACTCTGCGGACCTCTAGCCCATCCAGGCGCGATAGATAGGAATCGACCAGGGCGAGTCGAGCCGAACCGGGATGGAGGACAATGACCACGACGTCGCTCGCGAGCGCGGGAAGTGCGGGCGAGCCGAGGGCGAGCAGGATCGCCAGAGGCAGGCGGACTCTCATGGGCCGCCGTAGGCCACGGCCCGCGCCCCCTCGAAGGGCCCGTAGGTCCGGCCGTGGACGCGGCGAAGCTCCTGGTCGAGCCACCAGAGGTCCGCCTCTCCGGCCTCGTTCGCCCAGAGGAGGCACCCCCCGCCGTCCTCGATAAGGACGAGCTCGACGGGGGTCCAGCCCTCGTGAGCTTCGAGGTCCACATGCCCCGTGTATTCATCGTCCGCACCGAGGAGCCAGACCTGGGCGAGCGACGGGCCGATCCTCCACAGGATCGCCGCGTGGCCGTCGGCCCTCGCGTGGTAGCTCGCCGCGATCCAGCCATCGAGCGGCCCGTACTCCCGACCGCCCGTGGAACCGCCTACTTGGTCGAGGCGCGCGATCGCGATCCGGCCACCCTCCCCTGTCCATGCGAGCCTCGCCGTCCCGTCGGGGAGCTCCACGTAGTTCCTGGCCTGCCAGCCGGATGGCTCCGGGGCAGGGGGGAGAGACCGGAGCGAGGCGGCATCCTCCCTCTTTCCCACCCACGCGAAGCCGTCCCCGTGCGACCGGAGGACACCCAACGTCCCGTCCACAAAACGCACGGAGCTTCTCGGGGATTGCCCGGCATCCTCGGCCCAGACCGCGACCGTTTCGCTCGCCCCCGATGCGTCGATCCTCCGGAGGGCGTACGAGCCGTCCCTTCCCAACCAGAGGATCCGGCCGGCCGGGCCCGTGAAGTCCAGCGGGCGCTCGGCCTCGCTTCCGCGGTTTGAGAACAAGAGGAAGGGAAGGGTGGCTCCCGCCACGGCGAGGATCGTCGCGGAGATCGCGACGAGGGCGGGGCCCGCCGGCCGAGATCGCGCCCGGGACCGCCGAGACGCCCGCCTCCCGCGCTCCGGCGCGGATCTCAGGTGCCTCCCGAGCTCCTCCGCGAAGGAGTCCGCCGTGCGATATCGGCGGCGCGGGTCCTTCTCCATGGCCCTCATGCAGATCGCCTCGAGATCGGCCGGGATCGTCGGGTCGATTTCACAGGGTCGCGGAGGTCGCCCGGCCAGGATGTGGCCCAGGAGCTCGGTGAGGGTCCCGCCGGAGAAGGGCATCCGGCCGGTCAGGACCTCGAAGAGGATCACGCCCAGGGCGAAGACGTCCGTCGCGGGACCGATCCGCTCCGCGGCCCCCTCGATCTGCTCCGGGGCCATGTAGGCGGGCGTGCCCATCCGGGAGCCCGCCTCGGTCAGCGAGGACGCGTCGAACCCAAGCCGCGCCAGGCCGAAATCCGCGATCTTCGGTTCCCCCGTCGTCGAGACGAGGATGTTCGCCGGCTTGAGATCGCGGTGAACGATCCCCGCGCCGTGCGCGTGGGCGACCCCCAGCGCCGCGCGACGCAGGAGTTCGAGGAGCGCCCGCCGGCCCAAGCCCCGCTCGGCGAGGATCGATTGCAAGGTCCTTCCCTCGACCCACTCCAGAACGAGCCCCATCCCGCCGCCCTCATCCAGGACGTCGTGGATCCGCATGATGTTGGGGTGGTCGAGGCGCGCGGCGGCCCGGGCCTCCCGCTCGAACCTCTCCCGGAACTCGGGCCGCGACGAGAGGCTCTCGCGCAGGAACTTGAGCGCGACCGGGCGGTCGAGCTTCGCGTCGCGGGCGCGGTAGACCACCCCCATCGCGCCCGCTCCCACCTCTTCCATCTCCTCGAATCTCGGGAGCGATGGAAGCCTCTCGACCCGCGCCTCCCCGCGAGCGGCCGCCGGGACGTCTGTCGCGGCGACATCGGGGGCCGGGCGCGTAGCAGTCCCGTCGGCCTCCGTCTCGAGAATGGGCGAAGGTTGCGTTCTCTTCCCTTCACCCTCCGGGGCGCCTTGCTCGCCGGCCATGAGCCCGAGTATCGATGATCGTCGATGCCGATGGCAAGCGCTTGTCGTCCGACGTAGCCTATTCCTGCGCCCCATGACCCCCAACACGCACGACACTCCGGAGCACGGATCCGGCCGGTGATCCTCCGGATCCAGAGGGAAGCGATGGGGAATCGTTCCGGCCCTTCTCCCGGCGGATCGAGTGGCGGGTAAGGGTATCGGACCACGTCGACCGGGACGCCGCCGATGCGGAGCCTGAGGCTCGCTTCCGACCGCGACAGGACCTCCGCTCCCTGCACCGAGCGGGACACTCGTCGCTGGACCACCAGCAGATCGACTTCGTCGGTCCGCGAGAAGAAATCCAGGTCCCTCGACAGCCGGTGCCCTAGTTGCCAGCCGATCGCGCTTCCTCCCGCGAGGTAGAAGCCCCCGCGTCCGGATAGGATCGGTTTCAGCCGGACCAGCGCGAGGCGTTGCCCCTGGGCCAGGCGGGGGGACCTGCCCATCTCTCCCTCCCGGCGCGAAGTACGGCGCGCCAGAACTGGGTCGTGCGGTCGCTGATCTCGGGATGGCCGACGTCACGCAGGAAGCGGCGGATGCGATCGTAGCCGTACGTCGCGACGAGCCAGCGGACCTCGCGCATTCGGCCGAATTCCAGGACCCTGGCGAGGATGAAGTTCGCGTCGCGCCGGACGTCGAGCCGGTCGAAGTCGACTTCCCAGAAGAGCCATCGGAACGCGAGGGGCACGCGACGGCGGTCAGAGCGCATCATGCAGGCTGATTCTAAATAAGAGGGCGCGATTCGGCACCATGAATCGGCGGATGATCGCCGGCGCTGGCAAGGCGCGGCCCCGAAAACCGTAGCGCAGCTACATTAAGGGGCCGCAA
>JACQVV010000504.1 GCA_016209595.1 Planctomycetota bacterium
CCCGAGGCGCGGGCCGGCCCGGAGCGAGCCCGTCGCGAGGGCCAGGGATGGCCCGAGCAGGGCGAGCGGAGGGAGCAACGAAGAGGCGAATTCGAGTGAAGCGCGCTTGCGCGCGCTTCACTCGAATTCGCCGTCCGGCGGGCTTCTGGCGAAGTCGCAGCCGACGGGACTCGCTTGCTTTGGGTCTAGGTCCCCCGCTTCTCGGCCGCGCGCATGCGCTCGACGATCGCGCCAGGGACGGAGACGCTCGCCATCTCGCGCTCGAAGCCTTATCTCTTGGCGAGGTGGACGGCCAGGCGGCGATAGGCGGGATCCCGCTCGCCCGCTTCCCCCCAATGCCGTGCGGCGAGATCGGGAAAGCCCGCCCGACGGGCGGCCTCGCCCAGGTAGATCAACGCCGCTGCGTCCTCGGGTTGGGCTCCCTGGTATTCGAGGAGGAAGCGCATCGCGGCCTCGAGATCGCCTCCCTCCATCTCGAGGATGCCCCGGTACAGTCCGGCCTGCGCAACACCAGCGTCAGAGGCGCGGGCCAGAATCTGTCGCGCTTGCTCGACCCGCGGACCGCCGGGATCGGTGATCCCGATCCAGGCCAGACCGAGGAGGCTCTCCGCGTCGCTTCGTTCGACTTCGAGGGCGCTCTCGAAGGCGGCCTGGGCCTCGTCTCGTTCGCGGTAGTGGAGGGCGATGATGCCCAGCGCCCGGTGGGGATCGGCCAGTCCCTTGCCAAAGAGCGCTGCGGCCCGCGCGAGATCCTTGGCCCTCTGGATCTCGGGAGTGATCCCATAGACCTGCGCCAGGAAGGAAGCGATCCGGGCGATCTCCTGCAGTTCCTTCCCCGGCTCCGCACCCATCTTCCGCGCGAGCTCCATCAGGGCTCCGATGTTGCGAAGATCCGGGAAGGCGCGGGCGAGGCGTTCTTTCCACGCCTCCGACTGGCTCCCTGCGATCGGGACGGAGCTCGAGACCATCTCGTAGTCGATGGGCACGTATTCGGGGCCCAGTCCGGGAAGGTCCATGGACTCGTGGTATCGCCGGGCCAGGAAGTGCTCGAGAATCTTGATGTCCTTCCGGGCGGCTTCGAGGGCCTCGTCGTACTCCAGGAGCCCGAGGTGCCGCTCGAAGCGGAACACGCGATAGAGCGCGGGGATCGCGATCCGGAGATCGGCCAGCGCTTCCGGGACCTGGCCCTCGAAAAGACGAGCGTAGGCGCGGAACGTGCGGACCGCGATGCTCCGGGCGTCCCGCTCGAGCAGTCGATCGAGGGCGGGAATCACCTGCGCCAGCGATGGCTCTCCTTCGCCGAAGCGAGCCTCGAGGAAACCGGCCAGGACCTGGAGCCAGAGCCCGTAGACGACGTCGTCGCCGTCCTGCAGTGCCGCGGAGCGCTCCCTCGCTCGCCTCCAGTCGCATCGAATGAGCGCCAGGACGACCTCGTTGTGAAGTGAGGCACGATGGCCCTGGGCCTCGGGCAGGATCTTCTGGAGGAGCTCCCAGGCCGCCTCCGGGTCCGGGGACGCGTCCGCCGAGTGCGTCGGGCGAGCCAGCTCGACGACCCTGAGGTTGATCTCTTTCCAGGCATCGAGCGACCCTGCGGCATAGCCAGGCGGGGATTGCCAGTGGGTCGGAACCAGCACGAGCCGCATTCCAACGTCCCCACGTGCCTCGCTTGGCCCGAGAAGCAGGGCCTGCTCGGCCCGTCCTGGCCCTTGGAAGTTCCCGCCCCAGACGTGACCCGGCATCGAAGGGGCCAGGTCGTCCCCGGTCCACTCCGAGACGCTGCCGGCGAGATCGTGGCATCCATTCCAATCGATGTCGGCGCTGCTCGACCCGACGGGATCGGGCCGGTCCTTACTGGGAAGGGCCGGCGGATCCAGGACGGTCGAGAGCGGATGCCGTTCGAACCGATCGTCTCGCCAGACCGAGACGTAGAGCGGGAGCCGCAGTCGGTCGAGAGGGCCGGTCTGGTCCGCCGTCCGGCTCGGAAGCTCGTATCGCCAGTGCGGCCGAAGGCTCTCCGGGAGGGTAGCCGTCGCCCGTCGGGCGACCTCCCGGGCCTCTTCCCTCGTGAGGCCGCGGACCGGCAGATTCATGGCGCCTTCCTTGCAGGACCAGGCGACGGCGTCCCAGTCCGTAGGAGCCCAGCCCTCGCCGGGGCGCTCCGGGCACCAGCGGGAAAGCTGGGCGTTGGTGACCTCGAATCGGCCGGCGAAGAAGTCCGTCGATGGAAGGAGCGATGCGTAAGCCTCGGCCAGGTGTTGGAAGAGCCTCCCCCTCGAGGTCTCGTGCGGCGCGTCGAGGGGGTCGGTGCAGGAGATCGCCAGGGCCGGGAGCGGGACGAGGTCGAGCCCGATGTCTTCTCGCTTCTCGTATATCGGCACCCGGATCGAGATGCGGGCCATCTCCGGCACCGGAAGGAGGAATCGGACCGGGATACCTTGCGGGTAGTCGATGCAGACCAGGTACAGTCCTGGGACCAGCTGCAGGTCTCGCAGGTTGTACTCCGCCACCCGACCTCGCAGCAGCTCCCGGCATTGGACGGTCCCGCGGAACTCGATCGTTCGCTCCGAGGGGCTCCGGAGTTCGGAGTCAGCACGTTCCCAGCGATGGAGTTTGAGGTGGAAGGTGACGGAGGCCGAAAGAGCCTTCTCGATCCCCTCGGCAGGTAGACCCTGAAGGGAGGTGACGCGATCGAAGAGGTCTCGATCCTGCAGCCAGAGGGCATATCGAAGGAGGATCCGCGCCGATCCGGCAATCCGCTCGAGCCAGGCATCTCGAGTCGCGTCGGGCAACCACCCAAGATCCCTTCCCTGGAATTCGTTCCTCCCCTCTTCGAGCGCGGAAAGGCCCCAGCGGAATCGATCGAAATCCAGCTTCTCGATCGCAAGGATCTGATCGAGGAACCGCGAGAGCCAGGCCAGAGACTGGCGGTCGGCGCTCTCCCGCTTCCCCGGCTCGTGAAGTCGGCCGAGGACGGCGAGGATCTCGTGGAGAGGTTGTTCTTCCGATCTCGCCGCCCGATCAAAGGCCGTTCGCCCCAGCTCCCGGACCACATCCTCCCGCTCCCGGCGGCCGTCGCCATCGAGCGTCGTCGCCTCGTCGAACTCCTGGACCGCCTCGAGAAAGCGCCCCTCGTCCACGAGCCTGGCCGCCGACGCGCGGAGCTCCGCGGCCCGCTTGAGACGGGCAGCCTCCTGGAACCTCAGGAGGGCGACTTGGGCGGCCCAGGCAGCGCCTGCCAGGACGAAAACGCCGAGGACGACTGCCAGCGCCGCGGCCGCAGGCCGCCGCCGGGACCAAAGGACCAAACGCCGGAACGCGCCTGGCGGCCGGGCCCGGATGGGTTCGTTGGCGAGGAACCGATCGAGATCTCCCGCGAGCTCTCCGGCATCGGGGTAGCGCCGGCGCGGATCGCGGTCCATCGCCACCCGGACGATGGTCTCGAGATCGGCTGGAATCGTGGGGTCGATGCGCCGCGGGCGGATCGGTTCCCGAGTCGCGACCTTCGCCAAAACGCGGATCGGGTCCGGATCTGGATCGTAGGGGGGCCGGCCCGTCAGGCCCTGGTAGAGGGTCGCCCCGAGGCTGTAGACATCGGCCGTGGGTCCCATCTTCTCCCGATCTGACATGGCCTGTTCTGGCGGCATGTAGAGCGGCGTCCCGAACACTGCTCCCGACTGGGTCAGACTGGAGTCGTCGCCGATTTGTTTGACCAGGCCGAAGTCCGTAACCCAGACTCGGTCGTTCTTGCCCACCAGGATGTTTGCCGGCTTGAGGTCCCGGTGGAGGATTCCCCGGGCATGGGCGGCCGCCATGCCACGAGCGGCGTCGCGAATGATCTGGGCCGAGCGGGCATGGGTCGGACGCTCGCGGGAGAGCGGGTGAGCCAAGCTCTCGCCTTCGATCAGTTCCATGGAAAAGTAATGGAGATCTCCATGCCGGCCGATGTCGTGGACGGCCACGAGGTTGTCGTGCTGGACCGAGGCGGCGGCTCTCGCTTCCCGATGGAAACGCTCGATATTCTCGGGGGAGGCGCCGGCTCCCGCGCGAATCACTTTGAGCGCGACCAGACGATCGAGCCGGGCCTGCTTGGCGCGGTACACGATCCCCATGCCTCCTCTGCCGATCTCGCCCAGGATCTGGTAGTCTCCGATCTGGAGGCAGGGTCCGGCACCTTCCGGCCGGCCCCGGGAACGGCCGACCTCGGTCGGAGCGCGGCTGGGCCCCTCCGCGTCCGACTCCGTCGATAGCCCCATCATCTGCCGGAGATGGCTGCCAACGGACGCCGCACCGAGCGGGTGTGGCACGGTGTCGTCTCGCCCGGCGGAATCTGGATGGACCATGTCGCTCTCCTCGCGGCCCGCGGCCCGGCGAGCGGTCCCCTCCGGGTCGTGCGCGGCTTGCAGCCTGTCGAGAAAGTCATTCCGTCCCCTAAATAGGAGGGCGCGAATCGGCACCATGAATCGGCGGATGATCGCCGGCGCTGGCAAGGCGCGGCCCCGAAAACCGTAGCGCAGCTACATGGAGGGGCCCCAATGCCGCCAGAGGCGACGAGGGCCGCCGAGGCGTTGTGCAGAATCGCGCCCTCTTGTTTAGATCGCATCGAGGACCGCGAGCGCCGCCTCGGTCCGGCCGCCGGGGGCGGCGACGAGCACGCCCTGGACGAGGGGCCGGACCCGCGCCGCGAGCTCGCGGGCAACGGCGATCCCCTCCTCGATCTCGGTCCCCCGCTTCTCGGCCGCGCGCATGCGCTCGACGATCGCGCCGGGGACGGAGACGCTCGCCATCTCGCGCTCGAAGAACTCGGCCTCGAGGGCCGAGGAGAGCGGCCAGAGGACGGCGACGACGGGGACGCGAGGGCCGGGGAGTCGGTCGAGGAGTGAGGCGAGCGCCTCGGGTTCGAAGATCGGGGACGTGACGGCAAATTCTGCCCCGGCCTCGACCTTCCAGCGGAAGCGGGAGAGCTCGCGCTCCAGGTCGTACGACGTGGGGTCGAGCCGCACGCCGACGTGGAAGCCGGTGGGTTTCCCGATGGGATTCCCGCCGACGTCCTCGCCGTGGTTCAAGCGGCTCGCGAGGTTCACGGCGCCGATCGAGTCGACCTCGAGGTCGGGTCCCGCCCCGGCCTCGGGGTCGAGGGGGTCGCCCGTGACGACAAGGAGGTTGGCCGCGCCCATGGCGTAGGCGCCGAGGAGCTCCGACTGCATCCGCACGAGCCGCCTGCCGCGGCAGGGGAAGTGGAGGAGCGTCTCGGCTCCGGCCGCGCGAACGAGCTGGGCGAGGGCGATGGGCGGGATCCGCGCTCCCGGCGCTCCCTCGGCGAGGCTGACGAAAGCGCCCGGGCGAAGGGCGAGACGGCGGGCCGCCGCGACGATCTCGTCCACGACCCAGCCGCGGGGGGCGGAGACCTCGATCCCGGCGACGAAGCGCCCGGCGTCGAGGTCGCGCGCGAGCGCTGACTTCTCGCGCCGCGGCACGGGCTGGGCGGCCGGGGGGCGGGTCCGCGAGAGGGCGACCTGGGCGGATGAGAGGACAGGCGCCGGTTCGGCGATGACGCCCGAGAGCGCCCGGATGTGATCGGGCGTGGTGCCGCAGCAGCCGCCGAGCAGGCGGACCCCCGCGCGAAGCGCCCGCCGCGCCCAGGCGACGAGGTACTCCGGCGAGGCGAGGTAGATGTTCCGGCCGTCCACGTCGCGCGGCTGGCCGGCGTTGGGCTGCCCGGAGAGGGGAAGCGCCGTCGCGGCGCGCATTTTCTTCAGCGCTTCCAGCGACGCGAGGGCCTCGCTGCAGTTCACGCCCACGACGTCGGCGTCGACCGCGGCGAGCCGCGCTGCCGCCTCGGCGGCGGAGACTCCCTCGCGCGTCGCGCCTCCCGGTCCGACCTGGAGCTGGGCGACGACGGGGAGGTCGGAAACCTGCCGGATCGCGCGGATCGCCTCCTCTAGTTCCGGCAGATGGACGAACGACTCGACCACGAAGAAGTCGATCCCGGCCGCGGCGAGCGCCTGGGCCTGCTGGGCGAAGACCTCCCGCGCCTCCTCGCGCGCGATCGCGCCGAAGGGCTCGATCCGCACGCCGAGAGGCCCGATCGACCCCGCGACCCAGGCACGGCTCCCCGCGACCTCGCGCGCGATCCGTACGCCGGCCTCGTTGATCTCCTCCACCCGGCCAGCCAGGCCATGGGGAGAGAGACGAAAGCGGTTCGCCGCGAACGTGTTGGTCTCCAGCGCCTGCGCGCCCGCCGCGACATAGGCCTCGTGGACCTCGCGGACGAGGGCGGGTCTCTCGACGTTCAGCCACTCGAAGGCCCGGTGGAGGAAGACGCCCTTGGAGTAGAGCATCGTTCCCATCGCGCCGTCGAAGAGCATCGCCCCTCCTCGGCGGAGGAACTCGCGGAAGGTCTCCTCGCCCGGGCGCGCCGGGGAGGCGGCAAGGATGGTGGCGGAAGTCTCGCTCATGGCAGGCTTCAGGCTTCAGGCTTCAGAGAAAGGAACAGACTCGATCGGTTCATATGATACCGGCGAAGAGGGCGGGATAGGCCGGGACGGAGGATAGAATACGTTCGTGAGACGATCGAAGGCCGGCCGGGCGCTCGCGGCCCTGATGGCGCTTTCCCTCGGTGGTTGCACCACCCACGCAACGTTTCGCGGGCTAGGCTACGACGAGTGCTGGGACGTCGTCCTTTCCACCGTCCGTGAGCGGGCGGAAGTGATCCAGGCGGACAAGGGGACCGGAACGATCAGCGCCAGGGCGCTCGAGATCGCACCCGAAGAGGAGGCGATTGATCTCGTGGCGGGTCCGTATCGCTCCCCCTTCGCCCCGCTCATCAGCAACGCGATCGACGTCCAGGTCCGCCCCGAGGGGGAGGCCGAGGTCTCGGTCTCGATCGAGGCGGCGACGGTCTACCGCACCTTCTATACGGAGTTCGAGCGCGACCGGAACGAGGAGCTCCAGAGACTGGTCCTGGCCGAGATCGAGCGGAACCTCCTGGAGCGGATCGAACGGCGGCGGCTCGCGGAGAGCCTGGCGGCGATGCGCGAGAGCGCGCCGGCGCGGGAGGGGATGCTCTACGTTCCGGCGATGACCTTCACCATGGGAGAGGACGGCGCGTACGAGGACGCGGGACCCGCCCACGCGGTCGCCCTCTCGCCCTTCCTCATAGATCAAGACGAGGTCACGATCGAGGAGTACGACCGCTTCATCGAACAAGGCGGGTACGAGAACGAATCGTTCTGGACGCGGGAGGGATGGGAGTGGCGCGCGGGCTACAGCGTGGTCGCCCCCGCGGGATGGAAAGGCGTGACCGGCTCGAACCGGTCCCTCCCCGTGACCGGAGTCTCCTGGTACGAGGCGGACGCATTCGCCCGCTGGGCCGGGAAACGCCTGCCCACCGAGGCGGAGTGGGAACTCGCCGCGCGAGCGCACCTGCGCACGATCTGGCCGTGGGGAAACCTCTTCCGGCCCTACGCAAACTACCTGGAGCTCGAGCTCCACGGGCCGGAGCCGGTGGGGAGCCACCCGGAGGGCGACTCCCCCGTCGGGCTCGCCGACATGGCAGGAAACGCCGCCGAGTGGTGCGCGGACTGGTACGACCCGGGCTGGTACTCCCGGAGCCCGGAGCACGACCCGCTGGGTTCCGAGGCAGGAAGCGAGAAGATCCTCCGCGGCGGTTCCTTCGAGGAATGGAAACCGGAGATACAGACCTTCTACCGCGACCGCGCGCGCCCGGGCTACCAGCACCCCACGTTTGGCTTCCGATGCGCCGCGGGCGTTCCCTCGCCCGAGGCTGCGCCGGCGCCCGCGACAGCCCCGGCGGAGGCCCCCCGGGAATGACGCGGCGGTTGTGGACTGCCGTCATTCTCCTTGCCGCCCTGCCCGCGGCGTTCGCCCACGGCGAGAAGACGAAGAGCGACGCGGAGCTCGCCGTCGAGGGGGGCCGCGTGAAACTCTCGCTCCTCCTCACGCTCCACGACCTCGCCGGCGCGGTCCTTGCCGACCGCGACTCCTCAGGCTCGATCGACGAGGAAGAAGGGGGCCTCGCACGGGAGTCGATCGTCTCGTACTGCCGGAAGAGGTTCATCGTCGAGGGAGAGGGGAGCGAGCTCCGGGAAACGGGAGGAGAGGTCGAGTACGTGGGCGAGTTCCCGGTGGCCGCCGCGGATCTGGAGCGCGTCAAGGTCGTGGTGACGCTCTCCTACGAGGCGGCAGAGGAGCCGGAGTCGCTCCGGTTCCGCCTGCTCCACTCACCCGTAGGCCACGAGGAGCACGAGTGCCGGTTGCGCGTGCGGTGGGGAGATCGCGAACGGCAGATGGTGCTCCACTCGGGCCAGTCGGTCGATGTGAGGCCCTTCGTTGGGGGTGGCGGGTCGCAAGCCGAGGGCGGCGAGAATCGTTCCGGGGCCTGGAGCGGCGCCCACGCCATGGTCGCATTCGGCTTGCTGCTCGGCCTCCTCGCTCGGGAACGTCGCGGCCGCCGCGAGGCGGTGATCGTCTTCGCCTACGCCTCCGGGATCGTTGCGGCCCACATACTTCCGCCGGTCGGACCGAGCCTCCAGGTGGCTTCCGCTCTCGCGGCGGGGGGGATGGTCTACCTGGCCGTCGAGAACCTCATCGCCCGCGAGCCGAGGTGGCGATGGGTCGCGGCGATCCTCCTGGGGATCGTCGAGGGCCGGAGCTGGGGCGCCGGCGAGGTGGCGAGGCTCGCCTGCTCGTTCTTGGCGGGCGGCGTACTCGTGGGGGGCTTCTCTCTGAGCACTATGCTCTGGGCGCTGAGGAAGCACTTCGCCGAACGAGCCGAATCGTTCCTGTCGATTCCCGTCTCGGTCTTCCTCGCCCTCGCCGGCGTGGTCCTGGCAGTCGACGCGCTCCTCGCACCCTCCCCTTGACGCGACCCCGCCATTGCCGGGGCAGATCGCTCGAACGCCGGGTCAGGGCAGAAGGCGCAAGCCATGCTGGAGGAAGTGCTTGTCGAAGCCGAATGCCTGCCGGAGCTCCATCGACTCCATGAGCGCGAACGAAATACAGTCTATGAGGTCATGCTCCTTGTCCAGTCGCCCGGAGAAGATCTTCCAACCCGTCTCGCGGATGTCGACAGGTACATCTTCGATCCGGAAGCGCGCGCTCAGGCGAATCCCGCTTCCGAAGGCGACCGCGGGCTTCTTCCCGAGACGCTTGGTCAGAAGCGACATCGTCTCCGCGAAGACGAAGTCCGTCGTGACGAAGCTCCCTTCGTAGCTCTTGTAGAACTCGCGGGCGCGCAGGTGCGCCGGGTCCCGCCGATCCGCCAGGGCATAGAATGCCCCGGTATCGACGAAGAGAAGATTCAGATCTTCCCTCCATACAGATACTCCTCATAGTTTTCAGCGACGGCCGCGCCATCACCCTTGCCGACGCCGATCACCCGATCGAAGGGATCGGGCCCCCCAGCGGCCCCGCCAGGGGCCAGATAGCGGTCGAGCATCTCACGGATGAGCGCCGCGATCGTCTTGCCCTCTCGCCGGGCCCGGGAGCGGAGCGCCTGGTAGTGGGCCTCTTCGAGGTAGACCTGCGTCCTGTGCACGGCTCCAATATACATCTAGATGTCGTGATGTCAAACGCGCCGGCCCGCGGGTCCCGGCCGGTAGCTCCCCAGGACGACTACTTGTCCTTGTTGCCCTGTCCTTCTCCCTGCCCGTGTCCCTGCCCGTGCTCGCCATCGTGGTCGTGGTCGCCGGAGCCTTGTCCGGCTCCGGGGGCCTTCCACTGGACGTTGGCAAGGAGCCAGCGCGGGACGCCGGTGCCGGGGTCCTTCGGGATGTACTGCCCGAGCGCATCCAGAAGCTTCCCCATCGGGATCGGCCCCTCGGACGTCACCTGAACGGTGTAGACGCCCATACCCCCGGCCGGGACGCCCCGGACGATCTCGAGTCCCTGGACTCCCTCGATCACGCTCGCCACGAAGTTGTGCGCCTCTCCGGCGTCGACCCCGGAGAACTCGAGGACGAAGATCCCCTGGAGGGCGACCGACCGGCCGTCGAGCTCCATCTGGACGCCGGGGAAGCTCTGGCCGACGCTCGCGATCGTCTGCGAGATGAGGTTGAGATCCACGCTCTTCCCCGGCCGCAGGACGAGGAGGAACTCGCTCATCGGCCCGACGCGGGCCTCGTGGACAGCCTCCATGCGCTCGAAGGCGGTCTCGAGGGCGCCGATCTGGGCCGGGCCCGCACCCTGGACGCGGAACTCGACGCGGGCCGCGGGTGGCGGGCCTCCCTGGGCCAGGGCCGGGGAGACAAGAACGAGGACGGCGAGAAGGAAGGGAAGGGGGCCGCTGGCACGACCCTTGCTTCGCAAGGGGAGTGCCGGCGGTCGGAAGGGGGAGGGGGCTGTTCCCCTCCCCCTGACAACGAACATCGCAGTCGAGCGGAAACCAGTTTGCATCGTTTCCCTCCGAGGGGTTCGTGAAGAATGCTACCGGGAGAGCGGTCCTGGATCAAGCACGGTCGCTACCGTCGAGGAACCGGACGAGCTCGGGGCCGAAGAGGGTTTCGCCCCGGCGCTCGTGGGGGTGGACGTGGCGGCCGTCGGCTTCGACCGCCGCGCGCCGGAGGTGCTCCCAGGTGAGGAGCGGCCGCCGCTGGGGCACGAGGGGTCGGAGGATCTCCCGGGCCCGGCGGCCGTGCTTTCCTTCGGCCGTGTCTC
>JACQVV010000505.1 GCA_016209595.1 Planctomycetota bacterium
GCCGCGCCCGAGCAACGAAGAGATCGGCCGAAAGCGCCGCGCGCAGCCCAAATGACTTTTTCCACAGCCTGCCAAACGGCGCCACCTCTCGGCGGCGTCTTCCCAGGTGAACTTTCGGCGCGGAGGAAGGCTCATCCTGGACGGCTCCTACCCGCTCCCACGGCGCGGGCGCCACGGGAGCGGTTGGAAGCTACCGCGCTCCCGTGCCGGATACGCCTGCTCGGACCACCACTGAAGAGAGGAAGGTCGAGGCGCGGCGGCGGTTCTGCCCACCCCGATCCGGCCCACGAGCCGGAAGCGGGGTCCGCGCGCCCGGGAGAAGATGGTTCGTCCGGCCACCGGGGCAGAGGTCGCGAACGTGCGCTCGAAGTTCGACATGACGAGGGAACAGCTCTCCCGGATCGTGGGCGTGAGCGCCGCGACGAGCGGGAACGGAGAGAGAGAGGCAGGCCCGCTCGCGCTCCAGGCGCGCACGCTCGAAGCGTGGACCGCCGTCTCCGGCCTCACGAGGCCGGAGGCCTGGAGCCGATACTGGTCCACGATCGAGATCTCCTGATCTGCGGATCCTCGCGCGACGACAAGGCAGGCATATGATGAAGCCTGCCTCTCGCGCCGCTCTGGCCCTTGCTTTCCGACCGTGAATGACGTGGGGATAAGGGTTGGACCAGACTTTCGATCTCCGCTTCGGGACGATCGCCATCGAGAGGATGGCGCTGACGCCGGAACAGATGGGCTCGGCGGCCGGTTTTGAATGTCCTATCCCTAGCCCCTTTGACTGGAGATACCCTCGGTATGATAGAGTAGCATACTGGAGGTGGCGCCATGCCTGCTGAGAAAGTCGCGATCACGCTGGATGAGGGGCTCTTGCGCACCGTCGACCGCTGGGTGAAGCTCGGTCGCTATCCAAACCGCAGCCAGGCGATCCAGGCGGCGATTCGAGAGAAGATCGAGCGCTGGAGGCGGACACGTCTGGCCGAGGAGCTCGCAAAGCTCGACCCGGAGGAGGAGCGTGCGCTGGCGAACGAACGACTCGCGGGTGAGACATGGCCCGGATTCTGAGGGGAGACATCTACTGGGCAAACCTGGAGCCCGTGCGCGGTCGAGAGCAGGCCGGGCGTCGGCCGGTCCTGGTTCTCAGTCGGGACATCTTCAACGAACGGTCAGGCACGATCATCGCCCTGGCAATCACAAGTCAACCGCAGAGCGCCGGCTTTCCCTTGACGTACCCGTTGCCCGAGCGGCCTTTGCCGAAGCCCTCCTGGGTGAAGATCGGCCAGATCCGGACGCTTTCTACGGAACGGCTCGGCCGGAAGCTCGGCCGCGTGACCGAGGCCGACCTGGATCGCATCGTCGAGGGCCTCCTGGACATCATCGGCCCATGAGGCTGGCCAGGAACCAGATGATGAGGAGAATAAGAATCAGACCGCCAATCCAACTATACGGGCCTTTGTCCGATGAGCGGCCCGTGTAGTTTCCGTGCCTGTCGTAGTGGTAACGGTCACGACCCATTTTTAGTTTCTTACAATCGTCAGTTGCCTATCTAGTTATTCTACACACATCTCCAATTGTCGGAACGGCCAGGTGATTCAAACTCTTTCTGCCCGACGTGCGAGGCGTCTGGGCGGGGCGACGTGAAGCCCGGGCCGGTACAACCGCACGAAGGCTCCAGGTAGTCGCACGAGCATGACCAAATGCTCACGAGTGCACATGTTCGGGGCGAACGAGGACCTTGTCAAGCCCCCTGACGGAATGTGTAGGAGACATGAATCTAGGCGGCTGAAGTAGCGGTGGGGCTGCGTCTCGCGGCGGCAGGTCGGCCAGCTCGCGAGGCTCGCCAGCGAACCAAAGTCGAACTTCGAGGGTCACCCTCCCCACGAGGCCGCACTCGATCGCCCGCGAGGCCGGGTCGCGGATTGCAGCAAGGCGGCGCATAGAATAGGTCCCCAATGAAGGAGACCGAGCGTAGCGCGGGATCAGACGAAACGCCGGGACCGGTCGCGAAGGACACCGCCGCCAAGGGCGGGAGCCTTCCCAGCCTTCCGGGTTTCGAGATCCAGAGCGAGGTCGGCCGGGGCGGGATGGGGGTGGTCTACAAGGCCCGCCAGACGGCGCTCGGCCGGATCGTGGCGCTGAAGGTGCTGCCGGGCGGCCTCTGGGCGGGCGAGGAAGAGGTCGAACGCTTCCGGCGCGAGGCGCGGGCGGCCGGCGCGCTCGACCATCCTGCGATCGTCGAGGCGCACGAGGTGGGCGAGTCGGGCGGCGTTCACTACATCGTCCAGGAGTTCGTGGACGGAACGAGCCTCGACCGCTGGATCCGCGACGAGGGTGGGACTCTTCCTCCCCGGCGGGCGGCGGAGATCCTGCTCCCGGTCGTGGAAGGGGTCGCGCACGCCCACTCGCGGGGAGTCGTCCAC
>JACQVV010000506.1 GCA_016209595.1 Planctomycetota bacterium
AGCCTGTCGCGGAAAGCCATTCGGGCTGCGCGGGGCGCTTTCGGCCGATCTCTTCGTTGCTCGGGCGCGGCGTAGCAGGGCTACGCCTGGGGGGTACCCGCGAAGCGGGTCCGCGCCTCGATCTCGGCCGAAATCGCTCCCGCTCGCCCTCGAAGCACTTTCCGCGACAGGCTCCTAGCCCGCCTCCACAAGCCCGCGAAACCGCCGGCAGGTTTCGACGAGGTCGCGCCCGCGGTGAAGGGCGCCGCCGATGAGGAGCACGACGTCCCGGCCGTAGAAGCGGACGAGTTCCGGCACCCGCGAGAGGGTCATCCCCCCAGCCGGAACGGGGAAGATCGGCACGAGACCCCCCATGGCCTCTTCGGTCCCGCGCGCGATAGAGAGGCAGTGCTCGGCCGAGAACGAGAAGCGCCCCCCGTAGTGCGGGAAGATCGAGGCGTCCGCACCGGCCAGCCGGGCGATCTGTCCGAAGAGGGCGAAGGGCGAGATGCCGTCCTCAGGGCACGTGACGAACGACCCGAGGAGAGCCGGGTGGAAGAGTAGTGGGAGCGCGATCCGGTCATCATCCGCGAGCGCCCGCATGGCGTCGAGGCCGGCGAGGCCGGGGGAGATGAGAAGCGCCCCGGCTCCGGCCTCGCAGGCGAATCGGGCGCGGCGGGCGAGCTCCCCCACGGGAGCGGTGACGTTCGGGGCGTAGATCGTCCCGAGCCCCGTCTCGCGATTCGCGCGCGCCACGGCCTCGGCCGCAAGGTGCACGCGATCCTCGAAGCGGCAGAAAGGCTGGTCCGCGAGACCGTGATCGTCCTTGACGAGATCGATTCCCCCGAGCGCCAACTGGTACGCGAGGCAGGCGAGCTCCTGGGGTGAGAGGCCCATGGGTTTCAGGGCCGTGGCAAGCAGCGGCCGCCCGGGAACGCCCAGGAGGGCGCGCAGCCCCGCGCGGCCGAAACGAGGGCCGCGGAACCTCGAAAGGACGCCCTCCGAGAGGTCCAGCCGTTCGAGCCGGATGCCGGGCTTGAGGCTCGAGTTGCCGTAGAGGACATTCAGGAGCTGCGGGAGATCCCCTCCGGCAGTCTCGTCGGCATAGGAGATCGTCGCGTCGAAGAAATCGTCCCCCCCGCGCGCGATCGACTCAACGCGACCGAAGATCTGACCCCGGATGTCCTCTCGCGACACGAGATCGGCCGGGTACTCGATCGTCTGCTCGATCGCGATCTCGGCCGCCACGGCCGCGGCCTCCTCCTCGCCCGGCGCGGCGATCCGGTAGACGGCCCGGAAGCGCCCGCCGGAGAGTTCCAGCACGCTACAGGGCCTCCGCCTTCGAAGCGGAGTTCCCCGGCCCGACGGCCTGCGCGGCGAGCTCCTCGCGCGAGATCCCGAACGATTCCCCGAGGAGCCTCTCCACCGCGCGGACGACCGCGAAGGCATCGAGTTCGTACTCTCGCATGAGGTAGGCCCTGCTCGCGCCGTGTGCGTAGGTGTCCCGGAGCCCCAGACGCACGAGCTTCCTCCCGATCCCGTTTGTGGCCAGGAGCTCGGCGACCGCGGTTCCGAGTCCGCCGGAGATGAGGTGGTTTTCCATCGTGACCACTCCCCTCGACGCGGTGGCCGCGGCCTCGGGAACGGTAGGGTCGTCGAACGGCTTGAGCGTCGAGACCGCGAGGTGCCGGATCCGCACGCCGCGCGCCGAAAGCGCGTTTCCCGCCCGCATGGCCTCCTCGACGCAGACGCCCGATGAAAAGACCGCTACGTCGCCGCCGTCCGAGACCAGGCGCGAGCGGCCGAGCCGGAGCGGATCGCGCCGATCGAAAAGGCGAGGAACGTCCCCCCGGAGCATCCGCACGTAGACCGGGCCGCCAAGCTCGTGCGCCACGTCGAGGACAGTCTCCACGTCGGTCGCGTCGGCGCACTCCAGCACCGTCATGTTGGGGAGCGCGCGCATGAGCGCGAGATCGTCGATCGCCTGGTGCGTCACGCCGCCCGGCGTCATCAACCCGGGCAGGAACCCGACGAGCCGCACGGGCAGGTTCGAGTAGGCGATCGACATCGCGACCTGGTCGTACGGCCGCCGGGTGAGGAAGACCGAGAACGTGTGGACGAAAGGGACGAAGCCCTCGCGGGCGAGGCCCGCGGCGAACCCCATCAGGTTCTGCTCTGCCATTCCGAACGAGAAGAAGCGGTCGGGGTAGGCGTCCCTAAACCCGTCCGCCTCGCAGCTCGCCGTGAGGTCTGCGGAGAGAACGAGCACCTCGGGCCGGTCCTTGGCCCAGCGAACAAGGTTCGCCGCGTGGGGGCGGGATACGAGCTCCACTAGAACGCCTCCAGGGCGGCCCGGTACGCGGCGCGTTCCTGCTCGTCCTTGAACCGGACGTAGTGGAGCTTCGGCGCGCGCGAGCGAAGGATCGCGATCCCCCGACAGGGATCGGTCCGCGCGAGCACGACGAGAGGCTTCCCTTTCCCTATCCCATCGGCCGCGGCCGCGAGGGCTTCGGGGTCGTGGCCGTCCACCTCGCGGACCAGGGCGCCGAACGCTCGGAGCCGCTCCGCGAGGGGCTCGACCGCCATCACCCTGTCCATCCGGCCGTCCACTTGCTGGCCGTTCGCATCGGCGAAGACGCCCAGGTTGTCGATCCCGTGGAACGAGAGGGCCGCGAACGCCTCCCAGGTCTGCCCCTCCTGGAACTCGCCGTCGGAGAGGAAGACCCAGACCCGGCCCGGCTCGCGGCGGAGCTTCCGCGCGAGCGCCACGCCCCCCGCGACCGAGAGGGCCTGCGAGAGCGATCCCGCCGTGGTCTCGATCCCCGGCGAGTGCTCCGCCCCGATCATCTCGACCGTGCTCCCGTCCTCGTTGAACGCTTCCAGCCCCTCGAGCGCCATCCGGCCCACCTCGACCAGCGTCGCGTAGAGGACGAGCGCGTAGTGGACCGGCGAGAAGAAGAACCGGTCGAGCTCGGGGGCCCTCGGACCGTTGTACGCCGCGCCCGTGCTGGAGCGCGCATGCGCGACCCCGGACAAGGAGCGCGGGATCCCGGCCCCGGGGGCGCCCGGGAAGGCGAGAGGGACGGGCGGGGCGGCGCTCGGCCCGATCGCCAGGACTCGCGTGTACAGGGTCGCCAGGATTTCTGCGGAAGAACATGCCTGGGAAAGGTAGCCGCCGTTCGAACGGACGACGTGCTCTAGCACGCGCCGCCGGATTCCCCGGGCCACGCGCCGGGCCACGTCCTGCCACTCCTCTCGCCGCGCGTCCCCGATCCCCAGAACCAACCTCCTCGCCGCCACGACACCGCGGCATAACGCCGCTTATTCTACCTGCCAGGCGGCGCGGACCCGTCAGCTCCCGTCCGGTCATCCGCCGTCTCGCCGCCTGGAGCGCAAGGCGTCAGCCTAAGACGCTTATCGGACCCGCCACGTCAGCCGACAACATCTGGCCCGGCGTGCAGCTGATAGGTCCAGACTTTCTGGGAAACCTAGCCGAGAATCTCCGGAACCCACGACCGGCTCGATAGACCCTGCCGCTACCGTGGCTAGCTCCCCGCCGCAGGAAAGTTTGACGTCGCTTGTCCATGGGGTACGCTCCAAGTGTGGTGCTTTCCCTTGCGTGCTTGCTGCCGGTGCTGCGGGGGGCTCCTTGGGTGCTCCTTCAGGAACCGCCTGCTCTGCCCACAGGCGAGTCCCTCGCCGCCTACGCTTTCGGAGAAACCAGCGGCCTCAGACCGCGCTGGCGCGACCCATTGGGTCCTCGCACCGAAGAAAACTACGACCCCGAGTCCGTCGAGGCGCTGAGGCAGGCACGAAAGGCGATCTGTGAGGTGGTCCGGAACCGGGTGCGGGCATTGAGGCCGCAGGGAACCCACAGGCATACGCCCACTGTTGCTGAACGGGAAAACGTCACCGTCCAGAAGATCTGGGACCTGTGCCTGACTGCGGCAGCCGAAGCCGCGGCGACTCCTACGCTCCCCCACGACTGCCAGCACTTCTACATCCGGTCGGGAACGGAGAGGGTGGGCGATGGTGGACCCTACCGCGACCGACCCTCCTGGGCAGGCGACCGCCTTCCGAGTCACTCGTATGGTCCGCTGCGGAATGTGGGCGGTGGCGACGTACCCGCCGGAGATCAAATCTATGTCGACGTCTACTGCGGAGTTCGCTAGACGCAAGGTGGTTCTAGCAGCGGTTCTTCTCGAGGCTGCAGCCGTTGGCGTTGCTGGGTGCCGAACGGAGCCTGAAACGGAGTCGGACGTCTCTCGGAACATCGCTCTGGCGATCCAGGACGAGATCGCCATCGAACAGCTCCTCGCCCCGGACGGGCAGCG
Organism: Planctomycetota bacterium; assembly: GCA_016209595.1. Taxonomy (GTDB): domain Bacteria; phylum Planctomycetota; class JACQVV01; order JACQVV01; family JACQVV01; genus JACQVV01. Next base: position 4,314 of record JACQVV010000506.1, read on the forward strand.
TTCGGTTCAGGTTCTCTACCGTGAGCTGAAGACTCCCGGGCTCTACGCCCTGGTCTACGAGTTGCCCACCGCCGGCTGGGTGTACCGCGAATGCTACGTTCAGCACGACGGTCTCGTGCTGCTCGCGGGGCATCCATACCAGGGCCTCCAGGATACCCGGTGGGACTGTAAACCTGTTCGTCCAGAGCAAGTGGACAGGAGTCAGTACACGCTGATGGTCATCGAGCTCCGGGGCAGCGGTGACAGTGCCTCTGCCCGGCGCCAGCGAGAACGCCAAGAACGTGTAGCGGTGCCGTGATGAAGGTAGGCCCTTAGGGGCTGTAAGGAAATAACTGCTACATTCGCCCGGCTACGACGCCGCCAGGCTTCGTTGCGCCTCCTCAACAACCGACTCCGCTAGGTTGTTTCGTCGGCGCGCCTCGCCTGGCGGCGTCTCGCTCGGCCTCGGTGTTGACGCATTTATTTCCTTACAGCCCCTTAGATGCTACCTCAAAGCCCTCCCATCGCCGGGCTCGCGGCGTGATGG
>JACQVV010000520.1 GCA_016209595.1 Planctomycetota bacterium
CCGGAATAGGACGCCGACGCGAGGAGCGAGCCCCGCGTTCCCTCCTCGCGGGGGAAGTGCCACGAGAGGTCGAGTTCCCTGGCGCGGCCGAGATCGATCGAGAGGTCCCGCCCTTGGACGACCGCGATAGGTCCTCTTCATCTGTGGTCCGCCGTTTCCGCAAATCGGTTTTTTCGCGCGAGATGCGGGAACGGACTCGAACTATAATCAGAGAGGCCAATCGTCAGGCCGTCTCGAGTCCGAGCGAGAATCGGGAGAGAGGCATGCCAGAGACGACGGCGCAACAGGATGCGGGCGCGGGCGCTCTCTTCGGCCGGATCGCCTCGAACCTCGGGCTCGTGAGCGGAGCCGCAGTCGAGGAGTGCCTCAGGATCCAGGAGGAGGCCCGGGCGCGCGGCGAGAACCCGCCGCTCGGCCGGATCCTCTACGAGAGGGGGCACCTGTCCGCCGCGTGCCTCGTGGACAGCATCATCGCCATCCAGGAACACCTTCGCCAGACCGGCCAGGAGATACCGCTGCGTCCCTGGCTCCCTCAGCTCGGCCAAATCCTCATCGAGGGAGGCCATCTCCCCGCGGCGAGGATCGAGGAGGCCCTCGCGATCCAAGACGCTCTCCGGGAACAGGGTCTCCCGGTGCGCCTGGGCGACCTCCTCGTCGAGCGGGGCTGGACCACCCGCGCGACGATCGAGACGGCCCTCGCCGACGCCAGAACCGAGATCGAACGGCGCTTCGGCGCGGGCCGCAACACCCGTTTCGCGGCGCTCGCCGTCAAGGCGGGGCTCATCACCGCCCAGGAGGCCGAGGAGTGTCTCGAGATCCAGGCCAAGGAGCGCGAGCAGGGCATCGACCGGCCGATCGGCCGAGTCCTGTACGAGAAAGGCACCGTGGATACGGTTCAGATAGCGCGCCATATCCTGGAAATCCAGATCGCCCTGCGCGGGCTGTCCCCGGCCGCAACGTCGGAGTCCTTCGAGCGGGCGTTCCCGCCGCTCGCCCGAGCCCTCGTGGCGAAAGGACTGGTGACGTCCGACCAGGTCCGCGAGGCCCTAGCGATCCAGTCCGGGATGGAGTCCCAAGGGCTCGTCCGCGAACTCCAGGACGTTCTTCTCGCGCAAGGCTGGGTCACGCTCCAGGCCATCGAGGAAGCCCTTGGAAGCCAGGAGGGCAAGCCCGAGATCGAGCTAGAACCCGGTGCGCCCGCCGATCGCCCCGATCCTCTCGCCGGTGCTTCGCCCGAGGACTGGCTCTTCGCCGAGATCGCCATTGCGGCCGGGGCCGTCGGGTCGATCCAGGTTCGCGACGCGCGCGCCATCCAGGATGTGTATGCCCGCCACCATGTCGCGAAGACGCTCCCCGACGTCCTGGAGGAGCTCGGCCACGTCACGCGCGAAGCCGCGTCGAGGATCCTCGAGAAGATCCGCGGGGCGGGGGCGGTCCCCGAGCGCCCGGAGCCGCTTCCCCGCACCGGTGGCACGAGGACTGCCGATCTTGTCCGAGCGAAGGGCCTCGTGACCGACAAGGCGATCCTTGACGCGACCGAGCTCCAGAAAGACCTTGCCCGGGTTGGCCTCGCCCGGTCCCTCGGAGCCCTCCTCGTCGAGAAGGGCGCCCTTCCTCGAGAAGCCTACCTGGCGATCGCCGAACTTGATCGAACCACGCGATCGGCGCGTTCACCGGCCCGGGCTCGCACCCGTCGCTGGCGGGTCGCCGCCGCCGTGCTCGCCGGCCTCCTCCCCGCGCTCCTCCTTGGTCGATACCTTTCCCTTCCCGCGCCCGAGGAGCCATCCACTCCCCCCAGGGTCACCGCGGCCTCGCCAAACGGAAAGTCAGCCCTCTCCGGACACGTCGCCCCCGCCGCGGTCGAGGTCGTCGGCGTCTCACGCGAACTCCTTCCCGTCAAGCCCGACCCCGAACAGGACCGCGCCCGCGAGAGTTTCGAGTCCTAGATGTCCCGGCGCGGCTTCGTCGAGTACGAGGGCGCCTGGGTGACTCACGAGGAGAGGTCGCGCCTCGAGGAGAAGGCCCGCGCGAACGCCATGATCGCCCAGGGCAAGGTCCTCGTGGACGGCAACTGGATCCCGCGCGCCGAATACGAAGCCATCCGGGCCAGGGAGGAGTTCGAGAAGCTCGGCTATGTCCAGATCGACGACCGCTGGGTCTCGCCCGAGGAGGCCGCCCTGCTCCGCGGCGAGCCCCCGCCCGCTCCCGAGCCCTCACCCCAGCCCCCACC
>JACQVV010000521.1 GCA_016209595.1 Planctomycetota bacterium
AGTCGTAGCAGAGCTACGACTTCGGGCTCGCGCCTCGCAGCCGGGCCGCCGGCGCTCCGCCGGGCTCGGTCCGGGTGTATGGATGGGCTCTAGTCTCAGGTCTTCGAGCTGCCCGCGAACGTGTTCCAGAAGAGGATCGGCCCGCCGAGGCAGGGCCCCATCGAATGCGCCGCGGCGAGGGTCTTGCCGGTGTAGGTCGTCTCGAGCTCGAGGCCTTCCTCGGCCGCCGCCCGGGCGACCGCGCGCTCGGAAGGGAGAGTCGGGAGCGCGTAACCCTTGCCGAAGAAGTCGTGGACCAGGACGAGCCGGCCGCGGGCCAGTCGCCGGGGAGCTCCGGCCGCGCCGGCCCGGGCGAGGGTCGCGAGCGCCCGGTGGGCGACCGTCGAAAGAAGGGGCGCGTTCATGAGGGCGAGGTCGTTCACCCGGACCGCGGCAACCTTCGTGGCGAGCCGAGTGAGGGAGAGGCCCGCCGCGAGGCCGGCGGCCGTCCCTCCGGTCCCCGCGGCCACGAAGATCCACGACGGCTCGGGAAGGTCGCCCGCCGCGACCCGAGACTCGAGGCTGAGCGCCGCCTCGGCGTAGCCGAGACTCGAGACGAAGCCGGTCCCGCCCGGCGGGTAGACGTCGGTCCCCGGACGGCGGGCGAGGATCGCGAGGCACGCTGCCGGGAGGAAGGGCATCGCGGGGACCGTGACGACGAGGTCGGCGAGACGCCGTGTGGCCTCGAGGTTCGTCCGGGCGTAGGCCGGCATGGGAGCGGGGAAGAGAACCGCGCGCGCCTCCAGGCCGTGCGCCCTGGCCTGACGTACGGCGGCGAGGACCCAGTTCGAACCGGTCGGGCCGTAGACGAGGACGCCTCGCTTCCCGGCCGCGAGCGTCCCCGCGAGAAGCCACTCGAGCTTGCGGACCTTGTTTCCTCCGGCGGGCGAGTCGTCCCAGAGCCAGAGAGCGCCCGGCGCGTGCGCGAGGCGGTCGAGGGGCCGGACGATCGCGGGGTGCGGGACGAGCGAGAGCGGCCGGAGTCTCGCGAGCCCCGGCGCCCGCGCGAGGAGCGCCTCTCTGCTCACGGGGGCAGGCTTCCATCGCCGCCCGCCCGGCGACGGGAGGGTTTTTGGATGGGTACCAAGGCTACAATGCGCCTCCCATGCTGCGGGACTTCTTCACCGAAATCGAGGGACCGGAGATCGGCCGGACCTTCGACCTCGTCTCCGGAACGCCCAATCACCTCGTGATCGCGGGCCGCCGGCTCGAGCTCGTGTCGGGAAGCTCCCCCGCGGCGCTGGCGACGCTGGAGAAGACGGGGGTGGCCTGGCGACTCCGGCTCGCGGGGAGTCCGGTGCGGATCGCCGTGAAGCGCGTGGACGAGGAGCGGGAGACCGAGGTCAACCTCGCGACCCCAGGCGGCGCGGTCGTTCTGGAGGACTCGAACCTCCTCTCCGTCCCGGCCGACCCCGCCCATCTTCGCGCGAGCTTCACCTGGCTCTTCCAGCATGACGACGAGGCCTCGACCCAGGACGAGGACGGCCTCTACTCCCCCGTGCGAAAGACCCATCTCTCCCGCCGGAGGACTCTGGCGATCCGGGCCGTCCTGAAGCCCAGGAACCCCTTCGGGGGACTCGTTCCCGTCCCCGACCCGGTGGCCCAATGGGGCCTCGAGGCGAGTCCGTTCCGGCGGGACATCGAGCACGTCTTCGAGCTCCTGGACGTCGATCCCGCGGTCGCGGTCAAGCGCTGCCGCTTCCTCCTCAAGGGGGCCCTTCGCAGCCGCTACCGCGCCGCGGTCGGCGACCCCGCCGACATGAGAGTTCCACGGCTCGCCCGGGAACTCGCGAGCGGGGGCCATCTGCCGACCAAGATCGTGGGGCTCGTCCACGCGCTCGTCGAGATGACCGCCCCGGGCGGGGAGCCCGTACTCGCCGGCGCGAAGGGCGCCGAACGGGAGGCGGGGGTCGTCCTCTGGTGCCTCGTCCTCTTCCTCGACTGGCATCAGCGCTCGCGAGGATAACGAAACCGGGGTTGCCAGCCCCCGGCACCCCCGTCGAGGAGATCGAAGTAGCTCCAGACGGCGCAGAAGTCGTCCCCGGGGCCGAAGAAGGCGCTCGTGACCCTTTCGATCTTGTTCCCCCCCGCCTTCCGGAACGACGTCACTCCCGGCCAGTAGACGCCGGATCTCGGCTCGAAGCCCATGTCCCTCGCGAAGGCGGTCCCCGCGACGGACGCCATCCGGAACTTCCAGCCGCGCGACTTCCGGAAGGCCCGTTGCGTCTTCGGGTCGTCCGGGCTCGTGACGAGGAACGCGGTCCTGTTCTGGATATGTGCGAGGACGCCGTTCATCTCGTCCGCCCAGAGAGTGCAGTAAGGACACTTCTTCCCCATGTTGTGGACGACGAGCAGGTCCTTCTTCTTCCCGAAGGCCGCCGCGAGCGAGAGGGGCTTCCCGTCGTGGTCGCGGAGCGCGTAGTCCTCGACGCGCGATGGTCTCACCTTCCGCCGGAGGCCGGAGAGCTTCTCCTTCAGAGCGAAGATCTCCTCCTGGACATCCACGATCTCTGACTCGGGCGGCCTTCTCGACGCGTGCTTCCTCGAGGCTCTCTTCTTTGGGGCAGGTTTCTTCGCCAAGGGTGTTCCTCCGTTTCTTGATTCAAGCGGTTCGTACCGGGCAAGGGGGCCGCGCCGCTCGTTCCTACACCATCTCCACGGGATCGACATCCACCACGACCTGGACGGGCCCTGCCGACGAGGAGAGATCCCCCAGGGCCGAAAGCGCCGCGGCGAGGTCGGTGGGCCGGGGAGCCTTGACGAGCGTGTGCCAGCGGAACTTCCCGTCGATCCGGGCGATCGGACAGGGGGCCGGACCCAGGACGGCGACGCTCCGTTTCGCGTGGGCGCCCGAAAGGCGGAGTGCGGCCTCGCGCGCCCGCTCGCGGACCTTCGCCTCATCGGGGCCCAGACAGAGGACCCGGGCGAGGCGGCCGAAGGGCGGATACCCGAGCTCGCGGCGGTAGGCGAGGTCCCGCTCGCAGAACGAGGCGTAGTCGTGGCGCGCGGCGCATTCGATGGCGTAGTGGCTGGCGGAGAAGGTCTGGACCACGACCCTCCCGGGGCGGTTCCCGCGCCCGGCGCGCCCTGCGACCTGGGTCACGAGCTGGAAGGTCCGCTCCGCGGAGCGGAAGTCTGGGAAGTGGAGAACCGTGTCGGCGGAGAGGACCCCGACCACCGTCACGCCGGGGAAGTCGAGGCCCTTGCCGATCATCTGCGTTCCCACCAGGATGTCGATTCGGCGCGCTTCGAAGTCGCCCAGGACCTTCTCGTAGGCGCCGCGGGATCCCATGGTGTCCGAGTCCATCCGGGCGAGCCTCGCGTCCGGAAAGAGCTTCCCCACGACCGACTCGACCCGCTCGGTCCCCGCGCCCCGGTAGGCGAGGCGGCCCTCCCGGCACGCGGGGCAGGCGGCGCCGACCGGTTCCTCGTGCCCGCAGTAATGGCAGAGCGCGCGCCGGAAGGCGGCGTGCCAGGTGAGCGTCACCTCGCAGCGCGGGCAGCCGACGACGTGGCCGCAGCGGAGACAGGAAAGGAAGGAGGAATGGCCGCGGCGGTTGAGGAAGAGGATGGCCTGTTCTCCCGCGGCGAGCGCGTTCCCGAGGTGAAGGACGAGCGTCCGCGAGAAGAGAGGCGTTCCGTTGCCGTTGCCGAACTCCTGGCCCATGTCCACGACCTCGACGGGCGGGAGCGGCCGTTCCCGGACTCGCGACGGCAGCCGCTCCATGTGGAACTTCCCGCGCTTCGCGTTGGCGAAACTCTCCAGGGACGGCGTCGCCGAACCCAGGACGACCGCCGCTCCCGCGAAGTGGGCCCGCATGATCGCGACGTCGCGGGCGTGGTAGCGGGGTGTCGAGTTCTGCTTGAAGCTCGGCTCGTGCTCCTCGTCGAGGACGACGAGTCCCAGGTCGGACACCGGGGCGAAGACCGCGGAGCGCGGCCCTACCACCACGTCGGCCTCACGCCGCGCGATCCGCTGCCACTGGTTCCGCCGGCTCGACTCGGTGAGCCCGCTGTGCAGGACCGCGACCCTCTCGAAGCGCGCCCGGAAGCGGCGGACGGTCTGCGGCGTGAGCGCGATCTCCGGGACGAGCACGATCGCCTGCTGCCCCCGGCGCACCACCGGTTCGATCGCGCGGAGGTAGACCTCGGTCTTCCCGCTC
>JACQVV010000507.1 GCA_016209595.1 Planctomycetota bacterium
CTCGGTGAGGGGCGGGTGGGGGGGGCGGCCCGCCAGGTCAAGAAGGGATTCCCCCGGGCCGTAGGGGTAGACGGGGAGGAGTACCCAGGCCTGGCCCCCTTCGAACGCCGACTCGTTCCCGCGGAGGGTCTCGACGAGGGCGGCCTGCTCGACAAGGTCGTCGCGCCGGAACTCGTACTCCCGGATCTTGTCCGCGAGTTTTGCTTTCTCGGCATCCCAGACGAGCCGATCGGTCTCGTATAGCTCGAGATCGAAAGGATCGTCGGATTCCGGGCGCACCGGTTCCGGCGGGAGCTTCGGCTCCTCCATCTCCGCGAAGCGCGTCCTCGAATCCTCGAGCATCTTCTCAGCCGAACGGATCCGCTCCGCAAAGGCGCCAGGTTCATTGCAGTAGCGCTGGTACTCGCGGTACTTGATCGGCCCCTCGTGCTCGAGTCCCCACTCGTTCGCCGGAAGAAAATGGGGAACGTCCCACGGGAGCCATAGGTCGGCCCACTGGCGAAACGCGGGAGACGCCCACTTCCCCTTGTAGACGATGAGGAGGGCCTGATCGTTGATGTAGAACTCGAGGAAGAGACTGGAAGTGAAGGCGCTCGTGATTGCGACGAAGGCCCAGTAGCCACGTCGGATCGAGCGGAAGCGCTGGAGGCGCCGGCGCCAGATCGGCGAAAGGCGGATCTCCCTTCCCAGGAGTTTCAGGACACGGCGGATCGTCCACGGCAGAAGGACGTGCGCGACGACATACCCCAGACCGAGAGCAACGGCCAGGCCCAGGATCGTACGGAAGTGATGGATCATGCCCCGAATCGAATCCGCGGGTCGATCGCGGCCCAGATGAGATCCGACAGGATGTTCCCGAAGAGGAAGAAGAGCTCGCCGAAGACCATCGTCCCCATGACGACCGCGTAGTCGCGGGCCCTGAGCGACGTGAGGCCGAGGAGCCCCATCCCTTGGATGTTGCAGACCTGCTCGATGAGGAACGAGCCGGCGAAGATGAGGGCGAAGGCGTGGCCGATCGTGGCGGTGACGGGGATGAGCGAATTCCTGAGCGCGTGGACGAAGATGACTCTGCGCTCGGGAAGCCCTTTCGCGAACGCGGTCCGGACGTAGTCCGCCCCCAAGTTCTCCAGGAGCGAGTTCTTCGTCAGAACCGTCATTGTCGCGAAGTGGCCGAGCAGATACCCGAAGACGGGGACTAGCATGTGATGGATCTGGGCGAGGACTTTCCCGCCGAACGAGAGCGCATCCCAGTCCTCCGGGTCCGGGCGGTAGCCGCCCAGGGGCACGAGGTTGAAGTAGGTCCCGCCTCCGAAGAGGACCAGGAGCACGAGGCACGCCACGAAGCCGGGGATTGAATAGCCGAGGAACACCAGGACCGAAGAGCCCGTGTCGAAGATCCCCCGGTGCCGGATCGCTTTGTACACGCCGAGCGGGACGCAGACGAGCCAGGTCGAGAAAAACCCCGCCAGGCCGAAGAAGAGGGAGATCCTGAACTTCGAGACGATGACGTCGAGCACCGGTTCCGCGTACTTCGTCGAGCGGCCGAAGTCCCCCTGGAGGATCCCGCTGAAACCGACCTCCTCGTCGGGGTAGACGCCTAGCCAGATCGCGTACCCGACCGGGATCGGCTTGTCGATCTTGTAGTAACGCTCGATCTCGCGGACCTGCGCTTCCGTGAGCTCGACCGCCTCGAAGCCTCGACCGCCTCCGCCTCCCCCCGCCTCACCTGCCGCTCTCGCCTTGAGCTGCCGCTTCGCTTCCTCGACCGGCCCGCCCGGGACAAGCCGCAGGACTGTATAGACGAGGAACGTGATGCAGAGAAAGGTCAAGGGCACGAGGAGAATCCGCCGCACGAAATAGGCGGTCATTCCGTGCATGGGCGGCCCCTCCCTGAACTACGTCGTCCTACTCGCCGTCCTTCTCCTTGCCGTTCTTCCCCTCGTCCCTCTTCTCGCCGTCCTCGGCGCCGAAGCTCGCCGAGGCGTCCTTGAGGTGTTCCCAGGGCTTCTGGACGGTCTCGCCGACCTCGAGCTCGCCGTTCGACTTCATCGCCTTGTCGAGGGCGGCGGCCTTGTCGGGGTCGTACCACCAGAGCTGCGGGATGTCGTACTCCGGGCGCTGGGTTGCGGTGAAGTACGTCTCCGGCTGGCCGTAGCGGTTCCAGTACATCACCCGCTCGTACGGAGCGTACCAGCCGAGCGCGTAGGGGTACTCCTCGAAGATGATCTTGTCGATCCGCTGGACGATCTGGATCCGCCGCTCCGCTGTGCGGGCCTTGTTGTAGAGCGAGCAGAGTCGGTCGACGAGCTCGTTCTTGAAGCCGCCGAGGTTGTTGTTGTCGTTCTTGTCGGCGAGATCGCTCTTCCAGGACGACTCGGGGTTGGGGAAGGTGAGAGAGGTCCAGGACATGTAGTGAATCGTGAACTGGCGCTCGTCCACCTTCTTCTGGAGCATGTTGTAGTCGACGAGCTCCAGCTTGAGTTCGATCCCGGCGTTCCGGAAATCCTCAACAACCGGCGTGAAGATCCGCGTCCATGTCTCCGAGCCGTATTCGAGCGTGAGCTCGAACGGATGCCCGTCCTTGACGAGGATTCCGTCGGCGTTCCGTTCCTTCCAGCCCGCCTCTTCCAGGAGTCGCGCGGCGAGGCGCGGGTCGTACCGGACCTTCGGGTTCTCCTTGTTCTCGTAGATCCCGCCCGGATAGTACGAGTCGAGGGGTTCGTACTCGCCGAAGAAGAGCTTCTCGATGAGCTTCTCGCGGTTGAAGAGGAGGGCGAAGGCGCGCCGCACCCGGATGTCGTCGAAGGGCGGCTTCCTCATGTTGAAGCAGAACCCCGAGAAACCCTGCGGTTCGAGCGTGTAGACCTTGCGCTTCTGAATCCACCCCATCTTCACCTTGTCGAAGTCAGTCTCCTGGACCCAGCGCGATGCCCGGTTCACCCAGTAGTAGTCCAGGTCCCCCTTCTTGAACTTCTCGTACAGGAGGGTATCGTCGAGAACGACGACGTAGCGGACCTTGTCGAAGTTGTAGAGGCCCTGAGCCCAGCGCTCGTCCTTCCCCCAGTAATCCGTACGGCGCGTGAAGGCGTACGATTCCTGCGGGACGTGGTCGTCCGGTTTCATGTAGTAGGGGCCGCTCCCCACGACCGGCTTCCACTGGTAGGCGTCGATGTAGTCCTGCCCCAGGATCCGGATGTACCTCGCGGGGTAGATTTTCATGCTCGCCCCGAAGTACATCGGGAGACGCCAGTTCTCTTCTGTCATCTCGACCCGGATCGTGTACTTGTCCTCGACCACGGGCCGCTTGAAACTCTTCCCGTAGAGATCTTCAACGTAAGGGTCTTTGCGTGACCAGGACTCGTCCTCGGTTTCGACGCCGTTCCTGTAACGCCCCGCGACGTGCTCCCAGCTCGCGAGGACGTCGTCGGCCGTGATCTCCGAGCCGTCCGAAAAGCGCGCCTTGGGGTTCAGGCGATAGCGGAGGATCTTCTTGTCGAGGTCGATCTGCCAGTGCGTCGCGAGCCCGGGGACGAACTCGAGTGTCGTCGGATGGATCCCGACCAGCGCCTCGTAGAGGAGTGCGCCGATGTCGGTGATGGTCGAGAGGTTCGACTGCGGGCCCTCCATCCGGAGTGATGGCAAAGGTTCGGGAATCGCGCCCGTGAACGACCCTCCCTTCTTCGCGGCCGGGTCACCGATCAGGGGGAAACCCTCGTTCGTCGTCCACTCACTCGGGTCGAAGGGGATCTCGCCTGGGAACTCAGGCTTGTACGCCTTGGCGACCGCCGCCAGGCGCGCCTCGAGGTCGGCGTCCTGAGCGGGGAGGGTGGCGGTTCCCGCGAAGAGCACACAGAGGAGGAGGAAGACGCGTCTCGCGTTCATGGGGGTGTCCTGGAAGGAGGCTGTCGTCGCGCGGAAGGGGCCGAGGATAGGCCGAAGCGCTCAGGAATTCAATACTCAGGGCACTCCCGACTTGCCCCGGCGGATGGGATGCGGGCCGTCAGACGCCGACGACGTCGAACCCGTGAGCGCGGGCCGGCAACGCTAGAGGAACGTCATCGGTCGCGAGCAGCAGGCTCCTTCCCACGTTTCCCCGCCAGAGAAGGGCCGTCGGAAGATGAATCGCGTCCAGCCTGCCGAGCTGCGTCGGTATCGGCCAAGAGCCTGTCGCGGATAGCGCTTCGAGCGCGGCGCGTTCCCGACTTTCCCAGTCGGAGGAGGAGAGATCGCCGATCCATCCGCGAATGGAGCCCTCGCCTCGTCCCTCCTGCGCGTCGAGAGTGGAAGCGGCAAAGAGTGCCGCCGCGAACACGGCCACGGCCCGCTTCATCTCGGCCGATAGCGCACGCGCCGCGGACGAACCGGGCAAGCGTCCTTCCGGAACGCGCCTCAGGCGGATGCCCCGCATTCCCTTCGCAACGGGGCGTTCGATCGGTCAACATACGGACCGTTCACGAGCGCGTTCGCGCCTGGGAACAACGCCCGGTGACAGGGAAGGGGACAACCGATCGTGGAGAAAGTCGCGGGACGGAACGTGATCTCGACGGGAGTACGCTCGATCCTCGCGGCCGTGGTGCTCGGAGGCGCGGGATCGCTCTACATACGTGAAGGTGCGCAGCCGGAGCCTGGCAGCGACTTCCAAGGGGGACTCGAGCTCCTGCTCGAGGTTCCCAAGGAGACCGTTGGGCCCGACGATCGCGACGACCTGGCGGAGCGAACCGCCCGGGCGTTTCGGAAGCGCCTCGCCCAGGCCGGCGTGGGACGAGGCGCTTCCGTGGCGGTCGAAGGAGACGGCGCTGCTGTCCGCCTTCCCGGCGCCGGAGACGACGAGAGGCGCGAGGCCCTGGACCTTCTCGCAGCCACGGGCATCCTGGAACTTCGCGTCGCGGCGGACGAAGACTCGACCCGCCGGGAGTGGAAGCGCTTCGCCCCCATCTTCCGCGGACCCGAGGTCGACGCAGCGGTGGCGTCGTATTGCTCCAGTCTCGAGCGTGATGGGGTCGCGACCGCGGAAGGCCGGCAAGGGTACCGCTGGTATCTCGTGCGGCGAGGATCCTTTCCCTGGGCACTCGCGCCGCTGTGGAGTGAGGAATCGTCGGGACGGCGGCTCGAGGAGCCGCGATTCGACTCCACGCACTTCGACTCCGTCGCCGTCGAGCCCGACGAAGGCGGCGATTTAGAGCGGCGACTTCTGACGATCCACTTCAAGAAGGACGATGCGATCCGGTTGGAGAAGTTCATGCGCGAGAAAGTCGGGAGAACGCTCCTCTTCCTCTGGGGGGATCGGGTGGTATGGGAGGCGGAGATCGATGAGCGCATTCCCGGCGGTGAGATTCGACTCGCTGTACCCAAGAAGACGGCCGAGTACGCGCTCGCGGCGATGGAGGGCGAACCGTTGCCCGCCGCTCCTCGATGGGTGTCCGAGACGGCTGTCGCGCCCAGATGGTCCGACGCGTGGTACCGCCTGGAGCGTTGGACCGCCGGGGCTGCCCTGGCGCTGTCGGTCCTCGCGCTCCTCGTGCTCTACAGGGCATCGGTCTTCCCGATCTTCCTCGGAGCCGGCTCGGCCGCCTTCCTGGTCTACGTCACGATCTCTCTCGTCCCGGTCCCCGTGAACACGGAGGTTCTGGCAGCCTGTTTCGTGACCGTGGCCATCGCGGTCCACACGGCGACCCGGGCGGCGGACGATCGGCTCCGTGCGGGAGCGTCCGGTTCTCCAGAGGCACGACGGCTAGCCGCGGCGTTCGTGTCGGGGCTGCCTCTTGCGGGTGCAGCCGCGACCCTGGGGGCGATTCTGGCGTGCCGCGCGAATGGACCGTGGAGGGAGGCAGGGATCGTCCTGGCTCTGGGCGGCACCTTCTCGCTGTTCGGTCAGATCTTCGGCACGGATGCATTGATCTCTCTCTTCGTCCGATCGAGCGCGAAAGGCCTGCCTGGACGAGCGTGGTTCTCGGGGGCGGACCCCGCCGCCTCGATCGTGGTTGCCAACGGGGTGCTCGCAGCGGCGCTGGTGCTTGCAGGGGGCTCGCTCGCCGTGACCTCGGAGGCGGGGGAGGTCTTCCGCGCGGTCGCGCTCGCCTGCGCGGTCCTGGCGCCGGGAAGCGTTCTGGGGGAGATCGTCCGCCGCTGCCTCGGCCGTGCGGAATCCGTGTCGGGCGAGCGTCTTCGCTCGAACCCGAAGAGCGCACGGGCCCTAATCACCTACCTCGCCATCGCTTGCGGGCTCCAGTTTGCCGTGGGCGTCGCGCTCTACCTTGCATGCCCCGCCTTCGCCGAGCGACTGCGTCGCGAGGCGATCTCCGTTCCCGCAGCGCTCGGCAGCCGGACGATTCCCCTCCCCCTCGACTACCCGTACGGTCCGCCCGGCCGCGATGCCCGGGGACGCCTGGTCCCCGCGCGGGGCTTGAGCTACACGGTCGAAACCCCGCAGGGTGAGCACGTTCTGGCGATGATCCCCCAGCTCGCGCTGGACGAGGAGCTTGCACTCGCCCAGTCCGAGGAGGAACGCGCGAGAAGTCGGACCCTCCGTGAGAGATATCGGGCCTCGGGGCTCTTCACGAACGGTCCCGAGCCTTCCCTGGTGTGGGAGCTATCGAGCTACGCCTATCAGCCTGACCCCGATTGGGTCGTGCTGCCCTCGGGAGGCCGCTATCTCGTTCTCTTCGAGCCGCATCCCCCGTACCCGCCCGATTTGGGCTTCTATCGCGACGGCGAGGGGGTGGGCCAGCGGGCGCTCGAACGACTCGGCAGAGGAGGCGTTGTCGGGAGTGCCTTCTCGCTCGCGCTCGACGACGAGAGGAAGGTGCTCCTCGTCTCAATCCCCTCGATGGGGGAGTACGAGCTCGACATCGCCGCCGGCGGCGATGTCGTGGCGAGCCGAGAGGGAGTGATCGCAGAGGTCGACCAGGAGTCGTTCCTTTTCGCCGTTCGATGGCTTGCGGTGGGACTCTTCTCCGTCGCCATGCTCATCCTGGATCTCGTCTGGATCGGCTGGCGAGGAACTGGGCCTCGATCTCAACGGTCGACGGTAGAAAACCGCGAAACCCCAGGCTAGCATGGTCGGCAGCGGGCGGTTACGAAAGGCATCCGCAGGAGGAACGCTCATGCGACTCCCGAATCTCCCCATTCTCGTGGTTGCCCTCGCGTCGATTCCGACTGCGCAGGGCCAAGAGGTGGAATTCACGGCGAGGGCGAATCCGACGGCGCTGGTCGGCGAGCCGGTCGAGGTTGTCCTGACTCACCGGAACGTAGGGAGCGAACCGATCCCCGGGGTCGATCTGCGGGCCGGATTCGGCGTCCAGGTGCTCGTTTCCCGGGACGGCGGCCCCGCGAGTTCTTTCATCGACAGGGATTTCCTCGACTCCTGGCGCGAGGAGAGGGAGGCCCTCCTGCTCCAGCCTCTCCAGCCGGGCGAGGAGCGGGAACACCGGTTCAGCCTCTCTTGGAATGCAAAGGAGGAGCGCTTCGCGCTCGACAAGGCCGGGACGTACCACGTCGATCTCCAGCATCCGGAACTCACCCCGGCCTCCTTCGAGATCGTGGTCGCCGAGCCCGACGGAGCCAATGCCGAGGCGCTCGAGTTCCTCCGCACGAAGCAGCTCTCGCCGATCCTCTCCGAGGATGCCGCCGACTCGATCGGAGGGGATGACCCCCGCGTCGCCGACCTCGAGGCCTTCGTCGACCGGTATGGTTCGAGTGCCTACGCCCCGGGCGTCCGGCGGGCGCTCCTTGCGCTGGGCGGCGGAGCTCGTCTCGACGGCGAGTTCTACCATCGATGGGAGCTCGGCGAGAGCGGAGAGTCGCTCTCGGTCTACTTCGTGAGCCTGCGATCGGGCGGGACCCGCCCCGTGAAGATCGAGCGAGCCGAGCTGACGAAGGGGCCGCTCCATCTTTCCGGCGAGACCACCCAGCTCCCCATCGAACTTGCGCCGGCCAGGAGGCTGGAGTTCCGACTGATCCACGATCCGGCCGCCCCGGCGGTCGAGATGCAGGAGTTCGTGGTGACCTCGAACGACTGGCGCCAGGGGACGCTCCGGATCGCCGTGCAGCCCTTTTTGGAGAACGACGGGAAATAGCCGAGCCATGAATGCCTGACATCCGTGCGGCAGAACGGACTGCGCGTCGGCAGCGCCAGTCCCCTGCGCCCTGTTCTCCGCCCCCAGGAAGTCAGCGCCCGGCGTGCTCGCGCGCGACCCGGACGTAGGGAGCAAGGACCGTTTCGTATGGGGGCGAGAGCCGCGCGGCCTCGTCGAAATCGGCGAGCGCCGCCCTGTAGCCGGCCTTCTTCTCCTCGTCGTTTCTCGCCGCCCTTGCCGAGACATAGTGGAACATGCCGCGGAGGCCATAGAGGTAGCCCCGGTCCCTCTCGACCGCGATCTTCTGCGTGAGGAGGGCGATGGCGAAGGTGCAGACCTCCGGATAGTTCACGCGAAGGTAGCTGAAGAGCCCCTCGCAGGTGTCGCGGTCCCGGCTCCCCTCCATGAGGTCACGCTCCGCCTGGTCGTGCTTCTCCTGGAGGGCCGCGGCGAGTCCGCGGCCGATCACGAGGTAGGCACGGTTCGCGTCGTCCGCCGCGAGGGACTCAAGCGCCCGATCGAAGTCGGCGTAGGCCTCTTTGGGCTCGAACCTCCGGATGCGGATCCACCCGCGGAATCCCATGAGCAGGGGCTCGTCCGGGACCTCCCGGATGGCGAGGTCGAGGTCGCTCAGGGCCTCGTCCACGCGCCCCAGCCGGGAGCGGAGCTCGCCGCGCCAGGCGTAGGCCTGCCAGAGAGGGGTGTCGCTCGCCAGGATCGCGCGGTCGAGGAGGGCGATCTGCTCATCGATCGTCTCCGCAAGCTGCGACCGGGCGAAGAGGACGAGCGGGTTCTCGGGATCGAGACGCGAGAGATCCTCCAGGATCGCCTTCATCTCGGGGGTCTCCTGCACCGGGAACGTGGGCTTCATGTCCACATGGCACCAGTAGAGGTCGAAGAGCACGAGCGCGAGGAGCTCGCCGGGAACGCCGCCTTCGCGGCCGGCCCGGCAGGCCTCGCCGTACACTTCGATCGCCCGGTCGAAGCGCCGGTGCCGGCGGTGGTAGTCCGCCTGGATGCGGAGGATCTCGAACGGTCCCTCTGCCATCTCGAGCGCGCGGGCGAACTTCTCCTCGGCCTCCCTGGCGTCTCCTTCGCGCGCGGCGACCTCGGCAAGCTCCCGCGCTTTGCTCTGGGTATCCCGGCGCTCGAGCTCCGCGACTTTCTCCTCGAGCTCAGCCCGCGAGGCCGCCGCGGCCTGTCTCTGGTCCTCGGCTTCGACCGTCGCCCGATTCGCCCGCGCGAGCGCCGTGTTGAGCCAGACGATGTAGAAAGCGTTCACGAGAACGGCGGCCCCGGCGACCCAGAAGGCTCCGCGGCGGCGCCGGTAGAGTTTCCCGAGACGGCCGAGAGCCGAAAGCGGCCGGGCCCTTGTCTCGTGCCCCTCTCGGTGCCGCCGGAGATCCTCGCCAAGCTCGCGAGCCGATGCGTAGCGGTCCTCCTTCCGCGCGGCCATCGCCTTGAGGCAGATCGCCTCGACCTCCGGGTCGAGCCGCCGCACGAGACGCGACAGAGGGGGCGGCTCCTCGGTGAGGATCTTCTGGAGGACGGCTATCGGCGCCTCCCCATGGAACGGGATGTCGCCGGAGAGCATCTCATAGAGGATGACGCCCAGCGCGTAGACGTCGCTCGCCGCATCGACCTTGGCCACGTCGCCGCGCGCCTGCTCGGGCGACATGTAGGCCGGCGTCCCCAGGAGCGCGTAGCTCCCCGTGAGCCGGAGGCTCTCCTCGTCTCCCGCGGCCTTGGCCAGGCCGAAGTCGGAGAGGCGCGGGACGCCGTCGCTCGTCAAGAGGACATTCGAGGGTTTGAGGTCCCGGTGGAGGATTCCGTTCTCGTGGGCGTAGGCCACGCCATCGGCGAGCGCCGAGAGGATCCGGAGCGCCTCCTCCGTCTTGAGCCGGCCCCGGGCGAGACGGCCGGAAAGGGTTTCGCCCTCCACGTGGTCCATCGTGAAGAAAAGGTGGCCGTCCTCGTAGCCGAGGTTGTGGATCGAGACGATGTTGGGGTGGCGAAGCCTCGCCGCCGAGCGCGCCTCCCGCAGGAAGCGCGCGCGTTCTTCCTCCGAGGCGAGGCGGCCGGCGCGGATCACCTTGAGGGCGAGCGTCCGCCGGAGCACGGTGTCCAGGACCAGGAAGACGTGTCCCATCGCGCCGCTCCCGAGGCGCTCCACGATCTCGTACGGACCGATCCGCGCGCCCGGAAGGAGCTCGTCCTCGCTCGCCAGCCCCCGCGAGGAGGCCGCACCCCCGGTCGACGCGCCCGGCTGGGTCCGTGTCTCGGCAAGCGTCGGTGACTCGGCCAGCGGGTCGGGCTCCCCGCGGGGATCGGGTTTTCTCCGGTGCGATTTCACCTGCCGCCGGCCGGGTCCAGAAGAAACGCGCCCCTTCCTTCCTCAACCTCCTCGAGGCCTTCCACGTCTCCCCCGCTACCCGATCGCCAGCATCCGCTCGACCGCGAGCTTCGCGCGGCGAGCGACCTCTTCATCGACCAGGATCTCCGGCGACTCCGACTCCAGGGAAGCTAGAACCTTGTCGAGCTGGATCTTCTTCATGTGCGGGCAGATCGTGCACGAGGAGACAAACTCCTTGTCGGGATGGCGATTCCGAATGTTGTCGGCCATCCCGCACTCCGTCACGAGCAGGACCCGCTTCGCGGGCGTCCTCGCCACGCGCTCCAGCATCGCCGAGGTCGAGCCGCAGAAGTCTGCCTCGGCCACGACCTCTGGAGAGCACTCGGGGTGGGCGAGGATCTCCAGCCCCTCGAACTGCAGCCGGTAGGCCCGCAACATCTCCACCTCGAAGGTCTCGTGGACCATGCACCGTCCCGGCCAGGGGATCAGGCGCTTCTTCGTCTGGCGCTGAACGTTGGCGGTGAGGTACTCGTCGGGGATGAAGATGAGCTCGTCTCCCGGCATCGCCTCGACGACCGCCAGAGCGTTCCCGGACGTGCAACAAGCGTCGCATTCCGCCTTCACCGCCGCCGTGGTGTTGATGTAGCAGACGGCGGGAACTCCGGGGTGGCTCGCCCGTAGATCCCGGACGTCCTGGGCCGAGATCGACTCCGCGAGCGAGCACCCCGCCTCCAGGTCGGGCAGGAGGACCTTGCGGCCCGGGTTCAGGATCTTCGCCGTCTCCGCCATGAAGTGGACACCGCAGAAGACGATGATCCGCGCCCTCGTACCGGCCGCCTTCCGGGCGAGCGCGAGCGAGTCTCCGGTGAAGTCCGCGATGCCGTGGAAAATCTCCGGCACCTGGTAGTTGTGCGCCAGGACGATCGCGCTCTTCTCGACCTTGAGCTCCTCGATCTTGCGTACGATCGGCGCGTGGAGGTCGATTTCGAAGTCGGGGATGATCCCCTCGAGCACGCGGCCCAGGCGGTCCCTGATGGCGTCCATGGTCTCGATCGTCACGGCGGCGCCCTCCTCCAGCGGGGTTCCCTCTCGCTGCGTTGCTTCATTCTAGCACTTCGGGCCCATCACGGACGCGAGGCCGGGCTTGACCGGCAGGCGCAACACCGAGTATATTTCCCCACTGCCGGGGTCCAAGAAGTCCCCGATCTACAACATTACTTTGGAGGCAACGCCCATGTCCTGTTGCGACAGCGGTCATGGCGGCTGGAACGCGGAGCCGGAGGACCAGGGTCAGAGCGCCCCGATCGTGGAGAGGGACCCCGAGCTCTACGGCAAGGTCCAGTCCCTCCTCGACGAGGAGATCAATCCTAGCCTGGCCTACCATGGCGGCTTCGTCCGGCTGCTCGAGGCGAGCAAGGACAGCAAGGTGTTCATCCAGCTCGGTGGGGGCTGCCAGGGCTGCGGGATGGTCGACGTGACCTTGAAGTACGGGATCGAAACGCTCCTCAAGGAGCGCTTCCCCCAGATCACGGAGGTCCTCGACACGACCGACCACGCGTCCGGGAGGAACCCTTACTACACGCCGAGCAGGATCTGAAACCCGCGCGGCAGGAGGTGCCAGGGGACAGCACCTCCTCGGCCGCGAGGTAGAGCCGGCAAGAGGAATTCCGAAGGGGAGGCATGGTGGATCCCGGGGGGCGTCGTTTGTTGCCACGAGCTCGGACGCCAGCCGATCGGAGGAAAACCGCGCTCCTGGACGTCCGGTCGACGACCGCGCCGTGAGCCTTCCCGAACGACCCGAGGCCGAGCTCGCCGCGGCGCCCCCAGAGACCGAAGGCGAGATCGAGCGCCTGCGAAAGGCCGTGCGCGCGCTCGAGACCCGCTTCCACGAGATCGTCGGCGGCATCGAGGCGATCGCCTGGGAGGCCGACGCCGCCACGTGGCAGTTCACCTTCGTCAGCCCGGCCGCCGAGCGGATTCTGGGCTATCCCGTCCACGAGTGGCGCGGGTCCAGGACCTTCTGGGTCGACCACCTCCACCCCGAGGACCGGGAGGCCTCGGTCGAGCTCTGCCGCGCGGCGACCGCCTCGGGACAGGACCACGAGCTCGAGTACCGGATGATCGCGGCCGACGGCCGCGCCGTCTGGCTCCGGGATCTCGTCCGGGTCGTGACGGACGCCCAGGAGCGCCCCGTCTTCCTCCGGGGAATCCTGATCGACATCACGGCCCGGAAGGAAGCGGAGGAGGCGCTCCGGAAGAACGCGGCGCGATACCGGCTCCTCTTGGAGCGCCTGCCCGCGGTGGTGTGGACCACCGACCGGAATCTGCGCTTCACCTCCTCGGAAGGAAAGGCGCTGGCCGCCATGGGGCTCGCCCCCGATCAGGTCGTCGGCGAGACGCTCTTCGAGTTCTTCGACACCTCGGACCCTGACTTCCTCCCCATCGCCCGCCACCGGCAGGCGCTCGCGGGCGAGACCGTGGACTACGAGATCGAGTGGAGGGGACGCATCTTCCTCACCCACGTCGAGCCCCTCCGTGACGAGAGCGGGGCGGTCTCCGGGACGATCGGCGTCGCGCAGGACGTGACCGAGTCTTCCTCGATGCGGGAACAATTCCGCCACGCGCAGAAGATGGAAGCCGTGGGGAGGCTTGCCGGCGGGGTCGCCCATGACTTCAACAACCTCATCACGGCGATCACGGGCTACACGGAACTAGCGCTCCGCACGCTCCATGCGCGGGACCCCCTGCGCCAGAGACTGGAGGGGATCCGCCGGGCGTCCGAGCGCGCGACGGCGCTCGCCGGGCAGCTCCTGGCGTTCAGCCGGAAGAGGGTGGTCCAGCCGGGCGCCGTCGACCTCTCCGAGGTCGTCGCCGGGATGGGCGATCTCCTCGCGCGTCTCATCGGCGAGGACGTCGAGCTGGTGAGCAACCTCGAGCCCGGACTGGGCCGCGTGCGGGCGGACCGCGGCGAGATCGAGCAAGTTATCGCGAACCTCGCCGTGAACGCCCGCGACGCGATGCCCTCCGGCGGGAAGCTCGTTCTTTCGACTCGCGGCGTCGTGCTCGACGAGGTCCCCGCGCGCGTCCACCTCGGGGTCCCGGCCGGGCGCTACGCGCTCCTCGCCGTCTCCGACACGGGGGTCGGCATGGACCCCTCGACGCGTGCGCACCTCTTCGAGCCCGACTTCCCGACCAAGGAGCCAGGCAAGGGCACGGGCCTGGGGCTCGCCACCGTCTACGGGATCGTGAAGCAGTGCGGCGGCGGGGTCAGGGTCGACAGCGAACCGGGTAAGGGATCGACCTTCCAGATCTACCTCCCCCTCGCGGGCGAGGCGCGGCCGGAGGAAACGACCCCTCTCCCTGGAGAGGTGACCGACCGGGCGACGGAAACGGTCCTCCTGGTCGAGGACGAGGAGCTCGTCCGCGCGGTCGTCCACGACGCGCTCGCGCAACAGGGGTACGACATGCTCGTGGCGACGGGCGGAGCGGAGGCGATCGAGCTCGCCGCGAACGGGTCCCGGCCGATCCACCTCCTCGTCACCGACATGGTGATGCCGCAGATGGGCGGGCGCGAGCTCGCCCGGCGGCTCTCGGCGTCCCGCCCCGGCCTGCGGGTGCTCTACATGTCCGGCTATGCCGACCCGGCGGCGAGCGGCGATGGCCTTCTTTCGCCCCGCGCGGCCTACCTCCAGAAGCCCTTCACGCCCGACGAGATCGCGCGCAAGGTCCGCGAAGTCCTGGGAGCCGCCCCGACCCTCTAAGAGGCTGTCAGTCCCCCGCGGAGCGGAGCGCGCGCGGTTCCGCAAGCGCGCCCCGGACCGAGCGGAGGAGTTCTTCGCGCGAGAATGGTTTCTGAAGGAGCCGCGCCACGTCGACGGTCGGGTGATCCCGAGCCACGGTCTCCTTCGAGTGGCCCGACATGAAAACGATCCGCAGGCCTGGACGATCCCTCAGCATGTTCTGCGCGAGTGCCGTGCCCAGCATGCCCGGCAGGAGGATGTCCGTGAGGAGGAGATCGACCGGTTCGGCACGGCTCCGGACCGCCTCCAGGGCGGCCGAGCCATCGGAGAACGCCAGAACGCGGTAGTTCGCGGCCTGGAGAATCCGGACGAGGAGTCTCTGCGCCGGAACCTCGTCCTCCACCAGGAGCACGAGTTCTCCCCCACCGGAAGGGGGTTCTTGCCCAACGCTCGCCGCTGTCTTGGTAGTGCTCTCCATCGTGGCCGGCAGGAAGACGAGGAACTTCGATCCCTTCCCCGGAGCCGTCTCGACCTCGATCCGCCCCCCGCAACGATCGACGATCCGCCGGACCGTTGCGAGCCCGAGTCCCGTCCCTTTTCCCTTGGGCTTCGTGGAGAAGAAGGGCTCGAAGATGCGCCGGGCGACCTCGGGGGTCATCCCGCTGCCCGTGTCGGAAACCGCGAGCCGGACGCAGCGTTCGATCTTCTTCGCCTCCGGCCGGGCCTGGACGACGGGGTCGCAGAAGCACGAGTCGGACGTCCCGACGAGGATCTTCCCGCCCTCGGGAGTCGCGTCCCGGGCGTTCACGACGAGGTTGGCGAGCACCTGCTCGAGCTCCCCGGAGTCGGCCAGGACTCTCGGGAGATCGGGGGCGAGGCGGAACTCGAGGTCGAGCTTCCCGCCGACAGCCCGCCGGAGGAACCTCTCCATGCCGGCGACGACGCCGTTGACGTCGAGGACCTCGGGCCGATGCTCCCCCTGCTTTCCGAAAAGGAGGAGCTGGCGGGTCAGCCTGGCCGCTCGATGCCCCGCCATCCGGATCTCCTCGACGTCGGCCCGGAGCGGGTCGCCCGGGTTCATGCCAGCGAGCAAGCTCTCGCAGTAGCCTCCGATCACCGCCAGCAGATTGTTGAAGTCGTGAGCGATCCCCCCCGTGGCCTCCCCCAGGACCACGAGGCGCTCCTCCTGGGCCTCGCGGCGTTCGCGGTGGCGCTCCAGCGTCACGTCCCGTGCACAGATCAGCGTGTCTTCCGCGCCGCCCCGGATGCTCGGGAGCCTCGCCGCCTGGGCGGCGAAGATCCGCGGAGAATCTCCCGTCAGGACCAGATCCACGGGGTTGGGCGAGGCCCGGAGATCGGCCAGCGGGACGCCGGCCAGCCCGACCAGGGCGCCTGTCTCGTCGCGGCCCGCGGCCAGGCCGAGGAACTCCTCGGCCAGCGGGTTGGAAAGCAGCGGCTTCCCGCCCGAGTCGAGCAGGACCACCGCGACCGGGAGGTGCCGGACCAGTCGATCCAGGTGCCTGTGTTCCTCGGTCCGGATCGCCCCCTGCTGCTCCATGAGACGTGAGGCATGGTGGACCAGGATGTGCGCGAGCCTCGTCTCCGTCTTCGAAAACCCCTGTGCGCTCTCCCGTGCGAGCGAGAGGAGCCCGACGACTCGCCCGTCCAACCGGAGGGGTAGCACCAGGGTCGTCCCGATGCGCGAAAGCACCGGCCGTTCGGGCGAATGGAATCGAGTGGGTCTATCGCTCCACTCGCCTTCCGTCGCTTCGACCCGGGTACCGCTCGCCTCGTGATACTGCTCGAGCAGGTAGTCCGAAAATCGGGCAAGGAGAGGAGCGGGCGCCGGCCGGTCGGGAGCCCGCCAGAAGCACTGCCGCTCGTCCCCGAGGAAGACGCACCCGGCCAGGTCCCAGCTCACCACCTCCCGGAGATGGGAAAGGACGAGCTCGATCACGCCGCAGCAGCTGAACGTGGCCAGCCGGTCCTGGCTCGCCTCGTAGAGGACCTTGACCTTGACGTTGAGCTCGCGCACGAGCTCGCTCACCCGCTCGTCGAGGCGCCGCCGGATCGTCCCCATCGCTCCGAACACGATCGCGAAGAGGAGCGGATGGGCGAGGAAGAAGAGGTGGATGGGGTGGTCAAGGACGAAGGCGGACAGCCCCCCGAGCGAGAACGTGGCACCGGCGAGATGGAGGTGGAGGGCGAGAGCCGCCGAGGGGATCGGAATCCCCCAGAGGAAACCGAAGATCGCGTAGAGATTCGTCCTGGGATCGTAGGTCTCCAGGGACCGGAGCGCGCGAAGGAACTCGCCGACGATCGCGCGCCATCGATCGAACCGCGATCCCTTCTGGACCACGATCACCACGGAATCGAGCGTGGGCGAGGACCGCGAGGTTTGGCTCATGACGCGAGTGCTACAGCAAGTTTCGGACCATGACCGAGCGCAACCGTCCGGCCGATGGCACACCGCGGGAGATCCGTCGTGCGCACCTCGGGCCCATCGCCGGACGCGGCCACCGGAGTTCTCGAACTCGCGGGTTGTCCATCGCTTCCGCGAGTCGTACACTCGGGACATGAAGCGGGCCGCGCTCCTGTCGTTCCTTTTCCTCGCCCTCGCCGCCGGTGCCCTTGCCGGAACCGCCGCCCTGGAGCGCATGCGCGACCCCGGACCTGGAGCGCGTGCACGACCCCGGACCTGCAGCGCATGGGCGACCCCGGATAAGAACGCGCCGGGGGCGTGGCTGGGAAGCGGTCCCGCCGCCGGGAAGGAGCGCGCCCCGGAGCCCACGGAGCCCGGCCCCGAAGAGCCCGCTCCGCTGCCCTCCCAGGTGCTCCTCCGCGCCCGTGATTCCTCCGCCTGGGCCGCGCCGGGTCGGTCTGTCCGCGAGGACGCCGAGCACGCCGCCCGCGCGCCCGCGGCGTCGCCCACGGTCCCCTGGACCATCCGCGTTCCGAAGAAGGTCGAGCGAGCCTCGGCGTTCATCCCCTTCAGACTGGTCCGCTTCTCCGCACGCCTCCGCCGCTCTCCGCCTGGCCGCTGATCCCCCCGCCGTACCCTGCCGCGTGCTGCGAAAGCCGCGGAGGGGAGGGGGCCGCTGGCGCGACCCTTGCTTCGCAAGGGGAGTGGGTGCGTCGAAGAGGGGGAGGGGGCTGTTCCCCTCCCCCTGACACGAAAGGGAGACCAGCTCGTGGAGAACGAACCGTGAAGAACGACGCCGTTCCCGGAGGGAGCACCCCCGGGCCGTCAG
>JACQVV010000530.1 GCA_016209595.1 Planctomycetota bacterium
CCGGGTGGGCCTTCTCGATCTCGTCCAGGAGGACGACCGCGTAGGGCCGGCGGCGGATCTTCTCGGTGAGCTGCCCCCCTTCCTCGAACCCGACGTAGCCGGGGGGGGCGCCGACGAGGCGGCTCACGTTGTGCTTCTCCATGTACTCCGACATGTCGACCTGGACGAGCGCATTCGCGTCGCCGAACATGAACTCGGCGAGCGCCCGGGCGAGGAGCGTCTTCCCTACCCCCGTCGGCCCGAGGAAGATGAAGGAGCCCATCGGCCGCCGCGGATCTTTCAGGCCGGAGCGCGAACGCCGCACGGCCCGGGCGACGGCCTTCACCGCCTCGTCCTGGGACACGACGCGGGCGCGGAGCTTCTCCTCGATGTTCAGGAGCCGTCTCGCCTCGTCCTTCTCCAGGCGGGTGAGCGGGATGCCGGTCATGTTGGAGACCGTCTCGGCGACGATGTTCTCGTCCACGATCCCGTCGGTCTCCTTGATGGCCTCGCGCCACTTCTTCTGGATCGACTCCTTCTTCTTGCGGAGTTTCGTCGACTTGTCGCGGAGGTGCGCGGCGCGCTCGAAGTCCTGGTTGGCGACCGACTCCTCCTTCTCCTTGTCGATCGTCTTGATCTCTTCCTCGAGATCCTTGAGGTCCGGCGGGCGGCTCATGGCCTTGAGACGGACGCGCGCGCCGGCCTCGTCCATGACGTCGATCGCCTTGTCCGGCAGGAAGCGGCCGGTGATGTAGCGGTCGGAGAGCTCGATCGCCGCGGAGAGCGCGTCGTCGGTGATGCGCACGCGGTGATGGGCCTCGTACTTGTCGCGGAGGCCTTTCAGGATGTCGAGCGTTTCGGCCTTGTTGGGCGGATCGACGATGATCGTCTGGAAGCGCCGCTCCAGCGCGCCGTCCTTCTCGATGTACTTGCGGTACTCGT
This sequence comes from Planctomycetota bacterium, assembly GCA_016209595.1. Classification (GTDB taxonomy): domain Bacteria; phylum Planctomycetota; class JACQVV01; order JACQVV01; family JACQVV01; genus JACQVV01. The sequence goes on from JACQVV010000530.1 coordinate 922, forward strand.
CGAGCGTGGTCGCGCCGATGCACTGGATTTCCGCGCGCGAGAGCGCGGGCTTGAGGACGTTCGAGGCGTCGATCGCGCCCTCCGCGCCGCCCGCGCCGACCAGCGTGTGGAGCTCGTCGATGAAGAGGATCACGTTCTTCGCCCGGCGGACCTCGGTCATGATCGCCTTGATCCGCTCCTCGAACTGGCCGCGGTACTTCGTCCCCGCGACCATGAGGGCGAGGTCCAGGACGACGATCCGGCGGTCGCGGAGGAGCTCCGGGACGCTCTCGTTCACGATGTCTTGGGCGAGCCCCTCGACAATCGCCGTCTTCCCGACGCCCGCTTCCCCCAGGAGCACCGGGTTGTTCTTCGTGCGCCGGCAGAGGATCTGCATGACGCGCTCGATCTCCTTGGTGCGGCCGATCACGGGATCGAGCTTCCCTTCGCGCGCGAGCTGGGTGAGGTCGCGCCCGAAGGCGTCGAGAGCCGGGGTCTTCGACTTGGACGTTCCGCCGCTAGCGCTCTTCTCGCTCACGTTCGAGCTCAGCTCCGCTCCGAGGAACTCGAGGACCTCCTCCCGGACCTCCTCGAGTTTCAGGTCCAGGTTCATGAGCACCTGGGCCGCGACGCTCTCGTTCTCGCGCAGCAGCCCCAGGAGGAGGTGTTCCGTGCCGATGTAGTTGTGACCCAGGTTCGTGGCTTCCTCGAGCCCGAACTCCAGTACCTTCTTGGCCCGCGGGGTGAACGGCAGCTGGCCCATCTGGACCATGTTGGAGCCGCTCTGGACGAGCTTCTCCACCTCCATGCGGATCTTGCGGAGCTCCACGCCCCTGTTCTTGAGGACGTTCGCGGCGACGCCGCTCCCCTCCTGGACGAGGCCCAAGAGGATGTGCTCCGTCCCGATGTACTCGTGGTTCAGGCGCTGCGCTTCCTGCCGCGCCAGGGTCATCACCTTCCGCGCGCGATCCGTGAATCGGTCGAACATCCGGCATCTCCCTGCTCGGGCCGTCCCCGACCCGGAACCGGGCGGGATAGGAGGGTCGAATTAGAGGATAGGATTCTATCTCGCGCGGCCCGAAAGCGTCAAGGCACCCGAGTTGCGGCCGCGCGCTACCCCTTCCCCCTCGGGAACCGGGTCGCCATGTCCCGGGCCGATTCCTCGCCGGCGAGTGAGAGGCGGTCGCGCGCGCGGATCGTCTCCAGGATGTCCCATCTCGTCGCGCCCCCGAGGACCCTGTCGAGGAGAAACTCGAAGAGGTCCTCGCGGGCGACGAAGCTGTTCTGGAAGGCGATCCGTCCCAGGGTGAGCTCCGTGTTCGCCTCGTCCACGAGGTGCGTGAAGTAGCGCGTCATCTCGTGCAAGGGGTCGAGGACCTCCTTGTTGATCCGCAGCACGAGAACCTTCGTCTCCCCCTCGACCATCTGGTGGTTGATGAGGAGGTAGGAGAGACGAGGGAGCTTCTTCTGTCCGCGGGCGAGGGCGTCTTTCGTCTCCTCGAGGCACTTCTCGACCTGGTACTCGGTCGCGTAGCCCTTGTGGGTGACCCAGTCGCCGAGGATCTTGTCGTCCTGGCGGCAGTTGTTGAACTTGTGCTGGACGAGGATCGCGCGGTTCGACTCGGGGGTGATCACCTGGTCCTGCAGCAGGATGTCGCCGATCGGGACGAACTTGCTGTCCACCATGTGAGCGTCCTGGAGCATGGTGGCGCGATCGAGGTCGTCCTTCGACACGAGCTTCATCTGCTCGGCGATCTTGGCGTAGAGGGTGGTCGCTTTGAGAGGCATGGCGGCATCCTACCAGTGACCAGTGGCCAGTGGCCAGTGGCTCGTGGCACGTGACTCAAAGTATCATGTCAGCTCTTTCCTGATCTCTGACTCGGGATCGCTCTGCCGGAGGAGTCGCGACATGATCCGAGGACCCGCCGTCCTTCTCACCGCCTGTGCGCTATCGGTTCTCTCGGTCTCCGCGCCGGCCCAGGAGTCGAGCGCCGGGGACATCCAGCTCGCCCTGGAGAGCTTCGATGCGGACGGCGACGGTCGCGTCTCGCGCGAGGAGTTCCGCGGGGAGCCGGTCGACTTCCTCCGGCTGGACGTGGACGAGGACGGGTTCGTGACCGAGCGCGATCTGGTGCTCGCCCGGGGCAGATCCGGGGTCCCTGGGGACCCGGAAAACCCCGCGGGCGGCGCCCCGGACGCGGAAAACGCCGGTTCCGCAAACCGCGTCTCGGTCACCAAGGTCTTCGATCGGGACCGCGACCTCGAGCACGACATCCTGGTCCTCCTGGGAGGAGACGAGCTCCGGGGAGTGGTCCAGACCGAGTCGTTCGAGCTCGTGACCGTCTACGGTCGCGTGGCGGTTCCCGCCTCGCGCATCGCCGGCATCGACCTCTTGGCGGCGCCCGACCGCGTGGACCGGATGGTCTGCGTGAACGGCGACGCGTTTTCGGGCGTCTGCGCCAACCCGACCCTCCGCTTCCTCCAGGCCGGCGCGGCGCAGCCGATCGAGATCCGCCGGGAGAAGGTGCTTCGAATCCTCCGGCGCTTCGCCGAGGAGGAGGCGGCGGGGATCGAGCGCCGCTGGTACTTCGTGCTCGCCAACGGGGACCATTTCGGCGGCTGGATCGAATCGCAGGGACTCGTCCTCTCGACGCTCTACGGAGACTTTCCCCTCGACCTCGAACGGATCGACCGGATCGAGCTCGCCGGAGGCGGGCGGAACCTCTCCACGGTCCGCGCTTCGAACGGCGACACGATGAGCGGGGTCCTCGGCCCCGAGGACCTCTCGGTTGGGCTCGACATCCTGGCGGGCGTGGAGGGGGCGAGGCCGATCGAGATCGCAACGAGCCGGATCGACACGCTCTACGTGAAGGACCAGACCATCCGCGAGGCGGCCGGGAGCGGCGCGGCCGGCGGGGCGCTCTCGTTCGACTTCGAGACCGGCCCGGAAGGGTGGACGGTCGAGGGCGCGGAGACCACCTGGCACCACACGCGAGCCGAAGCCGCGAGCGGCTCGGCCTCGTTCGAGTGCGCGGCGGCCGGCGCGCTCGCCTACACGAACTCCGCCCGCGCGGCGCTCACGTCGCCCCCGCTCGACCTCTCCCGACTTTCCAACCCGGTCCTCTCGTTCGCGCGCAAGGTCCAGACCGAGGAGGGGTACGACCTCCTCATCGCCGAGGTCTCCTACGATGGAGGGGGGAGCTGGCAGCAGCTCATCTCGTTCTCGGGCACGCTCCCCTGGGAGAAGGTCGAGTTCCCGCTCGCCGGCGGCGCCGCGAACGCCCGCGTTCGCTTCCGGTTCCAGAGCGACGACTCCGAGCCCCAGCGGGGAGTCTGGGTCGACGCGGTGGAGGTGAAGGAGAGGAGGTAGCGAAGGAGGCCGTTCCTTCCCGCGCGAAGCTGGACCGGAAGCTCGTCGCCCGCGGGGCGGATGCGTCTTGATAAGCAATCTGTATGATGTCATGCTTGTTGCATGTCAAAGGCGGTCCAGATCCGGGGGGTGCCCGAGGATGTGCACAGGACGCTCAAGTCGCGCGCGGCGCGCGCGGGCCTTTCCCTCTCCGACTACTTGCTCCAGGAACTCGTCCAGCTCGCCCAGAGGCCCACGATCGAGGACCTGATCGCGCGGATCCGGGAGCTCCCGCCCATCCGCGCGAGGATCGACTCCGCGGCCGCGGTCCGGGCCGAGCGCGCGGGCCGGCGTTGATCGTTCTTGACGCGTCGGTCGTGGTCGATCTCCTGCTCGATGTGCCGCCCCACTGCACGGGGATTTTCGAGCGCATTCGGCGCGAACCCGGAGGGGCTGCCGCTCCGCACCTCCTGGACGCAGAGGTCGGACAGGTCGTCCGGCGCCTGACCCTGGCACGGCGGATCGACGCACTCCGTGCACGGGCGGTGCTCCGCGACCTGGGGGAGTTCTCCGTCGTCCGGTATCCTCACGGGCCGCTGCTGGACCGCGCGTTCGCTCTGCGGGACCAGGTCACGATGTACGATGCTCTGTACATCGTCCTCGCCGAAGCGCTGGGCGCGAGGCTCCTGTCCCGCGACCGCGCGCTGGGGCGCGTCCGGGGTCACCAGGCCCGGGTCGAGATCCTGCCGTAGTCCCGTCCTACGTCCAGGTGTACTTCGCTCCGCCGCCGCCGGCCTCGACCA
>JACQVV010000512.1 GCA_016209595.1 Planctomycetota bacterium
CCCGTACCCCGAACCCCGACCCCCGTCGCCCGGAAGAGGGGGCTGTTCCCCTCCCCCTGAACGGTTACGGGGCTCTGGTATCCTTCCGACTTGATGGCTCCTCCACCATGAGCCCGGACCAGGAAGCGAGGAAGCCCATGAGCTTCGACGGCGACCAGTTCATCGATGAAGCCTGCAAGGCCGGCATCCTCTCGCGGGAAGTCGCGGAGCGACTCCGGCGCTGGAGCATCTCGCGTTCGACATCTGTCCAGAGGGCCGCCCCCGAGGAATCCGGCGTCACCTTGACCCAGTTCGAGAGCACGTTGATGCAAGACGTCAAGCCAGGTCCCTCGGCCGGGAGTCTCCTGGGCGCCGAGCCGGCCGTGGACCTCTCCCGCGCGCGGGCGGGCTCGGCCGCCCCGTCGGGGCCCCGATACGAGATCCGGCAGCTCCTGGGACGAGGCGGGATGGGCGCGGTCCACGTGGCTGTCGACCGGGACCTTCGCCGGGAAGTGGCGGTGAAGACGCTCGTCGACCCTTCGGACCGGCGGCTCGCGCGGCGGTTCCTCGAGGAGGCCCAGATCACGGGGCAGCTCGAACACCCGAACATCGTCCCGGTCCACGACGTGGGCGTCGACCCGATGAGCGGCCGGCCCTATCTCGTGATGAAGCGGGTCGCGGGAGAGAGCCTCCGGGACATCCTCGACAGGGCACGCACTGGCGGCGCCGAGCCGGCGGGCGCGCTCGTGAGGTTTCTCGACATCTTCGGGAAGGTCGTGGACGGAGTGGCCTTCGCCCACTCGCGCGGCGCGATCCATCGCGATCTCAAGCCGGACAACGTGATGGTCGGGGAGTTCGGCGAGGTTCTCGTCCTGGACTGGGGACTCGCCAAGATCCTCGGCCGCGAGGAAACAGAGGAGAGTGACCCGGGGACCTCGCCGTCCGTGAGCGTCTCCAGGCGCGATCGGGGCACCGGCAGGACTCAGGTGGGAGCCTTGATCGGCACTCCGTTCTATATGTCGCCCGAGCAGGCTCAGGGCGACGCCGCGAGCGCGGACGAGCGAAGCGACGTTTACGGTCTCGGGGCAATCCTCTACGAGATCCTCTCCCTCGTTCCCCCCGTGGAAGGGAAGAACCCGAAGGACGTGATCTTCCGTGCGGCCGTGGGAGAGATCCGGCCTCCATCGGCGCGGAGAAGGGCTCCCTGGCCGATTCCGCGGGAGCTCGAGAAGATCGCGATGCGGTGCCTGGCGCTCGACCCCCGGAAGCGCTACGCCTCGGCCGCCGCCCTTCGGGCCGATCTCGATCTCTACCTCGAAGGCCGGGCCGTGACCGCGGCCGAATACTCCCCCTGGCAACTGCTCGCGAAATGGGCGAGGCGGAACCGCGCCCAGGTCCTCGGAACGCTCGGCTCCGCCGCGGCCCTCCTCGTCGGCCTCGTCGGCGTGATCGTCGTCCTTGCCTGGTCCTCCCGGCGCCTCGCCAAGGAGCGAGGCGAGGCCATTGCCAGGGCTCATGAGGTCGAATCGCTTCTCGCCCAGAAGGAGAAGCGCGAGAAGGCCCTCGCCCTCGTGGAGAAGGCTCGGGCGGAGCTCGACGCGGCGGATTGGTCGCTCTACCAGGAGGAACCGGATCCGAAGAGCCTTGAGGAACAGGTGGTTCGTGCCCAGGAGTGGCTTCGCCAGGCGACCCTGGAGAGCCCGGATCTCGCGGTGGCGCATCATCTCGTGGGGCGCTCTCGGGAGCTCCTTGGCGACTCCGACGGGGCCCGCGACGCGTGGCAGGCGGCGATCGCCGCGGACCCAGGGTTCGCCCCATCGCACCTCGCGCTCGCTCGCGATGCGTTCGTCCGGGCGCACCTGTCGACGCTCGTGACGGCGGAGACTCCGGAGGAGCGACGCGCGGCCGCGACCGACAGGACCCGGGCATTGCTGGGGGAGGCGCGGGGCCATCTGGCGCGCGGAGAGGCGCTGGGGATCGGGCAGCGAGACGAGATCCTGGACCGGGAGTGCCGGATCCTCGATGCTCTGGCGGCCTGGGTTCCGGACGCGGCCATCGGCCTCGTGGACGTGGCGCTCGAGCGCTTCCGCGGCCGCCAGGGCGTGGAGGAGTTCCACTTCCTGAAGGGATTCGCCCTGAACGGCACGGATGCGATTCTGTCGCTCGATCGTGCCCTCGAGATCCGTCCCGGATTCGCTCTGGCCCGTTTCGCCCGCGCCATCCAGAAGCGGATAGCGGGAGACCTCGCCGGAGCGCGAGAGGATCTGGACGGCACCCTCGCGCTCCTCCCGGACCTGACCCTCGCCCGGATCGAACGCGGGCAGGTCTGCCGCCGCCTGGGCGATTTTGAAGAAGCACTCGCGGAATACGAACGCGTCCTTTCGATCGAGCCCGGGAACCCGATCGCCCTGAACTCCACGGGAAACGTCCACGCGCAGAGGAAGGACTGGGGACAGGCCCTGGCCTTCTACAGCGCGTCGATCGAATCGGATCCGGGTCTTGCCATGTCCTGGTTTCACCGTGGCAGGGTCCATGTCGCGCTCGGGGAGGTTCCAGAGGCGCTCGCGGACCTCGACCAGGCCATCGCGCTCGATCCCTCTTTCGTGCGGGCCCGCCGCGTGCGCGCCGACCTCCGGCGGACAGGCGGAGATTTCCAGGGAGCGATCGAGGACTACGAGCGCGTGATCGAGTTCGCCCGCCCGCCCACGGTCGAGGACTACCTGTGCCGGTCCTCGCTCCTCGTGAGTTTGCGAGGCCAGCCCGGAAACCTGGAGCGCGCCCTCGACGACGCCCAGATCGCGATCTCGCTCGCCCAGGGAGCGGAAGCCGCCCAGGCCCTGTTCGCGCGCGGACGCGTCCTCATGGAACTGGGTCGGATCGACGAGGCGCTGGCCGACTTCGATCGCGCGATCGAGCTCGATCGCGGCAACTACAAGGCCTATCTGAACCGCGGGTCGATCCGGGAGAGGCGGGACGGCCCAGGGGACCTGGACGCCGCGATCGCCGACTACGAGGAGGCGCTCCGGATCGCTCCGGAGAGCTGGCATCAACGTGCGGCGGTCGAGCGCGCCTTGGAGGACGCGCGGCGCCGCAGGTCCGGGAGATGACTCGCTACCGGGGCAAGAACGCGCCGAGGCGCTCGATCTCGGCGGCGCAGCTCGCCTCGGAGGAACAGTACTCGCGGATCTCCTCCTGGACGAGGTTCGCGAGCCGCTTCTTCGCGCGGTAGACCGCGTCCTTCACCTGGGTCTTCGTGATCCCCAGGCGGGCCGCGATGTCGGCGTGGCTCGTGTCGGCGATGGCCAGGCGGAACACGTCGTGGTAGCGCTGGTTCTCGGCCGCGAGCCGGCCGAGCGATCGATCGAGGAGGTGCTTCGTCCACTCCTCGTCGAAGTCCTTCTCCTCGTCGCACGCCGGAACCTCCCGTTCCCCGAGCGCCTCCACCTTCCCGCCGCCGCGTTTCCTGGCGAGCTCGCGCTCGACGTGGTGGCCGACGACGTTCCGCGTGACGGCCCGGACGAGATCCCGGAAGCGCCCGCTACGGGGATCGATCCTGGCGAGCACTCCGCCCGTGGCGAGGCGCAGGAAGATCTCCTGAGCGAGATCCTCGGCCTCTTTTCCGAAGCCCTTGCGATGGAGGTAGCCGAGGACCGGTGCCCTGTAGCCAAGGACGAAGCGCTCGAGCGCTTCAGGATCGCCTCGCCGCGCGTCCTCGAGAACGGTCCAGAACGTGCTGGGAAAGTGGGTCAGGGGAGCTCTCGCCTCCGGCTCGTCCAGAGGATTCTAGCGAGGCTCCGCCTCAAACCAACGAGGAATGCCGCCCACACGGTCACGGTCACGGTCACGGTCACGGTCACGGAAGACGCTCACGGTCACGGAACACGAACGCGTGATCGTGGGCCGTGGTCGTGGACCGTGACCGTGACCGTGACCGTGACCGTGACCGTCCGCGACGCCAAGCTGCTCGGACAAGAACTTGTTCAGCAATTCAAGAAAACGACCTGGGAGCTCTCCCGGTCGTCAGGGCGCCGCCGTGACGGGACGGAACTCGCCGGGCTTCTGGTGCGGCGCCAGGGCCCGGTTCGTTTCGCCGAGGCGCGACCGTTCCTCGTGGGTCTCGACGAGGAACTTGAGCCGCCGGAGCATCTCGGTCGCCATCACGTGGTCCAGGAGCGTCACGAGCCGGCCGATCGCGCGGGCGAGGAGCGTACGGGGGATGCCGATCGAGAGGCGCAAGTGGACCCGGGTCCCTCCGCCCTCGGAGGGGTCAATGCGGAAGGCGAAGGCATTCGGGACTCTCGCGCCGAGGATCTTCTGGAAATCGTCGGCCTCTTCGTACCACACGAGCTCCCGGCCGGCATCCACGTGGCGGATCGTTCCGAGCAACTTGTTGGCGTCCCCCACGGCCGGCTCAGGAGCGTCGACCAGATAGTCCGCGTGCCGGTGTCCGCGGTTGTCGAGGAAATCCCAGGAGTAGTAGCCGGCCCCTCGCCCGAACCTCGCGACCCAGGGCCAGACCTCGGCTGGCGGCCGGGCGATCGTGATGGCGCGATCGAGCTTCAGCGCGTCCTTCACCATTCCATCGGCCGGGAGCTCGCGTGCTCTTTCCTGGGCGGTCACGTTCCAGGTGCGCCGCCCCCCGATCCACACCTGCGGGATCGTCCAGAGGACCTGGCCCGTGCAGATCAGGAAGTCCTCGATGAGGCTCCCAGGGAGCGCGTCCCGGGGACTTCGTACGATACGGCTGTGGGGGCGCCTCGCCGCGAAGC
>JACQVV010000513.1 GCA_016209595.1 Planctomycetota bacterium
GCCTACAACAACCGTGGCAATGTGCGTGCGGACCAGGGGGACCTCGCGGGGGCCGTGGCGGACTACACGCGCGCGATCGACCTCGCCCCCGGGCTGTGGCAGCCCTGGGGGAAGCGGGGCGTGGCTCTAGCCCGCCTCGGCCGGATGGACGAGGCCGAGGCCTCGTTTGAGCGCGCCCTGGAGCTCGCTCCCCCCTCGATGCGGCCGCAGGTCGAGGCCGCGCGCCGGCAGGCGATGGGGAGGTAGCCAGCCTTCGCGTTTCAGGCTTCAGACTTCAGAAACGGCGATTCCGAAGTCTGAAGCCTGAAGGCTGAGAACTGGAAGGCGGGCGTCCCGATCGCACAAAACGAACGACTCAAGCCGGGAAAAAAAGAAGTGAACCTCCGCGCGAGGGATCGGTTTTATTCCTGGTAGAAGGCGCGGGTCACGGCGAGGAACCTGTCGGAGCCCGCGAGTCTCCTGCCGGGAAGCGACAGGGACCTCGCGGCGAGTAACACGAACCTGGCGGTCAGTAGCACCAACCTCGCGGTGAGTAACACGAACCTCGCGGCGAGTAACACGAACCTCGCGGCGAGTAACACGAACCTCGCGGCGAGTAACACGAACCTCGCGGCGAGTAACACGAACCTGGCGGTCACTAACACCAAGCTCGCGGTGAGTAACACGAACCTGGCGGCGAGTAACACGAACTGCAAGTCCTCCGAGTACCGGCGGTCTCACCGTTGCAAGCGGCGCTCCTGAGGGGAGCGCCGGAACTCCAACTTCAGCACAGGAAAGGAGAACTCCCATGCCTCGACAGAAGAAGCACTCGATGGTACTGCGGCAGGCCGACATGCGGGCCGCAGCGATGGGCTCCCTGGGCTCCACGTTGGACCTGGGGAAGAACCTCTCCCCCGAGAAGTACCTGGCAGCGATCGCGGATCTCCGTGCGAAGCTCTCCTCGTACAACGAGATCCTGTCGCACGCGGACGCGGCCAAGAACGCGTTCCACGCGAGTGAGCGCGTCGTGCGCGACCTGTCCGAGCGCATGCTGGCGGGTGTCGGTGCCACGTTTGGCAAGGACTCGGTCGAGTACGAGAAGGCCGGCGGCGTCCGGAAGAGCGAGCACAAGCGCCCTTCCCGTCGCAAGGCCGACGTGGCGTAGTTCTTCCTTGAAGTTCCCAGTCGCCCCCGGGCCGGGGAGCCGTCCGTCCCCGGCCCGGGTTGTTTCCTGGCCCTTGCCGGAGACCGATGCAGGGGATGTTCTGATGATCTCCGCCGTCGCGGTGTGCCAGGCCGCGACCCCGGGAGGCGCATTTCTCGGCATCTCCCGCGAGGTTTCCGCTCTCAGCCTGTCAGCCCAGATTCGCCTCGGCCCTCGCGTAGTCCTTCTTCGCCATCGCGTCCACGGCGAATGAGACCTTGTCCCGGGCCGCTCCGTCGGAGGCGGCCTCGATCATCCGGACGGCCCTCCAGGCGAGGTCGGCGAGCTTCCCGACGTCGGGGGTCTTGCGGAAGAGGCGTTTCTCGCCGGGCTCGGCAGCCGCCGCGTCGAGAAGTGGAGCGAGGGCCGCCGCGTCGAGCCCCGAGTGCAGCATCCCCTCTCGCAGGCGCGCGAGGGAAAGCGCGAGCCGGCCCCGGTCGGGTTCCTGGCGCCCCGAGGCTTCCAGTGCCGTGCGCGCGGCGCGGTGGTAGAAGGCCGCCTCGGCCTCCAGGCTCTTCTCGAGGTCCTCCAGGGAGAGCCGGATGGCGCGGAGCTCGTCCTCCACGCGCTTCTCCAGCCCTTCGAGTCCCTTCATCATTTCGCGGGCCGTCGCTTTCTCGAAGAGGAGCGTCGAGGCGAAGGTCATGTGGGAGACGTGGATCTCGTGGCAGGAGGCGAGGTAGGCCCCGACTCCGCCCTCGATCCCGGCGGGCGGGGCGGCGGTCTCGGGGGCCGCCCGCTTCTTCCCCGTCTCGAGGAGGTGGTCGGCCCGTTCCTCGCCGGGCACGATCCGGCCCTCGCCCATCGCCTCGATCTCCTCCGCGAACTCGCGGAGGATCTTCTCCGTCTGGGCGCGGAGCTTTCGGGCGCGGCTTCGCGTCCAGAGGTAGAGGGTCCAGTGGAACGCGTTCCCCGTGACCGCCCACAAGGCGACCAGGACTCCGATCGCGTGGGCGATCAAGGCCCCGATCGTCCATGCGACGATGACGAAGAGCAGCCCGGAGGTCAGCCTCCGCTCCCACCGGACCTTGTCCATGTGCTGGCGGTAGGCGCGCCACGGACTCCTAACGTTGTACGTCACGGTTCCGAGGTGGTGGCGGAGGCTCGCGAAGAGGCGGCCGGCGCGCTCCGGCTCGCCCGCGACCCGCTCGCGGACCCTGGCAGTCCGCAGGGCGAGGATCTCCAGGGACCGGCCCAGGCTTCGCGCCTCGCGCGCCGTGGGGACCCCGGGGTTCTCGCCCGCCTTGCGCCAGCGCTCGCGGCGGGTCTCGCGCGCCCGGACGACGAGGGCGCGGTCGGCGAGGAGAGCGGGGAGCGTGCCGCGGGGCGGGGGGACCTCGAAGTTGGCCGAGATCTTCCGGCCGGTGAGGAGGGAGAGCGTCGCGAGGACCTCCCTCGCAGAAGCAAGGAGGTCCCGGCTCTCCTCGTCGTGGATCCAGGAGGCGAGCGCCTTCTCGGAGACGTGGGGAAAGATCTCCTCCATCCGCTTCGCCGCCTGCTCGAGGGTCGTCGCGAGCGTCCGCGAGAGCTGGTTCTCCTCGACGAGGAGATCCACGAGGTGCACCGCCGTCCGGTAGATCGCCACGGTCTCCTCCAGGACCGTTTCCGCCTGGCTCGCCTTGGGGAGCATCGCCACGATTCGCCGGCGCTGGCCGATCTCTGCCAGGCCGTCCTGCCGGCGCTCGTGGAGCGAGCGGAGCCGCCCGATCGCCTCGCGGGTCCGCTCGAAGATCGTCGGCCCCTCATCCGCGCCGGCCCCGGCCGCGGGTGCCGGACCTGCCGTGGGAGCGGGGAGGTCGAGTTTCTCGAGCTCCGCGAGGCGCGGGTTGGCGCGCTTTTCCAGAAGACCCCGCACCGCGCGTTCCGCCGTCTCGACCTCTCCCGCGAGCCGGGCGACCTCCTCCCCGGCCGCGCTCGACTCCCGCGCCTGGACGAGCGCTTCCCGTTTCTTCTGGAGCTCCTGGATGCGCTCGAGCACGTCGCGCTCGCGCCGGACCCGGATGCGGAACAGCCATCCGGCGAGGCGGAGCGGGAAGAGGCCGACGTTGAGGAAGAACGCCCACGGGCGCGTCCAGAACGGTCGGAACGGGTTCGCTTCCTCGTCGTACTGGAAGTCAGCCTGCTGCGTCTCGATTTCGGCGACCGCCGCCCGGCGTTCCGCGTCGAGCCGCAGGAGGTTCCTCGCGACGAGCGTCCTGTATCCCTTGATCGCGTCCAGCGCGTCGAGGATCCCGTTGTAGGCGCGGTTCGCCTCCCGCCGCTTGGCCTCGTCTTCGGTTTTCGTTCCGAAGGCACGGGTCGATTCCTCGACGCGGTCCAGGTGCTCGAGGAAGACGTCGAGATGGAAGATCTGGTTCATCAGGGGAAAGCTTACCCCGCCGGAGGAGAATCGGAAACCGGGCGACCGGTTCGAGCGTCTAGAATGTCGGTCGAAACCGCTCGAAGGAGGCCGACATGCGATCGCTTGCTTTCTCGCTCGTTTCTGCGTTCCTCTTCCTCTGCCTGACCGCAAGCGCCCAGGAAGAGGGGGGGACTCCCTCCGAGGAGGACCCCGCGCTCCTTTACAAGGACGAGACCTGGACCCACGTCGGGGACGACAACTTCAGTCCGGAGTCGGACGGCGCGAGCGACCTCACCCGGAAGTCTGGCGGTGTCCGGCTCGAAATCAAGGTCGTCCTGGGCGAGGCCGCCGCGGCCAGGGTCGCCGAGGAGCGCTGGAAGTCGGTCGTCCTCACCGGAAACGTCATCGGGAACGACACCGGACGGCTCGGCCAGTGCACGGCGACGGTGGTCGAACTCGGCGGGAAGAAGATCGGTGAGATCAAGGAGAGCGGGATCTTCCGCATCCGATTCGACAAGGCGCTCCTCACGTCGGGGGACGAGAAGCCGAGCGTCTTCGCGATCACAACGGGCGCCAACGGCGACAGCGACCGGGACGACCAGGAGCTCGGCTACTTCGAGCTCCGGCTCTCGACGGAGGAGCTTCCCAAGGACGACGTGCCGCCTGCGGTGGGCCCGGGAGAAGGCGAAGGAGAGGAGAAGGAAGGAGAATAGGGAGGCGTCAAGCGCCGGGTTCTTCGGTCTTGAAGCCGATCGGGTGCTCGATTCTGGCGGCGAGAGAGTCTACCTTCTCGGTGAGCTTCTCGATCGCGCCGAAGAGCGGATTGAGGAGCTGGATCACCGTATCGACCTTGATCGAGATGGCGTCGACCTTGATCGAGACGGCGGAGAACTCCGACCTCATGCCCTGAAACTCGGACCGGAGGCCCTGCATCTCCGCCCGGAGGCCGTCGAACTTGGATGCGAGGCCTTCGAACTTGGATGCGAGGCCTTCGAACTTGAATGCGAGGCCTTCGAACTTGGATTCGAGGCCGTCGAACTTGGATTCGAGGCCTTCGATTCTCGCCTCGATCCTCGCCTCGACTTGCTGGACCCGGTCGTCCACGTAGTCCTTCGCGTCGATCTCGATCTGCTTCGCCATGCGGGTCCTACTCCTCCTCGGAGGCATCATACACCCACGGGCCCCCCGAAGACCACGCGACATCCGGCGGGCGGCGAGGTTCTTGCCGTCCCGCGGGGCGCTGATACCATGTGCCACCATCTCGGGAAGAGCCCGTGTACCACCGCTACCACGTCGATACGCGAGACGCCCCTCCGGTCGTCCCGCCGGTCCACAAGTTCGCGGTCCGCATCTCGAAGCTCGGGTTCTTGGGGATGGGCCTGGAGATCCTCAAGGACTCGCGCTCGGTCGGCGAGCTCCGTGCCATCTCGGGGAGCCGCCCCTGCATCTACGGCGTCTACGACAACCCGCTGGGCGGCTTGGCGGCCGATCCATCGAAGTGCCGGGGCTGCATGCGCTGCATGGTCGAGCACCCGGAGGTGGCGACGATCGAAACGAACCCCGACTACAAGGCTCTCGGGGACTCCTATTGGAAGCCTGAGCAGGTGCTCACCGTCGCCTACGAGGCCTCGACGGGGCGCGTTCCGGTCCGCGGGGCGGGGTACAACGGGCCGTTCAAGGGGACGGGCTTCGACGCGATCTGGACCGACATGTCCGAGATCGTGCGGCCCACGCGCGACGGGATCCACGGCCGCGAATTCATCTCGACGGTGGTGGACATCGGAAGAAAGCCGGCCCGGATCGAGTTCGAACGCGGCCGCGCTGACTTCCCCGCGACGGCCTGGTTCGAGATCCCGATCCCGATCCTCTTCGACGGTTTCCCGACCACGTTCGTCGATCGGAGGGCCCTTCTCGCCCTGGTCGCGGCCGCCCGGCGCGCGGGGACGCTCTGCACGATCCCCCCGGGCGAGACGCCCGTGCCGGGGGCCGATCCGGCGACCGTGGTGCCGCGGCTGCGCGCGAGCGAGATCGGGTCCGCCGCGGTTCCGGCGGGTGTGCGGATGGTCGAGGTGGAGCATGCGAGCCCGGCGGACATCCCGAGGTGCCGGGAAGGGCTCGCGCCGGGCGTCGTCCTCTGCGCGCGCCTCCACGCCGAGCCCGGGGTCGAGGACCTCGCGCTCTCGATCGTCCGGGCCGGAGCCGACGCCATCCACGTCTACGCCGACTACCACGGTTGCGAGCGCGGCGGCCCCCGCTTCATCACCGAGGTGATCCGGGCGGTCCACGGGAAGCTCCTCGAGGCCGGCCTCCGGAACGAGGTGACCGTGATCGCGGGCGGCGGGATCATCCAGGCGGAGCACGTCCCGAAGGCGATCCTCCTGGGCGCCGACCTCGTGGCGAGCGCGAGCGCGCCCCTCATGGCGCTCCAGGGGAAGATTCGGGGCGAGCTCGTGAGCCCGAAGGGCCCCCGCGTCGACCTTCCGCCGTTCTCCGACGAATGGGCCGAGCAGCGGCTCGTCAACCTGCTCGGCTCCTGGCGCGACCAGCTTCTGGAGATCCTCGGGGCGATGGGGATGCGCGAGGTCCGCCGGCTGCGCGGAGACGTCGGCCGGGCCATCTTCGCCGAGGCGATGGAGGCCGAGATCTTCGAGCCCGTGTTCGGCCCGCCACGGAGGAACCCGCCGGCCACCGTGGCGAGGGACAACGAACCGGAACCCCACTCGAGCCGCCGCCGGGTGGCGCTCCCGCACGACCGCGAGGACATGCCCGCGGGCGAGGGCCTGGAAGGGAAGATCGCCCGCCGGCACGCCGAGCACATCCGGGAGGGATACGAGAAGCTCGCGGGTCTGGAGTACGGCGTCCCCGAGGCCCTCGGCGGCTACCGGTGGACGAACGAGCTGATCCTGGCGACCTGGCGCCAGGCGAGCACGGGGGAGGTGCCGGAGGGGATCGAGTACCGGGTCGGCGCCTCCGGCGGCGGCTTCGATCGGATGGACTTTCGTTTTCCCGTGCCCGTGCCCGGACCCGGACCCGCTCCCGCTCCCGAGCCCGATCTCTCGATCGAGCTCAACCGCCGCGCGGACGGCCCCCGGATCACGATCCCGATCCCCGTCTATGGCGCGGGCTTCTCGTACGGTTCGGTGGGGCTTTCGGTCATGCTCGCCCGGGCCCGGGCCGCGAAGGAGCTCGGTACTTTCACATCGACCGGCGAGGGCGGCTACCCGCCCCCGCTCGCCGAGTACAAGGACCACGTCATCACCCAGATCGCGACGGGCCTCTTCGGGGTCTCCGAGAAGACGATCCGGTGGGCGCGGATCGTCGAGTTCAAATATGCGCAAGGGGCGAAACCGGGACTCGGCGGGCACCTCCTGGGCGACAAGGTCACCGCGAACGTGGCGAGCCTGCGCGAGGCGGTTCCGTTCGTCTCCCTTTTCTCCCCTTTCCCGTTCCACTCCGTCTACTCGGTGGAAGACCACAAGAAGCACCTCGACTGGGTCCGCGCGGTGAACCCGGACGCGCTCCTCTCGGTCAAGGTCTCGACGCCGACCGACGTGGACATGGTGGCGATCGGCTCCTACTACGCGGGGGCGAACATCGTCCACCTCGACGGCGGCTACGGCGGGACGGGCGCCGCCCCGGAGATCGCCAAGAAGAATATCGCGATGCCGATCGAATACGCGCTCCCCAAGGTCCACCGGCAGCTCGAGGCGGAGGGCGTGCGGGACGAGGTCGTCCTCATGGCCTCGGGCGGCATCCGGACGGCCTACGACGTCGCCAAGGCGATCGCGCTCGGGGCGGACGGGGCGATCATCGGGTCGGCCGAGCTCGTCGCGCTCGGCTGCACGATGTGCCGGAACTGCGAGCTCGGGCGTGGCTGCCCGTTCGGCCTCACCACGACCGACCCCGAGCTCTCCCAGCTCGTCACGGAGGCATGGGGGGCGCGCCGGATCACGAACCTCTACCGCTCCGGGCGCGCGCAGTGGACCGAGATCCTCCGGCGGTTGGGGCTCCCCTCGATCCGGGCGCTCCGCGGGCGGACCGACTTTCTCGTCCACCTGGACTATGGGGCCGAGCGCCAGGCCGCGGTCGCGGGGGCCGCGCGATGAACGGGCTTCCAGAGAAGCTGCTCGCCGCCCGGCGCGAGCTCGTGGAGGGCCTCCCGATCCCGAGGAACAAGGTGGAGGGAGAAGGGGGGTGCGGGGTCATCGGCGTGGCGAGCGCCCGGCCGATTCGCGGGAAGCACCTCCTCACGTCCTGCGGCAGAATGAGGAACCGCGGGAACGCCAAGGGTGGCGGCGTCGCCGCTGCGGGGCTCGTACCCGGCGAGCTCGGCGTCTCGCGGGAGGTCCTCGTCCGGGACTATCTCGTTCAGGTCGCCTACCTCGACCCCCGCTCGCGCGAGGAGGTCGAACAGACGTTCCTCGATCCCGCCTACGAGATCGACCATCGGTCCCAGGTGCCATCTCGCGCGGGCTCCCCTGGCGCCCCCCGGCTCGCCGTGGATCCTCCCCTCGTCTGGCGCTACTTCTGCCGCCCGCGGCCCGAGACCGTGGACCGCTTCGCCGAGGAGCACCGGCTCGAGACGTTCCCCAGGGACGCCATCGAGGACGAGCTCGTCTACCGGACCTCCTACGCGCTCAACCGCGCCTGCTACGCGTCGCTCGGCGAGAAGCGGGCGTTCGTCCTCTGCCACGGCAAGGACCTCGCGGTCTTCAAGGTGGTGGGCTACGCGGAGGACGCGGTCGCCTGGTACCGGCTGGAGGAGTTTCCCGCTCACGTGTGGATCGGACACCAGCGCTACCCCACCAAGGGGCGAGTCTGGCATCCCGGGGGCGCGCATCCGTTCGTCGGCCTCCACGAGGCGCTCGTCCACAACGGCGACTTCGCCAACTACCACTCGATCTCCGAGTATCTCGCCGAGAGGAACATCCGGCCCCTCTTCCTCACCGACACCGAGGTCGGCGTCCTTCTCTTCGACCTCTGGACGCGCGTCTACGGCTATCCCCTGGAGCACGCGATCGAGGCCCTCGCCCCGACGACCGAGCGGGACTTCGAGCTCCTCCCCGAGGAGCGCCGCCGGCTCTACCGGACGATCCAGGCCGCCCACATCCACGGCTCGCCCGACGGGCCCTGGTTCTTCATCGTCGCACGATCGGTGCCCCGGGAGGGGGCGCTGGAACTCCTCGGCATCACCGACACCTCGATGCTCCGGCCGCAGGTCTTCGCCCTTCACGGAGGCTCCCGGCCGATCGGGATCGTCGCCTCGGAGCGGCAGGCGATCCGGGCGTTCCTCGAGTCACTCGCCGAGGAGGACCCGGAAGTCACTCCGGTTCCGGAGAGGAGCTGGGTCGCGCGCGGCGGGAGCCACACCGACGGCGGGGCGTTCGTCTTCCGGCTCGCGCCCTCGGCGGGCGAGACGACGCCCGAGGGCTGGCCCGTCCGCCCGCTCGCGTGCACGGACAAGTTCGGGAGGCCCGTCGAGACGGCCGGCGGCGGCTGCGCCCGGGTATCGCTCGCTCCCGCTGCTGCGGCGAGCGCCGCTCCCGATCTCCTTTCGCGCCTCGCCGCTCTCACCCTCGCGCTCGACCGGCGGGCAGTCCCCGCGCCAGAACCCGCGCACCGGTTCCGCGCTCGCATGGAAGCCGAGATCGACGCGCTCCTTTCGTCCGTCCCGCCGATCGGGAGGGGCGCGTCTTCCGCGGCCTGCCGGATCGACCGCGCGAGCGCGGAATCGCTCGCGACCCCCGTATCGCCCGACCAGACGCTCGTGGTGGACGCGAAGGGCTTCCCGCCCGAAGGGCCCGGTTCGCTCTCCGACTTCGTCGCCTGTGCGGTCCGGAAAGGCTTCAGGAGGATCGTCGTCCACCGCGTGCGCGGCCAGCGCTTCCTCGGCGCGGGCCTCGGTCCCGACTCCGACGGCGTGCGGATCGATCTCTACGGCGCTGTCGGAGACTACGCCGCGAGCGGCCTCGACGGAGGCCTCGTCGCGATCCACGGAGACGGGCAGGACCAGCTCGGCCAGATCCTCAAGAGGGGAAGGCTCGTCGTATACGGGGACGTGGGCCAGACCTTCCTCTACGGGGCCAAGGGTGGCGACATCTTCGTCCTGGGCTCGGCCGCGGGGAGGCCTCTCATCTGCGCGGTGGGAAAACCCCGGGCTGTGATCAATGGGACCTGCCTCGACTACCTCGCCGAGTCGTTCATGGCCGGCGACCCGCTCGAAGGCGGAGGCTTCGCCGTCCTCAACGCCGTCCGGATCGAAGCTTCTGGCGGGATCCACGACCTCGACGATCCCTACCCTGGCGGGAACCTCCTCTCGCTCGCCTCCGGCGGCGCGGTGTACGTCCGCGACCCCGCGAGGAAAGTCGGCGAGGACCAGCTCAACGGCGGCAGGATCGAGGATCTCTCCGGCGCCGACTGGGCCGTGATCGGGCCCTACCTGGAGGAGAACGAGCGACTGTTCGGGATCCCCCTTTCGAGGCTCCTGTCCGTGGACGGGCGGGAGCTCCCCCCGCACGAGGTCTACCGGAAGGTCTCCCCCGCCCCGATCCGTGCGCTGGAACCCGTCGCCTTCCAGATTCCGGCCGGGGAGCGGCGGAAGTAGTCACGGGACGAGCGGCCTCCATCCGGGAGCTTGACCGTCCCTGGCCCGCGTGAGAATCTGCGGGCGGTGGGTGGAGGGCAGCGACCATGCCGATCAAGTTCTTCTGCGAATGTGGGCAGAAAATCTCGGTGCCCGACGCGATGGCAGGCAAGAAGGGGAAATGCCCCAGGTGTTCGCGCCCGGTGGTTGCGCCAGCCGTGGCGCCCCCGGGTGTGCCGGCGGGGAAAGACTCCCCTTCGGACGCCGGGGCTCCGGTTCGAGCCGCGGGATCGCCCGCTCCTTCCCGTCCCGCCGGGGCTCCGATTCGAGCAGCGGGACCGCCCGCTCCTTCCCGTCCCGCTGGGGCTCCGGCGAAAGCCGCCGGGGCTCCCGCCCGACCCCGTCCGGTCCAGTCCGCTGGGCCGCCCGCGCGGCCCTCCCCCGCGGTGGCCGCGCCGCCCGAGCGTTGCCCCGACTGCGCGGAGCCCCTGCCCGCGAACGCCGACTCCTGCCCGATGTGCGGGCGATGGCTTCGCGAGTCTCCCCGGGAAGAGCGCACCCGGCCGCGGGGCCGCGCCGCGCGCGCAGCGGCGCTCGCCGTCGCTCCAGCCGAGACCTGGACGCGGGTCTGGGGAAACGTCTGCGGGATTCTGCTCGTCCTGGCGTTCTTCTGGCCGATCCTGGTCGTCCACTACCAGTTTGGAGCCATGTTCGGCCAGCCGTCGCAAACGGTCGAGACGGTCTTCACGTGGGACCTGGTGGCGAAGACCAAAGGAGTCGGTCCCGTTCTCTTCTTCGTCCTCCCCCCCCTGGCGGGCGTCTTCGTCCTCATCGCCGCGAATGTCTGGCGGGGCGTCCCGCGAAGCATCATGCTGTTCGCCGCGGGCGGGGGCGTTTTGGCGATCTTCCTCCTGGCCGCGCTCGCCGAGCGGGCGGAGAAGGGGGAGGAGATCTTCGCCCCCAGACTCACGCCGGTCTATGGTCTCTTCGGGATCTGCTTCCCGATCTACTTGGCGGGCGCGGGTCTCGCCGTGGGGAACCGACTGCGCAAGCGACACCCCGAATCGCGCGAGGCAGGTCTCGTGGCCGGCGCCTTCGGGGCCTTCCTGCTGCTCTGTTTCTTCCTCCCCGTTGGACCCGGTGACCAGATCCTCCTGTCGGTCTTTGCCGAGGAGAAGGCATGGGAAGACGCCTGGAGCGTTCTGCTCATCCTTGTTCTCGTCTTCGCCTATGCGGTCATGGGGATCGTCGGCTTCGCCCGGCCGAAAAACGTTGGTCCCCTGTGCACGACAACGAGCGTTCTCGGGAAGGTGATCCTTTTCGGCGGGCCTGCATTTCTCGCGCTGAGCGCCCTCGGGGAGATGACGAGCTTCGAGTACCAGTTCTCGGTTTTCGCGATGAGCCTCATCAAGATGTGCCTCTACGGCCACGGGCTGATGATCCTCCCGGCCGTGGGCTTCACCTCGCTCCTGGACCAGATGATGGCGAGGCGGGCCTAACGCCCTCCGGTCCTTTCCTCGAGCCAGATCGCGAGCGGGCGGTAGGCCGCCTCGACCTTCTTCGCATGGGCTGTTGCCTCCCGCGCCCCGGCGGCATCCCCGAGGCGCCGGCGGGTTTCGGCGAGAAAGGTCCAGACGGCTCCGTCCTCGGGCCTCTCGCGGGCGACTCCCTCGAAGATCGGGAGTGCTTCGGCCGACCGGCCGGCGTCGAGTTCGAGGACTCCGCGGTAGAGTTCGGCCTCCTGGGCCCACGGGGCGTGAAGGCCTTCCAGTCGTTCGCGGGCCTCGGTCCGGAGCCGTTCCCCCTCCCCGGCGTTCGCCTGGAGCGCCTCCACGATGGAGCACCAGGCGAGGCCGAGGCGCGCCGGTCCATGGTCCGGGCTCGCCGCCAGGGCCTTCTCGTAGCCCTCTCTCGCCTTCGCCGTCTCGTTCCAGTAGAGGGAGAGGTCCGCCGCCAGGACCGAGGCGTCAGGTCCCGGCCCGGCGAGGAGCGGGGCGAAGGCGATGAGATCCTCCGGCGCCTTCCTGTCGCCGGTGAGCGCGAGCAGCTTCGCCAGGAGGCCGAGCACGCGGATCGCCGCCGCCGGCGTGGTCTCGCCTTCCTTCTGGACCTGCCCCACGAGAGGAAAGACCGCGAGGGGCTGTCCGGTGTACTTCTCGAACACCTTCTCCAGGCGCTTGCCCGACTTCTCGTTGTGCGACACCCCTTTCGGAAAGGTCCGTCCGATGACCTCGAGGTCGAGCACCAGGAATCCTTCGCTCACGTCCACGGGGTCGAGCATCGCCAGGAGCCAGCGCGACAGGAACCGCTCGAATACCCCCTTCGGGTCGCTCGCGGCGAGCGCCTCGTCGATCTCCTGGAACCCGAGGTGTCGCGCGAGCATCGTCATCCGGAAAAGCTCGGGGAGGGCGAGATCGAGGTCGCGGAGCGCGTCCGCGAGGTTCTCCTGGACGAAGAAGAGGTACGCTCGCAGGATGCGCTGGACCTGGTTCCGGGGGCTCCCCTCGACGAGGACGCCAAGATCGGCGACCGCGGCGGAGACGTCCGTGGGTGTCTCGGCGAGCCGATCGTCCCAGACCGTGGCCCAGACACGGACGTAGCGGGCGAGCTGTACCTCTCCTGGCGTGGCGTGGCTCGAATCCGCGACGGTTCCGGCGGAGAGGATCGCCCCCTTCCAGTCCTGCTGCGTGAGAGCGATCACCGCGAGGTTCATTCGGGCGCGGATGTCCCCGGGGTGGTCCGCGAGGAGCCCGGCGAGGATCTCCTGCGCCCGGGCCGGATCGCGTTCGATTCCGTGCGAGGCGTCGCCCCGGTAGTGATGGAGCGCCCACTCGTTCACCTTCTCCGGGCCAAGCCCCACGCCCGGTCCGACCGTGCGGTCCGGTTCTCCCTCTTCGGGCGGGACGAGCACCAGTCGAAGCCCGATGTAGGGCTCCCGATGGTCGGGTGGCCTGCGGAGGGCCTCGTTGGGGCCGTTCGCTTCGAAGCGGAAGTTACCTCCTAGCGCGTGGCCGCCCTCCTCCTCGAACGCGTTCCCGTACGTCCACTCGGAGACGTTCCCCTCCAGGTCGTGGAGCCCGTGGATGGAGAGGTCGCCGGGATGACTCCCGACCTCGGCGGCGCTCTGCGTTCCCTGGTTGCCGTGGGCCTCGCGGGGCCAGTCGCCAGGCCTGGCCCGTTGCAGCATCCTGTCGAGGAACTCGTTCCCGTTCGCCCCTTCGGTGGAGCGGCAAAGGAGCCGAAGCCGCGTGCCCGGAGGGGTCCCGCTCGCCCGGGGGAGGTCGTACTTCCAGCGCCCGCGGAGCTCGGCGGGGAGGAGCGAGTCGGTCGCCCGGGCCGCGATCCGCTGCGCCTCATACCGGGTCATCTTCCGGGCCGGGTATTCCTCTCTTCCCGGGAGGATCGTCCAGGCAGTCGTGTCCCAGTCGGAAAGCGCGATCGGGGGAGTCGGCTCCACGGGGAGGATCTTCCGGACGAGGGCGTTCGTCACCTCGTTCGTCCCGGCGAAGAAGTCGAACTCGCGCGCGAACGACCCGTACTCGTCGCGGTATCGTCCCAGGCGCTGGGTTCGCGCGGATCCCTCAGGCGCGGGCGGCTCGAGCGCGTCCTCCACGGTCGCCTCGAACCTGGGGACATGGCAGACGGGCATCCCGACGTCCCTCTCCCGGAAGAGCCGGAGCCGCACGCGGATCTTCACCTTGCGCTGTACAGGGAGGAGGAATCGCGCCGGAAGATGGCCCGCGGAGCGCAAGATCACGAGGTGGAATCCGGGCTGGAGGCGCGCCGGACTCTCGGCAGGCGGACCGGAGAGGAGAGCCCGGACGGCCTCCTCCTGGTCCCCGGTCCAGCCGTAGGCCGGGAGGCGGTAGAAGAAGACCGCGAGGTCCGGGAGCGAGGTGGGGTTGCCCAGCCAGTCGTCCGACTCCGCCTCGACCCGAACTTCCGAGGAGACGTCGGTCAAACGTGCAAACTCGGCGGGCGCGGCGGTTTCTTCGAGCACATCGCGCAGCCGCTCGATCTCCCGGGCGTAGGTCCCCTCCAGGTCGTCCGCGGCGATCAGGGTCTCCCGGAAGGCGCGGCTCGCGACGCGCGCGAGCGCGGCCCGGCGCCGGCTTGTCTCGGGATCCCTGTCGCGGGTGGGGAGTCCCGCCGCGAGCTCCTCGATCCGATCTACCGCCAGATCGAGTTTCTCCGGGAGGAGCTTCTCGACCGCTTCGACCTCGACGTCGAAGCGGAGGAGGTCTCTGTGCGCCTCGCCGATCGCCCGGGAGAGCCGATCGAGCAGGTCGGCCTCCTCCGGCGTCTGACCGGGGAGGTTCGCCTTCAGAAACGCCAGATCCTCCTCCGCCTCCGCGATCCGGGCGTCTGAGTCGAGCGAGCCGCTCGCCCGGGCGACCATCTCCTCGACGGCCGCGACCCGGCCGGCAAGAGCCCCCTCGTGGCCGGGCCGGATCTCGATCGCCTCGTCGAACGCTGCGACCGCCTCCTCGAATTCGCCCGCTGCGGCGAGACGCTTGCCCCGCGAGGTGGCCGCGTCCGCGCGCGCGGAGAGCGCGGCCTGCCGGCCGAGGAGGCCGAGCCCAACGAGCGCCGCGAGGGCGAGGACGAGCGTGCCGGCGGCAAGCGCCGGCCTGCGTCGGGTCCAGAGGAAGAGCTTCCGCAGCCGCCCCGGCGGGCGCGCCCGGATCGGCCGGTGCTCCAGGAACCGGTCCAGGTCCTCGGCGAGGGCCCCCGCGTGAGAGTAGCGGCGTGCCGGGGCGCGCTCCATCGCCACTTGGACGATCGTGTCGAGGTCCCGGGGGGTCCCCGGCACGACCCGCGAGAGCGGCACCGGGTCTCTCGTCGCGAGCCTCGCCAGGACCTGGACCGGGGTGCCCTGCGAATCGTAGGGAGGGCACCCGGCCAGCGCCTCGTACAGCGTCGCGCCCAGGGAGTAGACGTCGCTCCAGGGCCCCATCTCGTCGAACCGCGCGTCGGCCTGCTCGGGCGGCATGTAGACGGGGGTCCCCAGGACGGCCTGGCTCTGGGTCCGTAGCGTAGGGTCTCCCTCGACGCCCTTGGCGAGTCCGAAGTCGGCCACTTTCGCCCGGTCGTCCGGGGCGACCAGGATGTTGGATGGCTTGAGATCGCGGTGGATCACCCCCGCCGCGTGCGCCGCCGCGACCCCGCGCGCCGCGTCCCGCAGCAGCGTCGCCGCGCGGCGCGGGGAGAGGGGTCCCGACTCCCGGACGAGGGCCGCGAGCGACGGCCCCTCCACGAGCTCCATGGAGAAGTAGTGGTAATCCCCATCCTGTCCGACATCATGCACCGCGAGAAGATGGTCGTGATGGACCTTCGCCGCCGCCCGCGCCTCGCGGCGGAAGCGCGCGATCTCGTCGGGGGAGGCGTCGCGTCCCGCTAGCAGGACCTTGAGCGCGACGTCGCGGTCGAGCCCGGCCTGCCGGGCGCGGTAGACGATCCCCATCCCCCCGCGCCCGATCTCGCCCGTGATCTCGTAGTTCCCGATCCGGCGGCCCGGTCCGGGGAGGGGACAAGGGGCGAGAATCCGCGCCGCGCGCTTCGATTCGTCGAGGGTGTTCTCGCCGTCCTCGAGATAGCGTGGATCGATCGCCGCGCTCGGGCTGTCCTCGTCGATTCGGGTCGGCGGTTCCCCGTGCTCCTCCCGCTTCCCCTCGTTCATCTGGTCACGCGCTCACTCGCCCGCCGGCTCGACCTTCTCGACCAGGAGAAGAACTCGGGTCGCGCGGTTGTACGGCTCCACCCGGCAGGTTCCAGAGAACGCGAAGCGCGTCCCTCGCTCCGCGCCTTCGAGTTGCTCTACGGCGGCCGCATTCGAACGGGGGACGAGGACCGCGAACGCCGGGAGCCCCTGGACGACGATCGAGTCCTCGGGTCCGAGCCCTCCGAGCCGGTAGGCCCAGGCGGGGGCCCGCCGCCCGGCGCCACCGAACGGGAGGACGATCCGAATCTTGCGGTCACCGAGGTCGGCGGCGCGTTCGGCGAGTTCGCCCGGCTCGACCGCGACGTATTCGTCCGGCTTCTTTCCGTTCGATCCGCCCGTCGCGGGAGGCTCCTCCGGCTCGCCGGAGCCCTCGTCCTCGTTTTCCTCGGGGGCCGGGACCTCGACGCCTGAGAGGAGCACATAGTAGAAGAGGGCGCCGCTATCCGCGGTGAGCGACAGCACGCGCCCCGTGAAGACGACCTCCTGGCGCGGCCGGAGCGCCTGGATCACCTCGATCAGCCGGGCATTCGACTTCGGCGCGAGGAGGAGAAGGCTTCCCCCCTCCGACAGGGGCCGGTAGGGCGTGTCGATCGCCACGTGCGACTTGTCGGTGATCCCTCGCGCGGCGAGACGGGGGTCGACGCTCGGGTTCGTCTTCGAGAAGAGCCCCGTGAAGCGGACGGTCTTCCCCTGGTACTCGCTCCTGGCGTTCGCGAGTTCCTGGTACGTGATCGGCTCGTCGGCAAGGACGGCCGTCCCGCCGGGGAAGCCGAGGAGGAGCACGGCGACCGCGAGGAACAGACTGCCGATCAGGTTCTGCATGGCTCGTCTCCTGTGAGCGGGACGGGGAGCAGGGTCATCGTAAGAGAATCCGGCCTTCCCGGCAACGCGCCACTACCTCCCCTCGAACTCGCGGACGATCCGGTCCCTGAGACGGGTGTAGCGGCGCTGCGGGCGGTCGTTCTTGATCGCGAGGCCCACGGCCCGCGGGTCCCCGACCAGGACGACCAGGCGCTTGCCGCGGGTGATCCCGGTGTAGAGAAGATTCCGCTGGAGGAGGAGGTAGTGTTGGGTGAGGAGCGGCATGACCACGGCGGGGTACTCGCTCCCCTGGGCCTTGTGGACGGTGACGCAGTAGGAGAGCGTGAGGGCGGCGAGCTCGCTCGACTTGTACTCGACGCTGCGGCCGTCGAACTACACCTTCGTCACGAGGGTCTCATGGTCGAACCCCTCGAACCGTCCGAAGTCGCCGTTGAAGACCTCCTACTCGTAGTCGTTCGCAGTCTGCATGACCTTGTCCCCCTCGCGGAACCGCCCGCCCGGCGTGCGGAATTCCTCGCCGGCGGGGTTCAATGCCTCCTGGAGGAGCTCGTTCAGGCGCTGGGTGCCGACCTCTCCGCGGTGCATCGGCGTGATGACCTGGATGTCGTCCACCGGGTCGAGGCCGAAGCGGGAGGGAATCCGGTTCTGGACGAGCTCAAGGACGGTCTGCGCGGCCTCCTCGGGGTCCTCCCGGCGCACGAAGTAGTAATCGTAGGTCTGAGAATCCGAGGGCGAAGGGGAGACGGGGAACTCGCCCTGGTTGATCCGGTGCGCGTTCTCGACGATGAGGCTCCGCTCCTCGTTTTCCTGGCGGAAGACGTGGCGGAGCCGCGCGGTGGGGACCTTCCCCGAGCCGATGAGATCGGCGAGCACGTTCCCCGCGCCCACGGACGGGAGCTGATCGACGTCCCCCACGAGGACGAGCGAGGCGTCCGCGGGAACCGCCTGGATCAGGTGGTAGGCGAGACGGGCGTCGAGCATCGAGGCCTCGTCCACCAGGACGAGCGAGAAGGGGAGGGGATCGTGCTGATCGTGCTCGAAGCGCCCCTCGCGCGGGATGAACTTCAGCAGCCGGTGGATCGTCGAGGCGGCCTCGCCCGTCGACTCGGTGAGGCGCTTGGCGGCCCTGCCGGTCGGCGCGGCGAGCGCGATGGGGTGTCCGAGGTCGAGGTAGAACTGGATCAGGTTCCGGACGATCGTCGTCTTGCCCACGCCGGGGCCGCCCGTGATGATCGCGACCTTGTTCTCCAGGGCGAGCCGGATCGCGTCCCGCTGCTCGTCGGAGAGCTCGATGCCGCGGTCGAGAGTGCGCGCGACGCGCTCGTCGGAGAACCGCGCCCCCGCCAGAGGCCCGGGCGTTCCCGCGAGGATCGCCAGGCGCCGGGCGACCACCCTTTCCGCGGTGTGGAAGGGAGGGAGGTAGACGGGCGCGCCCTCGACGCCGTCCTCGCGGATCAGCCGCTCCTCGCGTACGTTCTTCTCCAGGGCCTCGGCGAGGCGCTCCGGCGGGATCTGGAGGAGCTCGGCCGCGTTCGCGACGAGTTCCTCCGCCGGCAGGTAGCAGTGCCCCTGGCGCTCGGCCTCGGCCAGGACATGGCGGATGCCCGCCTCCGCGCGGAGCGGCGAGTCCGGGGCGACGCCCATCTTCTGCGCGATCTCGTCCGCCGTCTTGAAGCCGATCCCGAGGACCTCGGCGGACAGGCGGTAGGGGTTCTCGCGGACGACTCCGATCGAGTCCTCGCCGTAGCGGGCGTGGATGAGAAGGGCGAGCCGGGGGGTGAGCCCGAACCCCTGAAAAAAGACGAGCGTCTCGCGCACGGCCGCCTGTTCCCGCCAGGCCTTGACGATCGACGCGACGCGCTTCTTCCCGATCCCCGGCACCTCGCGGAGCCTCTCCGGCTCCTGGTCGATCACCCGGAGCGTCTCCTCGCCGAAGCGCTCGACCAGGCGGCGTGCCATTTCCTCCCCGATCCCCGGGACGTTCCCGCTCGCGAGGTACTCCTCGATCCCGTGGACAGTGGCCGGGAGGAGCAGCCGGTATTTCAGGACCCGAAGCTGCCGGCCGTAGCGCGGGTGATGGGTCCAGGCTCCTTCGACCTCGATCCGCTCCCCCGGGCGAGGCTGCGGGACGTTTCCGACGACGGTCACGGTATCCACGGCGCCGTCCACGGCGAGCCGGAGCACCGCGTAGTGATCGCCGGGACCGACGTAGAGAACCGCCTCGATCGTCCCCTCGAGGACCACGGGCTCGCTCACGGTTCTAGCAAGTCCCCCGGAGCGGAAGGCGGATGGTCAGTACAGGAACTTGATGAGGATGAGCTGGTTCTCGAAGCCCTTCCGGTAGACGTACTGCACCTCGTCCATGATCTGGCGGATGAGGAAGATCCCCATCTCCAGGTTCCGCCGCCCCTCGATGAAGTTGCGGAGCTCTTCCCGCGTGAAGACACCCGGGTCGAAGAGGTTCGACGAGTCGTTGACCGCGACGCGAATCCGGACGTCGTCGATGTCGATTCCGATCGAGATAAACCCCTGCCGGTGCTCCTCCGACGCGTACCGGACGATGCTGGTCACCGCCTCGTCCACCGCGAGAACCACGAGCTTCGCGAGCTCCGACCCGATCTCCGCGGTCTCGAAGACCTCCTTCACGAAGGTGCGAATCTCGAAAAGAGACGCGCTCTCGTTCAGGAACTCGACTTCACGCTTGACCGTCTCGACCATCGACTGCCCTCTTCCACCCGGGGTACGGTGAGACCGTTCAATTCAGGCAAATCTTATGTTCTCACGCCCCCGCGGGGCAAGACTTTTTCTGTCGGGGGAGGTGGGATCCCTGGAGCGCCGCGAGATCGGAGATCGCTCGCCCGGACGTCCAACTCGTGGGGGAGCTTTCCGGGCTTTCCCACGTCTGGAGGACTCGGCGGTCCGCGGAGAGCGCCCAGACCCCTCGGCAACCTGCGGCTACGAGGCCCAAGGGCGACGCCGCGGGGTAGGACTCGAGGAGCGCGCCATCCGTATCGAAAGCCGCGACGCGCGGCGAGAGATCGCCGGCGAGGACGCGAGGCGATCCGTTCCAGCCGGCGATGGCGAGCCCCAGGACCGGACCACGCCCGGCGTAGATTGTCCTGGGTTCTTCTCGGGCTCCTCCGTCTCCTCTGTCTTCCCTGCCTCCCTTGATAAGCGCGATCTGTCCCGCCCGCGTCCCGGCGGCCAGGAGTCCACAACCCGCCGCGAGCGCGGTGACTTCCCCCGAGAGGCGCGCGACAGACCGCGGCCGGTCGCTTCCGGGCGCAAGTTCGAAGACGCGCTCCCCCGCGGCGAAGAAGGCGGCGCCCCCCGACAGGACGAGCCCCCGCACAC
>JACQVV010000514.1 GCA_016209595.1 Planctomycetota bacterium
CGCGGAGGGAGCTCTCGAAACCTCGCGTTCGCGGCGACGGCAAGGAGCTCCTCCTGGACGAAGGCGTTGTAGGCCTCCTTCTCGGGGCCCAGCCTCTCCTCGGTCTCCCTCGCGTCCTCTCACGCAGCGGGACGGCGTTTCGATCCTCGCGATCGACGGCAAGGTGAACCGCGACTTCCTGCCCGCGGTCGGCGGCGCCCTCGTCGCTTCGAAGAGCGTCCGCGTGGACTTCTCCCGCGCCCGGGGCCTCCGCGGCGACGACCTGGAGGACCTCGTCCGCGCTCACCACAAGGCGAACGATGCCGGCGGAAGCCTCGCGCTCGCCAACCTCCCGGACAACCTCGAAGTGATCCTGGGGTTGATGGAGCTCGACCAGTTCTCTTCCATCTGCCCTTCGGTCGAGGAGGGCGTCAAGTCCCTGTCTCCCGCCCTCCCACGCCCCTCGCACCGCGTCCCCCTGACCACCATGCAGATGATCGCCTTCGAGCGCGATCAGATCCTCGCCGAGGGCTCCGCCGCGAACCCCGAGGAGGAGGCGAGACGGAAGATCGAGCGCGTCAATCTCTGCATCCGCTACCTCGCCCCCAATCCCAAGCGCATGACCCTCCTCCCTCATCTCGCGAAGGAGCGGGGCGAGGTCGACCCCGATCGCGCCGCCGCCGCCACGGAACTCGACTCCGCCCTCGTGGCCGCGGCCTTCGACCGCCTGGAGGGCCTGAGGGTCCTCGTCCGGGACCAGGAGAACCGGCTCCGCTACCGCTCCGCCTCCAAGGCCCGCACGACCATCGCCCAGATCCTCAAGATGTGGGCCGACGACGCGAACCGGCCCAGGATGATGGAGTGGGCGGAGAGCGGAGCGTAGGCCCGGCCCCTGCGATTCCCAGGAATCCTGGACTCTCGAGCCGTCGGGGAGTAGAATCTGATTGATGAGAAGGAAATCAGACAACCGTGAGATGCGCTTGTCAGCCACGGAGGCGAGTCGCTCCTTCTCGCGGCTGCTCGATCAGGTCGAGGCGGGTCGCCGGTTCCTTGTCCACCGCCGTGGCCGGGACGTCTGCCTGATCGCCCCGCCTCCGGTTCGCGGCCGCACGGCCTCCGAGTGCGTGGAGCTCCTCCGCGCGCGATCTCCCGTCCTTCTCGATGAGGACTTTGGCACGGACCTCTCAAGGGTCCTGGCGGAAGAACCAGTCGAAGACCGCCCGGCGTGGGGCTCCTGATCGATTCCACGCTGCTGATCCACGCCGAGCGGCACGGGCTCACGCCCGAGCGGCTCGTGGCCGAGATCGTCGATCGCCTGGGGGATGTCGAGCTCGCGATCTCGGCGATGAGCGCCGGCGAGCTGTTCCACGGTTGCTGGCGCGCCGGGACCCCCGCTCGCCGCGCGCGCCGGGAGGAGTTCGTCGAGACCCTTCTGTCCGCGCTCCCCGTCGTGGACATCCAGCTGCCGGTCATGCGGATCTTCGGCGAGATCGACGCGCGCCTCCGCGCCGGCGGAAAGAGGCTCCCGACCTCCGATCTTCTCATCGCCTGCACCGCGCTCTCTCGAGGGGACAAAATCGTGACCGGGAACGCCCGGCATTTCCGCCGGGTCCCCGGACTGACAGTGCACGAGTGGACGTAGCGTCCGGCTACCGGCCACCCGAGGTGCAGACGGGGCTCTTGGCCGGTCCTTGCGGTGATTGGACACGCGAGCGTACGTTCTTGGGCACGGAGAACAAGCCCCGGGGAGAAGTCTGATGCGCTCGCTGCATCTTCATCTTGTCGCTTCGGTTTGTCTGCTCGGCATCCTCGCGGCGCTACCCGCCCCTGCCCAGGAGAGGCAAGAGGTCGAGCGGCCCGTCCGGCTCTCGGGCGCCGAAGAACGACTGGCCGACGACTTGCTCGCGCGCTACATCAAGTCCACCGATCCCGGCGCGCGCAAGGGAATCATCGAGGAGCTCGCCGCGATCGACCACCCTTCGGCGGCCGATATCCGCTATTTCGCCCCGAGGTGCTTCGCGCGGCTGGTCCGCCGTCTGGCCGTCTGTCTTGGCGGGTTCGATCTCGCCGCGGCGGAGGCGCTCGGCACCGCGCCGCCGGGGGTCGAGCCGAACCCCGTCGACGCTCTGGAGCTGCTCGTGGCGCACAGCCTCGTCCAGGCGCATCCCGAGGGGAAGGAGACCCGATTCACCATGCTCGAGGCGATCC
>JACQVV010000527.1 GCA_016209595.1 Planctomycetota bacterium
GAGGGACGACCTGGACCTACCCGGACTACAAGCTCGGAGTCGAGGGCGACTCCTCGGGCGACGCCTACAAGTTCATGGCAAACCACGATCCGGGGCGCGTGTGGCTGAATCAGGGAGATTCCATCCCGCCCGGCGGCACGTACACCTTCAACTTCAGGATCCGCGGGCCCGCGCAGGACGGAACGTACAAGCCTTCTTGGCGCATGGTCCATGAAGGCGTGACCTGGTTCGGCGATTCCGCCAGCCGTGACGTGCGCGTGGATCCCGCGCCCCAGCCGGGGCCGCAGGTGCGGCGGACCGGGCGCGTCCGGCTCTCGGCAAACTCGCTGGAGGACGACCAGGGCAAATTCAACGCCCTCGGCGCGACGCTCTTCTGGGCCGCTTGGGGCTACAAGTTCGACCGGCCCAGGCTCGAGGCGGCGCTCCAGGTCCTCTCGAAGAACGGCTTCGACTACTTCCGCGCGCTGGGAGTCGTCGGCGACCCGAACGGACCCGACTACTGGGACGGCCGCGAGATCGACTGGCGCTGGTCCGACTACGCGAGCGTCATCGCCGGCCTCACGGACCTCGCCTACGACACGTACGGCCTTCGCGTCGAGTGGACCTTGATCGGAGAC
Source organism: Planctomycetota bacterium (assembly GCA_016209595.1). GTDB lineage: Bacteria > Planctomycetota > JACQVV01 > JACQVV01 > JACQVV01 > JACQVV01. Next base: position 618 of record JACQVV010000527.1, read on the forward strand.
GGTCAGAAGAACATCCCGCGGACTTCGGACCGCGTCGCGCTCGCGGATCTCTTCCTCAACATCTCTAGAGGGCGCGAGCAGAAGATCATCCACTTCGAGATCGCCAACGAGTACTGGCAGAACGGGTTCTCGGGCCCGAGCGGGCTCGCGGAGCTCCGCGACCTCTCGCGATACATGAAGGACCGCACGGATATCCTGGTCGCGGCCTCGGCCCCGGCGGGGGGCGCGGACCAGGACGTCTTCGACGTGTACGACGGCGGCGTCGCCGACATCGCCACGATCCACTTCGACCGGGACACCACGAAGACCGAGGGCCCGTGGCGGCCGGTGCGCCAGCCGTGGGAGCACGCCTACCGCCAACCCCGGGTGCCTGTCGGCTCGAACAACGAGCCGATCGGTCCGGGCTCCTCCGTCGCAAGCGAGAACGAGCCCGTGCGCCTCGTGGCCGCCATGATCGCGACCCATGTCTCGAACATCCCGATGTACGTCTTCCACTCGCGGGCGGGCGTGCGTGGCGACCTCGACATCGCGAACATGCCGGGCGTGGGCGCGTTCGCCGTCCCGAAAGGCCTCGTCCCCGGCGACCTCGCCTCGTGGACGCGGAAGAACGCTCACTGGGCGGACTCCCCGTTCCGCTGCTACGCCATCGACGCGGGCGGGAACCTCGTCCCCGACTCGATGTGGCCCGACCACGGGTCCGGAGCGCAGGGCGGCGCGGTTCGCGCGTACGGTGACGTGAACGGGAACGAGTTCTTCGTCTTCCCCCTCGGCGTCCGGAACAAGATCGTCATGGAGCCCCGCCGCAACGCCGACTTCGACGTCTACGAGCCCATGTCCGGGAACAAGGTCGCGAGCTACTCGCTCTCGGCCGGACAGCGATTCGAGCTCTCGGGCGCGGAGGCGTTCGTCATCAAGGGTCAATATCGGTAGCAATTCCCGTCGTGCGCGCGTTCGGCCCGTCCCGCGAACACCCATTCGCGGGACGTGCCTCTGTCAAGGAAAAGGAGACTCGAACATGGGATATCGGCGCCTGCCGCTGGCGGTCCTCCTCGCCCTCCTCCTCTCGACCTCGTGCAAGCCTGGTCAGCCGCCACCCCCGCCGCCTCCTCCGCCCGCCCCCCCGCCGGCCGCCGTCGTGGACGCGACCACGCTCGATAAGAAGATCCTCTTCGGCTACCAGGGCTGGTTCGCCTGCCCCGGAGACGGCTCTCCCGTAGGGGGATGGGTCCACTGGTTCCGGGACGGCGTCCCCGATGAGGCGCACGCGACCATCGACTGCTGGCCGGACGTGTCCCAACTCGATCCCGACGAGCTCTTCCCCACGAACATGACGCTCCCCGACGGGAGGCCCGCGGTCGTCTATTCCGCCCACGTCAAGAAGACCGTCGTGCGGCACTTCCGGTGGATGAAGGAGAACGGCCTCGACGGGGTCCTCCTCCAGCGGTTCTCAAGCGAGCTCTCCGACCCGAGGTTCTTCGAACTGCGAAACCATGTGCTCGACAACGTCCGCGAGGGCGCCGAGGCCCACGGTCGCGTCTTCGCGATCATGTACGACATCTCCGGGCAGCAGGAGGCGACGCTCCTGGAAACCCTCAAGAAGGACTGGATGTTCCTCGTCGACCAGAAGAACGTCACGGGGAGCGACCGATACCTCCGCCACAAGGGAAAGCCCTTCGTCGCCGTCTGGGGGCTGGGGTACGCCGATCGTCCCGGCACGCCTGCCATGGCGCTCGAGCTCATCGACTGGTTCAAGAACAGCGCCCCGGAGCGCTACCGGGCGACGATCCTGGGCGGAGTCCCCGGGGACTGGCGCACGCTCTCCGGCGACTCGAAGCCCGACCCCGACTGGGCGCGGGTCTATCGCTCCTGGGAGGTGCTCTCGCCCTGGACGGTCGGCCGGTACGTGGACGAGAACGGAGCGGACGACTATGCCCGCCGCTACATCCAGCCCGATCTGGCCGAGACGGCAGCTCGCGGGATCGAATACATGCCCGTGGTCTTTCCGGGATTTTCGTGGGCCAACCTGATGGGCGGACCCCTGAACCAGATCCCGCGCCAGGGGGGTCGCTTCTGGTGGCGCCAGGTCTACAACGCCTCTGCCTCGAACGTGAGGATGCTCTTCGGTGCCATGTTCGACGAGGTGGACGAGGGGACGGCGATGTTCCGGATCGCGCCGGCACGTCGCGAGATCCCGGTCCAGGGCCAGTTCCTCTCGCTCGACGCCGACGGAAGAAACCTCCCCGCCGACTGGTATCTGCGGCTCGCCGGCGAGGCGACCCGGTATTTCGGCGCGGGGACTCCCGTTCCGAGGGAGATCCCCATCACGCCCTGAAGTCCTCTCGGAGAAGGGGAACTTCGAACGTCAAACGTCGAACTTCGACGTTGGACGTTCAGCGTTCGACGTTCGACGTCTCACGCGCGCCAGCCTGCTCGGTTGTTCAAGATTCTTGGCCGGTTAGCGCAACTACTCCCCGAGGACTCCCTTCCTCCCGGCCGCGACCATCTCCTTGCCGTCCGGAGGGGCGAGCTCGCTCGCGCGATCGAACGCGCGGCGGGATTCGTCCCGGCGTCCCAGCGCGGCGAGCGCGAGCGCCTTGCCGAGCCACGCGTTCCAAGACCGTGAATCGAGCACGATCGCGCGCTCGAAGTCCGGGAGAGCGCCGGTCGCGTCGTTCTTCCGGAGTCGCACGCCGCCCTGGTTCGCCCACGTCCCCGCATCGAGGGGATCGAGCTCGAGCGCCCGTGTGTAGTCGGCCAGCGCCCCGTCGAGATCCTCGAGGAGTTCTCGCGCCCCGCCGCGGTTCGCGTGGGCGAGTGCCGAATCGGGGTCCGCCGCGAGCGCGCGATCGTACGCCTCGACCGCGCCGCGATGGTCCCCCCCGTCCATGAGCGCGTTCCCGAGCCCGATCAGGGCCGTCACGGCCCGCGGTTCGATCTCGAGGGCCCGCCGGTGGTCCTGGACCGACTCGGCGAGCCTCCCGAGCTCCCGGAGCGCATTCCCTCGGTTGGCGAAGGCGTGGAAATCCTCCGGATCGATCTCGATCGCCTTCGTGGCGTCTTCCATCGCCCCCTCGAAGTCCCCTTTCCGGTATCGCGCGACGCTCCGCCCGGCATGCCCGCTCCGGATCCGGGGGTCGAGGCGGATCGCCTCGTCGTAGTCCGCGATGGCCTCGTCGAGGGAACCCATCTCCCGGCGGGCGTTCGCCCGCCCCACGAGCGAGTTGGCCGCGCGCGCCGGATCGAGCTCGATGGCGCGCGTGTAGTCCTCGATGGCTCCCTTTCGGTCTTTCAGGTCCATCTCCCGTACGACCGCGCGGTTGTGGTAGGCGGCGGCGAAGTCGGAGTGGAAGCGCAGGATCTCGCCGTAGTCCTCGATCGCGCCGGACGGATCGCCGAGATGCCGGCGTTCGACCGCGCGCACGAAGCGCGCGAGGAGGTGCGTGGGACGAAGGGCGACCGCGCGGTCGAGGTGCTCGACGCGGGTCTTGCCCGAGGAGGAGAGTCCCAGGAGCAAGTAGAACTCCTCCTCCCCCGGATGCCCCTCGAAACGGCGGACGCCTTCCTCGGCGATCCGGCGCACGGCATCCGGGTCCGTCTCATCGAAGAGGGCGAGCATCCCCTCGGCGACGAGGCGTTCGATCTCGTCCTCCCAGTCCTTCCCTCTCGCCGTCGCGGCGCGGAGTTCCTCGGCGGCGCGCAGCACGAGGTCCCGGTACGTCCGATTCTTCCCGCCATCGTACGAGAGCGCGGCGAGGTACGCGCGAGAGAGGAGGGAGCGTGCCCGATGGAAACGGGCCGGGGCGAAATCGGGATCGATCTGGATGGCGCGGGTCCAGGCTCCGTCCGCCTCGTCGTGGGAACCCAGGAGCTCGTGGGCGCGACCAAGGAGATGGTATCCGAGCGCGAGATCGGGAGACCTCTCGATCCCTGCCCGGATGAAGGGAAGGCTCGCGCCCACCATTGCGACGAGTTCTTCGCGTCGGGCCTTCGGACTGTACAGATACCGGTCGGCGTGGTCCACGCCGCCGCGGCCTCTTTCAAGGAACACGAGCGCCTCCCGCCGGCGCTCTTCGGCCAGAAGCAGCGCCTCGGTCTCCCGCCTTGCCTGCTCCGCGGCTTCCCGTTCCAACTCCGCCTCCTCCCGCCGCAGGGCGAGCCGCCACGCGCCGAGTGCGACCAGGGCGAGAAGGAGCGCGCCCGCGAGTCCGGCGGCGAGGGAGGCCTCCCGGTGGCGGCCGATCCACTTCGCCGCACGCTGGAAAGGCGTGTACCGCGCGGTGGAAACCGGGCGTCCTTCGAGATATCTCTCCAGATCCTCCCGGAAGTGCCTTGCGCTCGGGTAGCGATCCTTCTTCTCGGCGGCGAGGCACCGGATCGCGATGGCCGAGAGCTCCGGTGGGCAGGATCTCGTCCCTCGCGAGGGAGCGGCCGGCCGCGCTTTCTGGATCGCGGCAAGGACCTCCGAGGCCCGATTTCCCACGAACGGCCGCCTCCCGGCGATCGTCTCGTAGAGGATCACACCCAGCGCCCAGAGGTCGGCAGTCGCATCGACGGCGTCGCGATCCCCGCTCGCCTGCTCCGGCGACATGTAGGGCACCGTTCCCAGAAGGGCCCCGGGATGGGTCAGGCACTCCCGCCCGATCTCCACCGCGTCCGAGGAGGGCCGGCCCGCGTCCTCCTCCGCGCCCGCTGCGCCGCATTTTCCTTCTTCTTCTTGTTCCTGCC
>JACQVV010000516.1 GCA_016209595.1 Planctomycetota bacterium
GCCTATCCGCTGGCGCTGAAGCAGGTGATCGACGGGGTCGAGAGGGCTCTTCGCGCCGCCGCAGGCGGCGAGAGGGGGTCCGGGGGGGAGGCACTCCCCCCCGGTCGCCAGGACGGCTGGGGGGAGGCCGAGGGGGCGAAGCCCCCTCGGGGAGGAGCGGAGGCCAGGGGTGAGGCGGACAGGATGTCCGCCGAACGGGCGGCCGAGGACGATCCGGTGAATCGTCCGAGGCCGCCCCCGCCCGAAGCGAGGGCGTCGCGAGCCGGCGGAGCCGGCGAGCAGCCCGAGTGGAGGGGCCGGAGCGACGACGCGGGAGGAGAGGCGAGCCTGGGGAGCCTGTTCCTCGTGCTCGCGCTCGTCCTCGCGGGGCGGTTCGTGGCGGGCTTCTATCCGGGTTTCCGGGCCTGGATGAACCTTAGGATCGAGTCGGACCTCCGGTCCGAGACCTTCGACCGGATCCTGGAGAAAGACTACCGGTTCCAGCGCGCCTTCCGGACCGGGGACGTCGTGACCCGGCTCACCGACGACATCGGCGAGTACCCGCGTCTCGCGTGGTTCTGCTGCTCCGGGATCTTCCGCGCGATCGACTCGGCGGCACGGCTCCTCTTCTCGCTCGCGGCGATGCTCGTCCTGGAACCGCGCCTGGCGGCCCTCTCCGTCGCGCCGCTCCCCGTGATGCTCTACCTCTTCTACCTCGTCCGGCGCCGTCTCACCGATAAGGTCGAGGCGCAGCAGGCGGCGATCTCGCGCACGAACGACCTCCTCGAGGCGGCCTTCTCCGGCATCCGCATCGTCAAGGCCTTCGCGGCGGAAGAAGGGCAGCGGCGGAAGCTCGCCGCCGTGCTCGCGGAGCGGGCGCCCGTCCAGCTCGCGGTGGCGCGGCTCCAGGCCCTCTTCGGGAGCGGCCAGGCGCTCGCGGCCCGCGCCGGGCAGGTCGTGACGATCGCCTTCGGCGGCTGGCTCGTCGCGCGGGGGCGCCTCCCGCTCGGCACCCTCTATGCCTTCTATCTCTACCTTGACATCCTCGTCTACCCCATGCAGGACCTACCCGCGCTCCTCGTCACGGCGCGACAGGCCTTCGTCTCCGCGGAGCGGGTCGAGGAGCTCCGCCGGTTCGGCGCTCCCGGCGCGGCCGCGGGGCGGAAAGACGACATCCCCGGAGCCGCCCAAGGTTGCGTCGCGGCGCCGATCGACCGGATCGCCCTCGACCGCGCCACGGTGATCTACGAGGGCGCGCAGTCGCCGGCGCTCGACGAGATCTCGATCTCGATCCGGCGCGGGGAACGCCTCGCGATCGTCGGCGCGATCGGGAGCGGGAAGTCGACGCTCCTCAAGGCGCTGGTGGGGCTGGTCCCCCTCGCCCACGGACAGATCATCGCCGGGGGATGCCCCATCGCCGGCGAGGCCGGCTGGCGTACGTTCCGCGAGCGGCTGGGCTACGTCCCGCAGGACTCGCTCCTCTTCTCGGAGTCGATCCGCGAGAACGTCGGACTCGGTCGCGCCGCCTCCGAAGCCGTCGATCGCGCGATCCAGGCCGCGCAGCTCGCAAGCGACCTCCCCCGGCTCGAACGGGGCGCGGACACCATCCTGGGCGACAAGGGGAGCCTCCTCTCCGGCGGACAGCGCCAGCGCGTGGCGATCGCGCGGGCGCTCGCGCGCCGCCCGGACGCCCTCCTCCTCGACGACTCGACCGCAGCCCTCGACGCCCGGAGCGAGGAACTCTTCTGGGGGGCCCTCGACCGCGAATTCCCCGACACGTTCACGCTCGTCGCGACGCATCGCCTCGCCACGGTCCGCCGCGCGACGCGCGTCCTCTTCCTCGACCGGGGCCGGATTGTCGCGGCCGGCACGCACGAGGAGCTTCTCGGCGCCTCTCCCGCCTACGCGGAGCTCCTCGCCGCCGATGCACGCTCCGCGGCTCTCGCGGAGCCGGAGTAGATATGCCCCGGTCCTTGACGAGGCTTTTGTGATCCCGAAGACGAGATTCTCCCCTTTCTTGTAGAGACGGTCCCTTCCCCCCGTAGAATCGCTTCGGAATCCCGCCACGTGAAGCGAGACAAGACATGGCCCAGGAGATCGCCCCCAGGATCGTCGTCGACGAGAACGTCCGCTTCGGAAAACCGGTTATCCGCGGCACGCGCGTCCCCGTCGACCTCGTCGTTGGACAGCTCGCGGGCGGCATGACGTTCGCGGAGATCGCGGACGAATACGGGGTGACGCGGGAGGATATCCTGGCCGCGCTGGCCTACGCGGCGAAGACGCTTGAGGGCGAAGAGATCCGCGCCGTGAAGTAGATGCCCCGCTTCCTCATCGACGAGGACCTGTCGCGTTCACTTGCCCGGGAGCTGATACGCGAGGCGAAGGTGATTGCAGCGAACGGGGGGCGATCTACTTCGCGCGAGATGACGCCGAGGGCTTAGAATGGGGGTGGTCCAGGAGGATGGCTGCCTGGGCCCGGCGAGCGAGGAGTCCGACATGAACGAGATGCTCTTGCGCCTCCAGATCGAACCACTGGCGGAGGGGGGGTTCCTGGCGACGTCGGACGTGTTGCCGGGCCTCGTGGCTCAGGGTCGGACCCTGGCGGAAACCGTGGAGATCGCCCAGGACGTGGCGCGGAAGATTCTGGACTCCTACGCGGAACACGGAGATCCGTTGCCCCTCGGAGTCTCCGCGCTCGCCTCGGGTCCCGTGGAGGTTCAGGTCCCCGTCGGGCTGCCCTAATAGTGGGCAGGCTTGCGGGGTTCACGTACCGCGAGGTTGTTCGGCGTCTGCGACAGGCGGGCTTCGTCTTCGATCGGCAGGCGAAAGGAGCCACGAGATCTGGCGGAACCCGGGGACACGCGCCCGGACGACGATACCTCACCACGGCGGGGAACTGCCCGAGGGAACGGTGCGAGCCATCCTGCGTGCTACCGGGCTCTCGGTGGATGACTTTCTCGCACTGTAGCAGACCCCCGGAGCTCGGGCACCGTGCTCTCACTCGCCTCGGTACGATGCTGTCCACGCGGGTCGGGCGGGCGCCTTGTCGGAGGCGAGGAGCTTCCGCCACTCGCTGTCGGTGAGGCGCGAGGAGAGGGGGTGGCCGAACTCCTAGTACGAGAACGCGGGGCCGGCGGCGACGAAGAAGGTCCCGTCGGCGCGCGGGGCGAGGACGACGAGGAGTTCGAGCGCCCCGGTCCCCTCCTCCAGGCACCGGTCGGTGTTCTGGTCGGTGTGGACGTCGGCGACGAGGGTGGTCTTCATGGCGCCCTGGCTGGCGCCGGCCGCGACGGACTCCAGAGC